>JAFRNP010000125.1 GCA_017430145.1 Clostridia bacterium
CCAGGTCCGCGATCGTGCGGGAGAGCTTCAGGATCTTGTCGTACGCCCGCGCCGAAAGGCTGAGCCGTTCAAAAGCGCCCGACAGCAGCTTTTCCGCCGCCGGGGATAACACGCAATACCGGCTGCGCTCCACCGACGTCATTTTTGCATTGCATTCGGTACTGCTGTCCTTGAACCGCTCCCGCTGGATCGCCCTCGCTGCGTCGACACGCCGCTTGATCTCGGCGGAGGATTCCTCCGGCTTCGTGGCGATCAGGTCCTCGTACCTGACCGGCTCCACCTCCACCTGGATATCGATCCTGTCCATCATGGGGCCGGAGATCCTGGCAAGGTAGCGTTCCGCCGCGCCGGGAGCGCAGGTGCATTTGATCGTGGGGTGCCCGCGGTATCCGCAGGGACAGGGATTCATCGCCCCCACCAGCATGATGGAGCACGGGTACGTCACGGTGCCCGCCACGCGCGTGAGGGTGATCTCGCCGTTTTCCAACGGCTGACGGAGGATCTCAAGGGAGGCACGGGGGAATTCCGGCAGCTCATCCAGAAACAGTACGCCGTTGTGCGCCAGCGACAGTTCGCCGGGCTTGGGCACCGTACCGCCGCCCGCCAGCGACGCCAGCGACCCGGTGTGGTGCGGCGCGCGGAAGGGACGCACGGTCACCAGCCCGCTTTTACGGTCCAGAAGTCCCGCCACGGAATAGATTTTTGTCGTTTCCAGCGCTTCCTCAAAGCTCATGTCCGGCAAGATGGAGGGCAGGCGCTTTGCCAGCATGCTTTTGCCGGCGCCCGGCGCGCCGCACATCAGCACGTTGTGCCCGCCGGCCGCGGCGATCTCCCGCGCCCGTTTTACGGCGGACTGCCCCTTGACGTCCGAAAAATCAAAGGGAAACGGCTGCCTGCCGGCGGCGCCGAACACATACGACGGCATCCGTCTGGGGTACTCCCCGGTATGGTTCAGGGGATCCCGGAGAAAAGAAACGAGGGACCTGACGTCCGTGACCGCAAAAACCTCGATCCCCGCGATCACGGAGGCCTCCGGCGCGTTTTCCGCCGGTACGAAGATCCGTTTGAGCCCCGATTCCTTTGCAAACAGCGTCATCGGCAGCACGCCGTTGACCGCGCAGATCTCGCCGGACAGCGACAGCTCGCCGATAAACGCGGCGTCTTCAAAATTGCCGCGCAGCTGATGCGTGGCGATCAGGAGAGAGAGCAGCATGGACAGGTCGTACATCGACCCCTCCTTGCGCACGTTTGCCGGCGCAAGGTTCACAAGGACCCGGTCGTAAGGCATTTGCAGCCCGCTGTTGAGCAGCGCCGACTGCACGCGGTCCTTTGCCTCTTTCACAGCGGCGTCCGGCAGCCCGACGATATCAAAACGGAACGCCTGCGCGGAAATATCCGTTTCGGTTCTGACAAGAAACGCCTTCATTCCGAAATATCCGACGCTGTTCACGGCTGCAACCATTCTGCGGACCTCCTGTTTTTTTTGGAACATTTGTTTTGTATTATAGCGCAAATACGCTGATTTGTCAATACTGCGCCGCCAATTAAATCGTGAATGCGTTATGCGCCGGACAAAAGGTGAAAGACAAGGAAGAAACCGCAAGGCAGGCTGACGCCTGTCGGGGATCTCCGACGCCGTATTCCGGCGTTCTGACAAGCAGGGATCTTCAGGTATCGATCGGTAAAGCAGAAGGAAGTTTGCGGTTGACAAATCCCCCGGAAAGCGTATAATAAAATCAGAATAAAATAACAGGAGGTTGTTAGTGTGAAAAATCAGAAGAAAGGAACGATTCGGGCATAAAGTGTGATATTTCATCCCACTTTGTGCGAATTCTGAATCGCATGGCGATTATTATGAAAAAAGCATTATCCGTTGTTCTGGCCGTATGTATCCTTTGCGGCTGTTTTATGATCTCTGCCTTTGCCGAAGATAAGCCCATGGGGACGGTCAGGGTGCGGCTCAACAGTAACGTTGCCGGCAAAACGGAATCGGACTACGCCGATTTTATCGAGATCCTGTCCGATAACGCCGTATACAGGTTTTCCGGCGCCGGCCCCGTGTCGGTATCGGATTACGCCGGCACCCCCGAAAACGGCAAGCTGGTCGCCGGCCGCCGCTACTCCGTCTCCTACTGTCTGGACGCGGCCGACGGCTACGTTCTGCCGGACGCCTTGAACGACGGGGATATTGAGATCGAGTGCGGCAAAAACGTCACGGTATACGCGAAACAGATCGTCAGCGCCAATTACAGGACCGACGACGGTGAGTTTGTTCCCTACAGAGGCCTGCGCATCGTGGCTTCGATCACTGTGGACGGCAACATCATCCAGCGGCTGTTCGGGATGATCCACGACCTGATCCTGAAGATCCAGGCATGGTCGCTGTATTAAACCAGCGCACACGGCACGAAGAGGAAGCATTGCCAGACGTACGATATCCGTTTAAAGGAGGAAAAACCATGCTGACAAAAACCGGAAAACGCCTATGCCTGCTGCTTGCGGCGGTCCTGCTGATCGTCCCGCTGACGCAGACGTCAGCCGAAACCGTATGGGGCCCCTATGAATACGACGCGATCACCGGAACCGGGGAGACGAAAGCGGATCTTTTGCCGAGCGTTGGGTTTTCCAAGGCGCAGAAGCAGGGGTACGAGCTGTTGAACGGCCTCGCGAACGCCTTTCTGAAGGTTTTTAACGCCCTGTACGTCAATCCGCGCGGCGTCAAAAGCGCCGACGCGTTCGACGGCAGCGTGTATCCGTCGGGCAGGGACGCCTACCGCACGTCGCCTGCAGAGGGCGCCGGATGGAAGGCGGGCTTTGCCTCGGCGTCCCTGGTACCGCCGGATTTTGAGCCCGGCAAATACTATATTGGGCGCAGCCTTACGAATATGCCCGCCGAAGGCGTTTACGACGACTGCCGCGTACGCGCCGCCGCCGTTGACGACGGCGCCGGCGAAGGCCCCGTCGTCTTTGCGGTCGTGGACGGCCTGGGGGTGACCGGCGGCGATACGCTGGAGGTCCGTAAGGCGGTCCTCGACTGGGCAGAAGCAAACGGGATACGGATCTCCGCTGTAAACCTCAGCGCCACGCACACCCACACGGGTCTCGATACGCAGGGAGTGGCGACCGAATCCATTTATAAGCTGCTTACGGGAAGCATACGCAACCTGTTCAATATCCGGGGCGAAAAACGTCTGGAAAACGCCGAACGTTTCAAGGCGTATTACGTAAAAACGGTGACCGAAACGGTAAAAGCCGCGATCGAGGATATGCGCCCGGGCACGCTCTCGTATAAGGCAGTTGACCTCTCCGCCAACATCATGGACAAGCGCGGGCTGGTGGATACGGCGGACATTCCCCTGACGCCGGTGTTCCGGTTCGACCCGGCGGACGGGACGCAGGGGATCTATATCGCGGATATCCCCTGCCACCCCACGTCCTTTGATTCAAGCTACCATCTGGTATCCGCGGACTATGTTTACTATACGGAGATGCGCATAAAAGAAAAGACCGGGTACAGCTTTATGTTCTTCCAGGGGGCTGCCGGGATGCTCACGCGCAAAAATACAGGCGTTAACGCGGGCGCCCTGCCCGAAGAGGAGCGCATGGGCGCGAACGTACGCAACACCGGGCGCATCTTTGCCGACCGGATCTTAGCGGCGTGCGCCGATATGGAGACGCTGCCGCCGGTATTGAACGTCCGGTATTCCACCTCCCTGTTTTCGCCCACCAACGGCGTGCTGCTGCTGGCGCTGAAAGCCGGGCTCGTCAACGAGCCGGCTTACCGCACGGGGCTCTCCCCCAACGATATCTCGGTGGTGCTGGAGCTGGGCTACGTGGAATTCGGCGGCAGAGTCGGGCTTTGCCTGTTCCCGGTGGAGCTCTATCCCGAGGTCTTTTACGGCACCTCCATCATCAACGGCGGGGATTACGCCGCGGTCTCCTGGACCGGGCAGGAGGAAACGAACCCCGTGCCCGCCGCCCTTGCCCCGCGTGCGGGCGTGGACATGTTCGCCGTGCATCTGACGAACGACTCCCTCGGGTACTGTGTACCCGACGCCGACTTCGCCTTTTTGGGCCATATCCTCGGCGACGACAACGCCGACGAGGTCCTCTCCCTCGGCAAAGGGACGGCGAAGGCGGTAACGGAGCAGTTTGCCGAAATGATGGGATCCATCCCGCAGTAAAATAACCTGAAAATAAACAAAAAAAGGTTGAGGCTATGAACATCCTGATCGACCCCCGCAAAACCTTCCAGACTTTCTCCGGTTTCGGCGCGAGCGGCGCGTGGTGGGCGCAGGCCGTAGGGGCTTTGCCCGTCAGAGACGAGATCAGCAGGCTTTTGTATTCAAAAACTGACGGCATCGGCCTGACAAGCTACCGGTATAACATCGGGGCGGGTTCCAAAGAGAGCGGCAAAGGCGATATCGGCAACCCGCTCCGCCGCACGGAGTGCTTTGAGACCGCCCCCGGGGAATACGATTTTTCACGGGACGCCAATGCCGTATATATGATGCGGCAGGCGGTGAAGGACGGCGCGAAAGAGATCACGCTGTTTGTCAACTCCCCTTTGGAGCGGCTCACCCGCAGCGGCGCGGCGCACTGCGATAAACGCCTGCCCTTTCTGGACAATCTGCCGAAAAAGAACTACCGCGCCTTCGCCGTATACTGTCTGGACGTGACGGAGCACTTTGTAAACGAGGGGCTGCCGGTGCGATACCTCTCCCCCGTAAACGAACCCTTCTGGGTCTGGAACGGCGGGCAGGAGGGCTGCCACTACCACCCGCACAGTGCAAAACGCCTGCTGCGGGTGTTTGCGAAAGAGATGGACAAACGCCCGGCGCTGGATAAGGTAAAGCTGGCGGGGCTCGAAAACGGCGATATCCGCTGGCGAAACCATGCTTATACCAACGCGCTGCTGAAAGACCCGCAGGTGCGCCGCCGCACGGACGCCGTGGACCTGCATTCCTATTTCCTGCCTATCCTTCCCTTTGCCTTTTTCAACGACCGCCCCGCTTTTTTACGGCGGTTCAAAAAATGGATGGACCGCCGCTACCCGGGCGTGCCGGTGCGCATGAGCGAATGGACGCATATGCAGGGCGGACGCGACAAAGGCATGGCTTCCGCCCTTGTGATGGCAAACGTCATGTGGGAGGACCTGACCATCCTGAACGTGTGCGCCTGGCAGCATTGGATCGCCGTTTCGGAGGTGGATTACTGCGACGGGCTCATTTACATCAACCTGCCCGAAGGCAGCATCGAAATGACGAAACGGTATTCCGTCACCGGCAATTTTTCCAGATATATCCCCGTGGGCGCCGTGCGGGTCCGGGCGGAGAGCGACGACCCGGACGTAAAGCCCATTGCCTTTACAAAGGACGGGGAGACGGTGCTTATCCTCATCAACAACGCCGACGCCGAAAAAACGGCCGTGCTCGCGTCCGGGGCAACGCGTTTTATCGTTACGGACAAAGACCGCGACCTTGCCGAAATGCCCGCCGACGGAAACAGCCTTCTGCTGCCGCCGGAATCGGTGTGTACCGTCCTTTTTGAAAACAAATAAAAAGGAGCGCCCGACCGGGCGACGTAAAACGACATGAAAGAAAAACCGGCCGGCCTGTTGACTGCCGTTAAATCGAACTGGAAAACGCCCGCGCCCGGCAGGTACATGACCTTTCGGGAGATCCTGTCCTTTTCCATGGGCAGCATGGGTGAAAAGCTGGTCAGCTACTGCGTCAGCCAGCTGATCATCAGCATCGGCAACGTCATCATCGGCAACACCATCGGCATTGAGCCCGGCGCCATGTACGTGATCTACCTGATCGGCGTGGCGTCCGGCTTCCCATTGACGGCGCTCAGGGCAAAAATGATCGACAACACCCGCTCCATGAAGGGAAAATACCGGCCGTACATCGTCACCATGGGCATTCCGACCACGGTGCTCGGGATCCTGTTCATGTACATGCCCTATGAACGTATGACGTCGTTCGGCAAATGCCTGGCGGTGCTGCTGTGCAATATCGGCTTCCAGTTCTTCTTCTATTTCTATACCGACGTGTTCGACAGCATGATAAACGTGCTGTCTCCCAACTCCATCGAGCGCAGCGACGTGCTTTCCGTCAAATCGGTGATCGAGAATTTTTCGCCCTCCATCGCCAATATCCTGCTGCCGCTGGCGGCAAAATGGATCACCGGGGAGAATACGCTTTACAACATGCAGGTGTACCGCACGCTGTACCCGCCGATGCTCGTTCTCGGGTTTGCCCTCTCGCTGGTGGCATACGTCAACACCGAAGAAAAGATCGTGCAGGCAAAGACCCACGTGATCCGGGTACGGTTTTCGGACGCCTTCCGCGCCATCGCCCACAACCGCTATTTCTGGATCATCTCCCTTGCCGGGTGGCTGGGCTTTCTGGAGTCCTCCAACGCCAATATCCTCGGCTGGATGTATAACTACCAGAACGCCTGCTCCGAGGTCCAGTACGCCGTGATCACCGCGATCGTTGGCAACGCCTCCTTCTGGCCGAATCTCGTGGCGCCCTTCTTTATCCGGAAATACGGGAAGAAAAAAGTGCTGGTCGTCACGAACGTGATGAACGTGTTTTTCCTTCTGCTCATGCTTCCGGTGGTACGCAAAGCCGGGCAGCCCGGCATCGTCTGGGCGCTGGTGGGCTGCCTGTTCATCAACAACTTCATCACCTCCCTCGGGCACCTGCTGGGGCCCGGCATCCAGGCGGATATCCGCGATTACCAGCAGTACGTCACGGGAGAACGTATCGACGGCATGTTTGCCGTGGTGGGGCTTATCGGCAACGTGGTCTCGCTGGCCACCGGCTCCGTGCTGCCTGCGATCTATTCCCGTTCGGGGCTCAACGCCGAGACCGCGATCGCACTCGGCTACGACGGCGCGAACGTTTACCACGTGCTGTATAATACCGGGTATTTTGTAAAGATCTGCAGCGTGCTGGTGCTGGCAAGCGTCGTAGGCGCGGCGCTGAACGTGATCCCCTACTTCTTCTACGACCTGACCGAAACGGACCAGAAAGGCATGGTGCAGGTCTTAAAGATCCGGGCGCTGTTTGAGGACCATGCCAACGGCGTGTTATCGGACCGGGCGCTGGTGGAGACCGTGGATATCATCCGGGACGCCGAGGCGTTCGGGAACGAAACGCCCGCCGCCTTGCCGCCAGCAGACGGGACTTCCCGGAAAGAACTGAAAGCGCGGCAAAAAGAGATCAAAGAGCACAATGAAAAGATCGCCATCGGCAAACGGGTCCTGACGGAACTGCGCCGCTTTGAAACGAAGGAAGCAGAGCAAACGCTGGAATTTGCTTGGCAGATCGAAAAAGCGGGCCCCGACGGCTTTTTATCGCTCCCCCTGCCGGATAAGGCGCAGATCAAAGCCATGCCGCGGGAGACGCCCGCCCAAAGGGAGGCGCGGAGAAACCGGCTCATGCAGCGTGAGAGCTTTGCGACGGCGGCGCGGGCGGCGCGGAAGTTTTATCCGGAAGGGCTCGTCCCCTTTGATAACGCCGTATTGGACGCGCTGTTCAAAGCGGAGGACGACAACGCCCTGGCGCTTCGCCACGCGATGGCGGCGCTCAAGCGCGCAAAAGAAAAGCGCCTGCCCGAGGCCGCAGCCGCCGCAAAGGCGCAGATCCGGCAGCTGAAAACCGAGGAGAGAGCCATTGCCGCAAAAATCAAAAAGGCTTCTGAAGAATATACCGTTTATTACCGTGCCGCAAAGCCTTATATGGACGCCTGCAAGCTGCTGCGGCAATCGGAAAGCTACCGGCGGCTGGACGAGATCACGGCGCTGTATGACGGCGCAAAAGCCCGCATTGCCAACGAGGATGCGGATGAGTAAGTGTAAAGCGTTTTGTTTGTCACTTGTTAATAAACGCCGCTGCGAATGTAAAGTTGTCTTGCTTTACACTCGTCTTTTTTTTGCACATTTCTTTCGACTGTGTTTTTTGTTTTGCGCGCAATAATTATTTTTTTATTTACAATTTATTCATATTAAAAAGATTGTTAAATATTGACTTAATGACAATAATATAGTATATTCTTAACAGTTATGTGTCTGAAGCTGCACAGATCCCCATCCCCGCTGCGTTGCGGCGCTTCGGTACAGGAACTAATTTTTCAAAAGACATTTTTTTCAGGAGGTCATTTCATCGTGAAACAAACAACTGCCCCTTGCAAGAAACTGCTCAGTATGCTTCTGAGCGTCCTGCTCGTCCTCGGCTGTCTGACGCCGGCGATCTCACTGACGGCAAAAGCGGACGACCTGAACACCTACCTTTCCTGGCCCACAGACAAACATAAGTGGACTGCAGTCCGGGCGCAGGACTCTATCGCCTACGGCGACGATATGATGCTGGTATACGAAGACAACGCAGGCAAAACCTGGGCGCTCGCGAACTCCGGCGGCGACCCGGTCGTTTATCAAGTCTATTTTGAACCAGTCGGCACCGGCAGCTACGGTACGGAATATCAGGTCCATGTATCTCAGTTCGGCGCAGGCAACAGCCAGAACAGCTTTGAGAACACCTATTACTTCACGTCCAATTCCACTTCCTACAACAACCAACAGGAGTCCTTCGGTCTATATTCTTACGGTTTATCCTATCTGCGTGTGACTTCAAGTTACGGCTTCAGCTCCAGCGGCGCGAGCTTTTATATGGACAGCCAGGCGTATCTGACCGATTCCTCAACCTATTACAGCTCCAATTACAATTACCGCACCCTTAACGGATACAAGGTCCGCCTTTACAAAAAAGGTGCGGAGCTGCCGAGCTATACCGTGACCTTCCAGAACTGGAACGGGCAGGTCCTGCAGAGCGGCACGCACTATCAGGGCGCGACCCCCGTCTATGCCGGCACAACGCCCACCCGTACCGCAACTGCGGAATATACATACGAATTTACGGGCTGGTCCCCTGCCATCACTCCCGTTCAGGGCAATCAGGTTTACACCGCGCAGTATTCTCAGACCAAAAATAAGTATACGATCACCTACGTTAACGAGGGCGGCGCCATGCTGCAGGAGTTTACCGAAAGAGAATACGGCACCGCCACGCCCGCATATACCGGGGCCACACCCACCATAGCGGACACCGCCGAATACACGTATTCCTTCAAGGGCTGGACCCCCTCTGTCTCGGATACCGTGCTCGGCAACGCAACCTATACGGCGACGTATGATGCCCACCGACGCTCCTACCCCATCCACTGGGTCTATTCCGCCGCTGACGCCGCGCGTCTCGGGGTCAGCACTTCGATCAGCGACGTCAGCGTCGAATACGGCACCACGCCCGTCGCGCCCACGGTAAACAACTATTCCACCCCCGCCGCAAGCTACACCTTTACGGGCTGGTCCCCCGCAGTTACGTCCGTTACAGGCGAAACGACCTACACGGCGGTCTTTGAGGAAAATCTGTTTAACTTCTCTGTAGCCTGGCACAACAGCGACGCCCCGAATTATACGGTGCTTGAAACCGACTCGCCGGTGCATTACGGCGACACGCTCTCCTACGACAGCGCCACGCCTACCATTCCATCGACCGATGAATTCGACTACACCTTTGCGGGCTGGAACCCCATCAACCCGCCCGACATCCCCGTTGGCAGCGACTGGACACAGCCGGAGCTCGGTACGGTCACCGGCAACATGCATTTCTACGCCGCTTACACGGCTTCCGACCGTCTGTATGAGATCAAGTTTGTGGACTGGGACGACACCCAGATCGGCGGAACCCAAAATCTCAAATGGAACGAAAACCCCATTGCGCCGGCAGACCCCACCCGCACCGACCCCACGGGCGAATACACCTATACGTTCACCGGCTGGGAGCCCACCGTTTCTCCCGTTTCCGGCAACCAGACATATAAGGCAACCTACGAAGCCACAAAAAACAAATACGTGGTCACCTTCCTGGACGACGACGAATCGGTGCTTGACAGCAGAGAGTGGGAATACGGCGTCACCCCCACCTGCGCGACCCCCACAAAGACGGACACCGATACCGAGTACTACGTATTCAAGGCGTGGGATCCCTCGGTCCAGCCTGTGACCGGCGCAAAGATCTACACCGCAACGTACGATACCTATCCCTATTATACCGTCACCTGGCAGTATACCGCAGCGGACGCCGCGCGCAAGGAGCTGACCGACGCCGTGATCAGGGTCGATACAAAGCTCAAATCCGGCGATCCGATCCCGGCGGCGCCCACAGTCGGCGATTATGAAACCGATACCGCCGAATATTACTTTACCGGCTGGGACGGCACCACCACCGGCACGATCACAAACAGCAGCCTTGTCTTTACCGCACAGTTTACCGAGGATCTCTACTACACCGTCACCTGGCAGTATACAGCCGAAGACGCAGCGCGCAAGGAGCTGACCGACGCCGTGATCAAGGTCGACGAAAAGCTCCACGCGGGCGACCCGATCCCGACGGCGCCCACGGTGAACGACTACGAGACCGCATCCGCCACCTACGACTTTACGGGCTGGGACAATGATCCCACCGGCACGGTGACCGGCGATATGACCTTCACCGCGCAGTTTGATGAAAATATCCGCACCTATGCGGTCCAGTGGATCTACAGCGATGAGGACCTTTCCCGGATCCGGGAGACGACGCCCGCCGCCGTTCAGGTCATCGGCAGCTCGACCGTTAACTACGGCACGCCGATCGCCGATCTGACGGCGCCCACAGCGCTTGCGAGCTACTCCACCGACGCGGCGGATTACACCTTTACGGGTTACACCACCACCTATACCGGCGACACGGTGACAGACGCCGTTACCTACACGGCCGTGTACACCGAGACCCTGCACACCTATAACGTGAGCTGGGTATATGACGACGCGGACCTTGCCCGCATCCAGGCGACCGACCCCTCGGCAGTGAAGACCATCAAATCCACCACCGAGACCTACGGCGCCGATATCGCCGCCCTTGCCCCCGCCGTTGCCGATTACGTCACCGACGAAGCGGATTACACCTTTATCGGCTGGGCGCCCGAGGCGACCGGTACCGTCGGCAGCGAACTGACCTTTGTGGCGCAGTTCAGAAAGGATATCCATAAGTACGACGTGATCTGGGTCTACAGCGACGAGGATCTTGCCCGTCTGCAGGCCATCGATCCCACGATCGAAAAAACGATCAAATCCACGAATGAGGAATACGGCACGCCGATCGCCGGTCTCGCGCCGGACGTTGACAACTACCTGACGGCCTCCACCTCTTACGCGTTTACCGGCTGGGATCCCGCGGCAACGGGCACTGTGACCGGCGAGATCACGCTGACCGCGCAGTTCACCGGCACGATCCGCACCTTTACCGTCACGTGGAAGAACGAAAACGGGGACACTCTTGAGGTCGACCCAGCCGTCGAATACGGCACGACGCCCGAGTACAACAGCGCGACCCCCTCGAAGGATGAGGACGACGGGCATACCTACTCCTTCAACACCTGGTCCCCCGCCGTCGGCCCCATCACCGGCACTACGGTATACTACGCCACCTTTACCGCGCACCTGAAAAAGTTCCCGGTCACCTGGCAATACACGCAGGACGACGCGGACCGTCAGTTAAAGGACAGCACGCTGATCCGGTATGACGCCGAGGTGGAATATCAGACGATCCCCGTGGCGCCCGCGGTTTCGGATTACTCCACCGCTTCTGCCGATTATACCTTTATCGGCTGGAACAAGGAGATCGTGCCCGTGACCGGCGAAGCGACCTACACCGCCAAGTTCAGAGAGACGATCCACACCTATACGGTCAAATGGTACAACTCCGACGCGGCGAATACGCTGCTTGAAACGGATGAAAACGTCCCGCACAGCACCACGCCCGAATATAACGGCGAGACCCCGGCGCTCGACTCCACCGACGAATTTGACTACGAATGGACCGGCTGGAACCCCGTGATCTCCCCGGTGACCGCCGACATCGATTACTACGCGGCTTATAACGCGAACCGCCGCTCTTACCTGATCCGGTTCCTGGATGAAGACGGCACGGTGCTGCAGGAAGGCTACGTGCCTTACGGCGACACGCCGGCCTTTACGGGCACGGCGCCCACCAAGACCAGCACCGACCCGCTTTACACCTATTCCTTCGAAGGCTTTACGCCTGACGTCACCCCCGTGACCGGCGCAAAAGACTACACGGCGACCTACCGGCAGGAAAAGGATCCCGAAAAGTGGACGACCGTCACCTACGTGATCGAGGGCGGCGAACACGGCACGGTCACCGGCGAGATGGTCGTTGAGGTGCCCAAGGACAGCCCCTACCAGACAGAGTGGCGTCCCGACGCCACGCCCGAAGCCGGTTACAAGCTTGAATGGATCGACGAGCCCGACGTGGTCACAGGCCCCACCGTCGTCACCATCCGCTTCAGCTACGACCCCGACCAGTGGGCGACGATCACCTACGAATCCAACAAATACGGCCAGCTGCACGGCGACACCGAGATCACCGTCCTGAAGGGGACGACCTACAACAACTCCTGGCGTCCGCGCGTACAGCCGAACTTCAACTGCCGCTTCGTGCTGTGGGAAAACGAACCCTCCGTTGTAACCGGAGACACGACCGTGACCGCGATCTTTGAGGTCAAGAACACCAACGGCGGCAAGATCTCCTGCTTCGAAAAGATCATCCGCTGGTTCCAGAACATCTTCCACTGGTTCGCGGGCCTGTTTACCGGTTCCAACAACCAGATCGGCTCCAACGGTTCCAACGGCAGCACCGGCTCCAACGGGTCCACAGGCTCTAATGGCTCCACCGGTTCCAACGGGTCCACGGGTTCCAACGGCTCCACGGGTTCCAACGGCTCCACGGGTTCCAACGGCTCCACGGGTTCCAACGGCTCCACGGGTTCCAACGGCTCCACCGGTTCCAACGGCTCCACCGGTTCCAACGGCTCCACCGGTTCCAACGGCTCCACGGGGTCCAACGGCTCCACGGGGTCCGGTGAATAAAGTAATAAAGTAAGAAAGTAACAAAGTAACAAATTCGGAAGGGCTCCGCCCTTGATTATAGATCGTCAGTTGCATCTGTAATCGGGGGCGGGTGTCCCGCCCTTATTTGTTACTTTGTATCTTTTATACTTTTTAACTTTTAAGAAATAGCAGAGGTTTTTATGAAAAAAGCAATTTCTCTTCTTCTCGTATTATCCCTGTTCGTTCCGCTCTTCTCCGTTTTCGGCAGCGCCGTCTCCCTGTACGACGGCATGGACGCGCTCAACGCCCAGTTTCTGGACGGCGCGTATCCGCGCGGGATGGACTACGTGTATTACTCCCCCAAAAAGGGCGACGCGGATACCACGAAATATCCGCTGCTGGTGTGGCTGCACGGCATGGGCTCCGGCAGAGTTCCCCGCGCGCAGCTCAACTGGTATGAGTTCGGAAACTTTTCCAGCGAGGAATTTCAGGCGCGCTTCGACGTGGGCGGCTGCTACCTGCTGGCTGTACGCGCTTCCGATTCGCTGATCAACTCCTGGAACGCGGATAACTGCGATATGCTCAAAGATACCATCTCCGATTTCGTGAAGCAGCAAAACGGCAGCATCGACGAAAACCGGCTGTATATCGCAGGTTATTCCACCGGCGGCTCCATCGTCTGGGATATGATCGCCCAGTACCCGAACTACTTTGCCGCCGCCGCGCCCCTCGCCGCGATCTTCCAGCCCACCGTTGAAGAGCTCTCCCGCCTCAGGGACACGTCCGTGTGGATCTTTGCCAGCGACCACGACCCGTACACGCTGGCCGGCTCCTCCGACGCGCGGCTCGCCTTCCAGACGCTGCAGAACATCTCGAACCGCAAGAGCGGCGTGCGCTTTACCACCGTTTCGGACGCAAGGTTCGCGGACGGCAGCAAGCGGTACGATCTGGATACCGGCGAGATCACCGCCGACGCCGAGCACTTTATCTGGGAGGCGTTCACCTACGACATGCATATGGCGGACAACGTGACGCCCTACGTGTACACCACAACGGTCGACGCCGAGGGCAATACGTTTTCGTTCACAGACCCCACAGACGGCGTGATCCGGTGGCTGAGCGCCCAGAAACGGGCGCCGAAGGAGGAACAGAGCAAAACCGAGATGAACTTCTTCCAGAAACTGGCGCTGTTCTTCCAGAAGATCATCGCGTACATCAGAAACCTGTTTACATAATAAAAAAAGTAAAAAAAAGACTTTACAATTTGCATTTCTTGTGCTATACTTTTTTAGGTTCGGGTCCTGAGCGCACGGCGTACTTCCGCAAAGCGGCATTCACCTTGCCTGCGCCCGGAATTTCGACGACAAATCAAAAGAGAGGTGAAACGAAATGACACAGGCTGAGAAACAGGCAATCATGGCTGAGTATGCCACGCACGAGGGCGACACCGGTTCCCCCGAGGTTCAGATCGCCGTGCTGACCAAGCGCATCAACGATCTCAACGAGCATCTCAAGATCCATAAAAAGGACCACCACTCCAGAAGAGGCCTTCTGAAGATGGTCGGTCACAGAAGAAACCTGCTTGCGTACCTGCAGAAGAACGACATCGAAAGATACCGTTCCATCGTTGCAAGACTTGGGCTTCGTAAGTAAGTGTGTCGGGGCGGCAAGGAAACTTGTCGCCCGTTTCCAAATCCAACCGTAAAAAACGAAAAGGGCGCGTCGTACCTGTTTTTGTATAATGTACAATTCAGAGCCTGAAAACCCCGCTTGTTACAGGTTGTGAATTGTACATTAACTGTATATGTACGGTCCCTGCCCTTTTCGGATATATAATAATGAAAAGGAGAACGAAAAAAGATGTTTGATGCGTTCAGAAAATTTGAAACCACCCTTGCCGGGCGTCCCTTTGTGGTAGAGACCGGCAAAATGGCGCAGCTCGCCTCCGGTTCGTGCCTCGTGCGCTACGGCGAGACCGAGATCCTGTGCACCGCCACCATGTCCGACAAGCCCAGAGAGGGCATTGACTTTTTCCCGCTGTCCATCGACTTTGAGGAAAAGCTGTATTCCGTGGGCAAGATCCCCGGTTCCTTCCAGCGCAGAGAGGGCCGCGCCAGTGAAAAGGCCGTGCTTGCGGCGCGCGTCATCGACCGCCCCATCCGCCCGCTGTTCCCGAAGGATATGCGCAACGACGTGGGCATCGTGTGCACCGTCATGAGCGTGGATCCCGACTGCCTGCCTGAGATCGCCGCCATGATCGGCGTCTCCATCGCCCTGTCCATCTCCCCCATCCCGTGGGCGGGCCCCATCTCCGGCGTCTCCGTGGGACTGGTTGACGGCCAGTTCGTCATCAACCCCACCGCCGAAGAGCGTGAAAAGTCCGAAATGGCCGTTACCGTCGCCTCCACCGAGGATCTGATCGCCATGATCGAGGCGGGCGCCAACGAGATCGACAACGACACCATGTTCGACGCCATCATGTTCGCCCACAAGGAGAACCAGAAGATGGTGGAGTTCATCAAGGGCATCCAGAAGGAGATCGGCAAAGAGAAGACCGACTTCCCCTCCAACGACCCCGCGCCCGAAATGTACGAGGCGGTCAAGGAATTCGCCATCGAGGACGTAAAGGCCGCCCTCGACACCGACGACAAGCGCGTCAGAGACGAGCGCCTGCTGCCCGTTTACGCCGCCGTACACGAGAAGTTTGACGAGCAGTTCCCGGAGCAGACCGAAAAGCTGGACGACTGCCTGTACAAACTGCAGAAGTATATCGTGCGCCGCTGGCTGCTTGACGAAGGCAAGCGCGTGGACGGCCGCGGCATCGACGAGATGCGCCCGCTGGCAGCAGAGGTCGACCTGCTCAGCCGCGTACACGGTTCCGGTATGTTCACGAGAGGCCAGACCCAGGTGCTCACCGTGACCACCCTCGGCACCGTCGGCGACGCGCAGGAGCTGGACGGCATTGACGAGCAGACCGAAAAGCGCTATATCCACCACTACAACTTCCCCTCCTACTCCGTCGGCGAGACCAAACCCTCCCGCGGCCCCGGCAGACGGGAGATCGGCCACGGCGCTCTCGCGGAGCGCGCCCTGCTGCCCGTGATCCCCTCCATTGAGGAGTTCCCCTATACCATCCGTCTGGTCAGCGAAGTGCTGTCCTCCAACGGCTCCACCTCCCAGGCGTCCATCTGCGGCTCCACGCTGTCTTTGATGGCTGCGGGCGTGCCGATCAAGGCGCCGGTCGCCGGTATCTCCTGCGGCCTTGTGACCGAGGGCGACCGCTTTATGACCATGGTGGATATCCAGGGGCTGGAGGATTTCTTCGGCGATATGGACTTCAAGGTCGGCGGCACCAAAAAGGGCATTACGGCGATCCAGATGGATACCAAGATCCACGGCCTGACCCCCGAGATCGTGAAAGAAGCCTTTGAAAAGACCTACAAGGCCCGCTGCAAGATCCTGGACGAAGTCATGCTGCCCGTGATCCCCGAGCCCAGAAAAGAACTCTCCAAGTACGCGCCCAAGCTGATCACCACCAAGATCGATCCCGAAAAGATCGGCGACGTGATCGGCAAGCAGGGCAAGATCATCCAGAAGATCTGCGCCGAGTGCAACTGCAAGATCGATATCGAGGACGACGGCTCCGTGTTCATCGCCTCCACCGACCTTGAGGCCGCAAACCGCGCGCTGAACATGATCGAGACCATCGCCAAGGATCCGGAGGTCGGCGCGATCTACAAGGGCGTCGTCACCCGCCTGATGAGCTTCGGCGCCTTCGTCGAGATCGCCCCCGGCAAGGAGGGCATGGTCCATATCAGCCACCTGGACGTCAAGCGCACCGAGCGTGTGGAGGACGTGGTGAACGTGGGCGACGAGATCATCGTGGAAGTGCTGCCCGTGGACGACCAGGGCAGGCTGAACCTCTCCCGCCGCAACGCGCTTATAAAGGTGGAAGGCCTGAAGCCCGAAAACGATATCAGCGACCAGGCGCGCAGGCCCCGCAGAGAAGGCGGCCGCGACGGCGGACGCGACTTCAAGGGCGGCAAAAGAAGAGGCTAATCCGATTACGCAACGTTAACGGACGGGACCCGTTTCCGATGGAAACAGGTCCCGTTTTTCATTGTGTTCGATACGCATAAAAAAAGTCGCCGTGAGCATTTCTTCATTAGCGTCAGCGACTTCACCAGCCCCGAAGGGGCGTCTTCATTCTCCCGAAGGGGCGTCTTCATTCTTTCTCCGGGGGGTTCAGGATCTCCTCGGCGACGGCGCGGCGGGTGATGCAGCGGTCCATCGCCTGCTTTTCAATATACCGGTGGGCGGTGGGCTCGTCCATATGCGCGTGCTCGATCAGCACCCATTTGGCGCGGTTGACAAGCCGGATCTCCTCCATCTTCTCTTCCAGCGTCAGCGTCCGCCGCTCGGTCTTTCTGAGCCGCTCCCGGGCGCTTGCCATCCAGCCGAGAACGGTCTCCATCATGCTGCGGGACGTGGGCTTTGAGACGGTAAAGACGCCATGCTCCGAGACCCGGTCCGTGACCTCGGTGAAATAGTCCGAACGCACCATCAGCAGGACCACGGTCTCGCTGCCGCTGCACAGGTCGATGGCGAACCGGAGCCCCGGATCGTCCGGCAAGGGGGAATTGACGATCACAAAATCGTACGTCTGCTCGCCAAAGATGCGCCTTGCGCTGCTGATATCGGACGCCACGTCGATCTTTTGGCATTTTGCAGCCAAAATCTCCGTCAAAGCGCGGTTGAGGCTTTCGGCGGCGGAAACCAGAAGCACGCTGTATAAACGTACCTTCAGCGACATATTCTCCCCTCCTTTCCTGCTTTCGATCCGTTTTTGCGTTTATGCCGCGGAATGCGGAATAACTGCTTAATTACCGGCGCAATAGGCGTCTATGACAGCGGCGGGAAGATGCGCACGGATAAAGGCGCTGTCCGACGCCGCCTGCCGCGCTTCATCCAGCGACTGCGGCAGCTTGCGATAGCGGGAAAGCGTTTCTTCGTCCGCCGTAAACAGGTTCAGATCCGCAGCAGCCGGCAGCGCCGTCCCTTCGGCGATCCCGTCCAGCGCCGCGTGGATCATCAGCGCAAAGGCAATGTACGGGTTTGCGGACGGATCCGGCGAACGCAGCTCCATACGGCGGTACTCCCCGACAGCCGCGGGGATCCGGATAAGCTGCGAGCGGTTCTCCCTTGACCAGGAGACGTATCCCGGCGCCTTTTGCTGCCCGAGCCTGCGGTAGGAGCTTTCGGTCGGGTTCAAAAACAGCGTCATCGCGGGGACCTTGTCCAGAATGCCCGCAATGATCGATTCAAATACGGCGTCGTTCTCCGCGGGCTGCACGGACATATTGATGTGGAAGCCGTTGCCCGGCGCGTTGTCCAGAGGCTTTGCGGAAAAATCCGCGTGATAGCCGCCGAGATGCGCCACCGTTTCCACAACGGTCTGGAAGATGATCGCCTGGTCGGCGGCGGTCAGGGCGTCCGCGTAACGGAAATCGATCTCGTTCTGCCCCGGGCCCTCCTCGTGGTGGGAGCTTTCGGGGCGCACGCCCATCTGCTCCAGCGTCAGGCACACGTCCCGGCGCACGTTCTCTCCCCTGTCGGCGGGGGCGATATCCATATAGCCCGCCGCGTCGCACGGGACCTTTGTGGGAAGGCCGTTTTCATCCAGACGGAACAGATAGAATTCCTGCTCCGCGCCGAAGAAAAACCCGTACCCCATCTCCTTCGCCCGCTCCATGGCCCTTTTCAGAATGTAGCGGGGATCCAGCTCAAAGGGCGATCCGTCCGGGCGGGTGATCCCGGAGACCATCCGCACCACCCTGCCGTGCTCCGGACGCCACGGGAGCGACGTCAGCGTTTCGGGCTCCGGGCGCAGGAACAGATCGCTGCGGGTCTCGTTGCCGAACCCGGCGATGGCGGAGGCGTCAAAGGCGATGCCGTGCCGGAAGGCGCGGGGCAATTCATCGGGCATAACGGAAATGTTTTTCCGTTTGCCGAAGACGTCGCAGAACGCAAGCCTGATAAACTTTACGTCCTCCTCCTGCATATACTGCATGATCTCATCCACTTCGTATTTCATAGCGGTTCCTTTCCGGTCAGTTTGCTACGTACATCTGCTGATAAGGATTTTTCGTATCCGGGACCACCACCGTAAAGGGACAGTCCGGGACCATAGCTCTATCATACCCGAAATATCTGCAATAATCAACAAGAATTTGCTCGATCTCACACATTTCCTCCGCATTTGCGCTGCGCGCGGTCACCTGCGGCGGGAACCGCACGCCGGCGCAGTCCGAACGCAGATACAGCCTGCCGCCGTGCATGCCGGTGCAGGGGAAGTTGCTGACGATACGCCTGCCTTCGGCGCCGATGCCGAGCACGGCGATCACGCCGCCCGCCTGGTACTCGCCGAGAAAGCTGCCCGCCGTGCCGCCGATGACCAGAAGCGGCGATTTTTCTTTGTACGCCTTCATGTGGATGCCTGCCCGGTAGCCGGCGTTCCCTTTCACAAAGATCCTGCCGCCGCGCATGGCGTAGCCCGCCGCGTCGCCGATATTCCCGTGGACCACGATCTGCCCGGCGTTCATGGTGTCTCCCACCGCGTCCTGGGCGTTGGCGAAAACGGTGATATTCGCACCGTTCAGATATGCCCCGAGGGCGTTGCCCGGCACGCCGCGGATCGCGATCTCCTTATCCGCCATCCCGGCGGCGATAAAGCGCTGCCCGCAGCAGTTGAGCAGTTCGCAGCCGTTCCCGGCCTGCCTGACGGCTTCGTTGACGGCGCGGAAATCCATTCCTTTTACGTCGATGCGCATCGCTTAAACCACCTCTCCGAACATTTTTGCCCGTGTCTCCTTTGAAAACGCAGCGCTGGTCGCGGTTTTGCGGATCAGCGCAAAATCGACGCCCTCCAAAGGCGTACGGTTTCTGATAAGGGCGGTATATAGCCCCGCGCGCTGCGTCTCTCCGATCAGGATAAAGCCTTTGAGCACCCCGTCGGCGGTAAAAAACTTTTTGCTGCCGAGGGCAGTTTTTTCTTCGTACACGTCCCCCGTGTAGGTGCCGGCGGTCATGATATGCAAACCGAAAAAGCCGATGGCGTTCATCGGGATGGCGTCGGTCAGCTTCTTTTCACCGCCCGCCATATTGACGCCCGCCGTATAGCCCTGAAAACAGGCGTTCGGCATCAGCGCCAGCACGCGGCGCGCCCCGAAGGAGACGTCCTCGCCCTCGGCGCAGTCCCCGGCAGCGAATACGTCCGGCAGGGAGGTCTCCATTTTTTCATTGACCGTGATCCCTCTGCCGCAGGCGCCGCCCGCGTTTTTTACAAGCGCCGTGTTCGCCCTGACGCCAACCGCCAGTACCAGCACGTCGAAGCGCACGATTTCGCCGTTTTTCATCTGCGCCGTATTCCCATCGAACCGGTCCACGGTATCGCCCAGCAGAAAGCGCAGGCCCTTCTGCTCCAGATGCGCCTGCACGGCCTTTGCGCCGTCGGCGTCCAGGATACTGGAAAGCACCCGGTCCGCAAGGTCACAGACCGTGATGCTGCGCGCCCTGCCGTAAAGCCCCTCTGCGCATTTCAGCCCTATGAGCCCCGCGCCCACGATCAGCACGTCCTTCGGCGTTTCGGTCGCTTTTTCAAGCTGCAGCGCGTCGTCCATCGTCATGAACGAATACTTTTCCCGTACGGTCTCAAGCCCCGCAAAAGGCGGCACGAAGGGCGAAGAACCCGCCGCCACGCATACGGCGTCGTAAGGGAGGACAGCGCCGTCGGAAAGGGAAACCGTTTTTGCCGCCGGGTCGATCGCCTCGGCAGTTTGCCCGTACAGCACCCGGCAGCCCGTTTTTTCGTAAAAATCCGGCGCGCGGTACCCGATCTTGGCGGGGTCCGCCCTGCCCTCCAAATAATAGGAGATCAGCGGCCGGCAATATGCGGGCCGGTTTTCCGCAGATATCACGGTGACGGCGCCGTCGGGGTCCACATTGCGGATCCCTTCGATACAGGCGCTTGCCGCCACGCCGTTGCCGACGATCACATACCGTTTCACTGCGCTTCCCTCCTCTCCTCAAATATGATCGCCCCGTTGGGGCAGCCGGCTACGCACGCAGGCGCGCCGCAGGCGTTTGTAAGGCAGAGCTCACATTTCTGCATCACGCCGTCTTCGCCGGGAGAGAGCGCCCCGTAAGGGCACACCAGCACACAGGTCAGGCACCCGACGCAGCGCGTCCGGTCCACTTTGACGACGCCATCCTCCCGCCGGATCGCCCCGGCGATACAGCTTTTGACGCACAAGGGATCCGTACAGTGCCGGCACGAAACGGCGTAGGTCACTGCGTCTTTGCCCTCGATATGGATGCGCGGAAAAATGGGCTTGCCCTTGAGCGCCGACGCCATATCCCGCATCCCGGAATTGGCGAACGCGCAGTTATACTCGCACAGATGGCAGCCGAGGCACCATTCTTCGTTCACATAGATCCGTTTCATCCTTTATTCCCCCGCGTGGGAGATCCCGAGGATCTCCAGTTCCTTTTCCGTCAGGCCCACGCCTCTGAGCATGAGCCGGTTGCCTCTGAGCGCCTCAATGGAATTGATACCCATACCGCCGAGGAGCTCCTTGATCTCGTGCCGCCAGGCGTTCATGAGGTTTATAAGCCTTCTGCTGCCGTCGTCCGGGTTCAGGCGGCGGACCAGCTCCGGCTGCTGGGTGGCGATGCCCCAGTTGCATTTGCCGCTCTGGCAGGTGCGGCACAGATGGCAGCCCAGCGCCAGAAGCGCCGCCGTCGCGATATAGCAGGCGTCCGCGCCCAGCGCGATCGCCTTGACCACGTCCGCCGCGCTGCGCACGGACCCGCCGGCGATCAGGGACACGTTGTTTCGGATGCCCTCGTCCCGAAGCCTTTGGTCCACGGACGCATGCGCCAGCTCAATGGGGATCCCCACGTTGTCGCGGATGCGGGTCGGCGCTGCGCCGGTGCCGCCGCGGAAGCCGTCGATGGCAATGATATCTGCGCCGCTGCGGGCGACGCCGCTGGCAATGGCGGCGATATTATGTACGGCCGCCACCTTTACGATGATCGGCTTCTGATAGCAGGTGGCCTCCTTTAACGAAAAAACGAGCTGCCGCAGGTCCTCGATGGAATAGATGTCGTGGTGCGGCGCCGGGGAGATCGCGTCGGACCCCTCCGGGATCATCCGGGTCCTCGAAACGTCCCCGACGATCTTCGCGCCGGGCAGGTGCCCGCCGATACCGGGCTTTGCGCCCTGCCCCATCTTGATCTCGATGGCGGCGCCGGCCTCCAGATACTTTTCGTGCACGCCGAACCGCCCGCTCGCCACCTGTACCACCGTGTTTTTCCCGTACCGGTAAAAATCCTCGTGCAGGCCGCCCTCGCCCGTATTGTACACGATCCCGAGCGCGGTTGCCGCCCGCGCCAGCGACGCGTGGGCGTTGTAGCTGATGGAACCGTAGCTCATGGCGGAAAACATAACGGGCATCGAAAGCTCGATCTGCGGCGGCAGGCGGCAGATCAGGCTGCCGTCGGGCCCGCGTTCGAGCTTCTCCGGCTTTTTGCCGAGGAACACGCGGGTCTCCATGGGTTCCCTTAAAGGGTCGATCGGCGGGTTCGTGACCTGGGAGGCGTTGATCAGCAGCCGGTCCCAATACACCGGCAGGGGCTTGGGGTTGCCCATGGAGGACAGAAGCACGCCGCCGGTGTTCGCCTGCTTGTAGATCTCCCGCACCGTATCGTTGTCCCAGTTGGCGTTTTCACGCAGGCGGCAGTCGCTTTTCACGATCTTGAGCGCCCGGGTGGGACACAGGGAGACGCACCGCTGGCAGTTGACGCACTTGGTCTCGTCGCTGACCATCACGCCTTTTTCGTCGAGATACATATGGACCCCGTTGGCGCACTGCCGCTCACACACCCGGCAGGCGATGCAGCGGGCGTCGCTGCGGACCACTTCAAATTCGGGGGTAATATTGATCCGAGTCAAAGCTGAACACCCTCCTTTACGCGTACGATGACCGGTTCGCCGCCGGCAGGCGCCCAAATGTTTTCCGCGTCGGGCTCCAAAATCCGGATCGCCGCCTCTTCGCTGGCAATGAACACGCGATCGTCCTTTTCACCCACCACCATCGAGCGCAGCTTCAGGCGGTCGTTGAGCGCCATGAGCCCGCCGGTAAAGCCCAGCACGATGGAAAACGGGCCCGTGACCAACAGGCTCGGGAACAGCGTGCGCAGATAGATATGCTTTTCTTTATCCAGTAAATCGGTTTTGTTTTCGATCGTGCTCCAGAAAGGCGCAGCCACCACGCTCGCCGCCTCCCCGGGGGTCAGCCCCTGCCGCCGGATCAGATGGTCCATGATATAGGTGATTACCTCCGTATCCGTCTGCAGCGTGCACCGGTATCCGAACATCTCGATAAAGCGGCGGTTGGCGTCGTAAGAGGAGATCTCGCCGTTATGCACAACGCTCCAGTCCAGCAGCACGAAGGGATGCGCCCCGCCCCACCAGCCGGGCGTGTTGGTGGGGTACCTGCCGTGCGCCGTCCAGCAATACCCCGCGTATTCCTCCAGCCGGTAGTACCGCCCCACGTCCTCCGGGAAGCCCACCGCCTTGAACGCGCCCATGTTTTTGCCGCTGGAAAAGACGTACGCGCCCGGTATCGTCGTATTGATCTTCATCACGGTCCTCACGACGTATTCCTTTTCGTCAAGCTGCAGCTCCGACAGTACGGACTTCAGCGGCGCCACGAAATACCGCCAGCAGATCGGCTCGTCGGTGATCTGCGGGATCTTGCGCGTGGGGATGTGCTCCGATTTATAGATCTCAAAGCCCTCTTTGAGCATGGCTTCACAGGTTTTACGCGTATCACGGCTGTCAAAAAACAGGTGCAGCGCGTAAAAATCCCTGTATTCGGGATAGATCCCGTATGCGGCAAAGCCGCCGCCGAGCCCGTTGGACCGGTCGTGCATGGGACGCATGGCGTTTACGATCCCTTCTCCGGACATCCGCTCGCCGCTTCTGGAGATCACCGCCGCGATCGCGCAGCCGGCGGGAATACGGACCTGCCCCTCCATCGGTTTCATCATCGGTTCCCTTCTTTCATTCAGAAACATAAAAAAGAAAAAGCGCTCATTTTCAGCGGATACGCCTCCGCAAAAAATGAACGCCTTTGCTCATTACCTGCATTATACGCCTGTTTTGCGCCTGCGTCAAGAGAGAATACCCGATAATACACGGAGCGTCCGACAAAAAACGACGGAAGCAAGCCGTTTTTTTTGGTTAATTTGTGAAATTTTTATCAAACTCAGAAAAAAGGAATTGACAATTCCCGTACAGAGGGTATAATGGAAGTCGGAAAGGCAATGGGGTCTTTGAGCGTTTCGGCTCGAAGACCCTTTTCGTTTCCCGGAAGATTAAAAAATTTATACATTATAAGGCAAAGGCGTCTTGTTCTCCGGCGGTTCCCCAACCGCCGGGCAAGGCGCTTTTTTGCTTTTAACAGGAGGACAAACAAATGGATTACGTCGATGAAGTGATCGCGCGAGTGGTCAAAGAAAACCCCAACGAGCCCGAATTCCATCAGGCCGTCCGGGAGGTACTGGAATCCCTGCGGCCGGTGGTCAAGGAGCATGAAGACGCCTACCGGCGGGACGCGCTGCTGGAACGGCTGGTAAACCCTGAGCGGCAGATCAAATTCCGCGTGCCGTGGATCGACGACAACGGCCAGGTCCACGTCAACACCGGCTACCGGGTCCAGTTCAACAGCGCCATCGGCCCCTACAAGGGCGGGCTGCGGCTGCACCCCTCCGTCAATCTCGGGATCATCAAATTTCTGGGCTTTGAGCAGATCTTCAAAAACAGTCTGACGGGGCTGCCCATCGGCGGCGGCAAAGGCGGTTCCGATTTTGACCCCAAGGGCAAATCCGACCGCGAGGTCATGGCGTTCTGCCAGAGCTTCATGAGCGAGCTTTGCAAATATATCGGCGCGGATACGGACATCCCCGCGGGCGATATCGGCACCGGCGCAAGAGAGATCGGGTATATGTTCGGCGAATACAAAAAGCTGCGCGGCCTGTTTGAAGGCGTGCTGACCGGCAAGGGGCTTTCCTACGGCGGGTCGCTGGCAAGGACCGAGGCGACCGGGTACGGGCTTTTGTACATCACCGAGGAGATGCTGAAATGCCACGGGCAGGATATCGCAGGCAAAACGGTCACGGTCTCAGGCTCCGGCAACGTGGCGATCTACGCCATGGAAAAGGCGCAGCAGCTCGGCGCGAAGGTGGTCACCTGCTCCGACTCCACCGGCTGGGTATACGATCCCGACGGGATCGACGTTGCGGCGGTCAAGGAGATCAAGGAAGCAAACCGCCTCCGTCTGACGGAGTATAAAAAATACAGACCGAACGCGCAGTACTTTGAAGGGCGCGGCGTGTGGCGGATCCCCTGCGACGTGGCGCTGCCCTGCGCGACCCAGAACGAGCTGACCCTTGCGGACGCCGAGCTTCTGGTCAAAAACGGCGTGATCGCCGTGGCGGAGGGCGCGAACATGCCAACGACCTCGGAAGCGACCGATTATCTGCAGAAAAACGGGATCCTGTTCTTGCCCGGCAAGGCCTCCAACGCCGGCGGCGTCGCCACCTCGGCGCTGGAGATGAGCCAGAACAGCGAGCGTCTGCACTGGAGCTTTGACCAGGTGGACGCGCAGCTTAAGGAGATCATGGTAGACCTGTACCACCACATCGACGAAGCGGCAAAACGCTACGGAGAAGAAGGCAACTACGTGGACGGCGCGAACATCGCCGGTTTTGAAAAGGTCGTAGACGCGATGACCATGCAGGGTATCGTATAAGGAGGAAGAAACATGGAAACGGTCAGGGATTATTTCGGTTCACTGGTATTTGACGACAGAAACATGAAGGCGACGCTGCCCGCAAAGGTGTACGCATCGCTGAGAAAAACGATCGACGAGGGCACGGAGCTGGATATCAGCGTCGCCAACGCCGTTGCGGCAGCCATGAAGGACTGGGCGGTGGAAAACGGCGCCACCCATTACACCCACTGGTTCCAGCCGCTCACCGGCATCACCGCGGAAAAACACGACAGCTTTATCTCCCCCGCCCCGGACGGCGGCGTGATCATGGAGTTCTC
Organism: Clostridia bacterium; assembly: GCA_017430145.1. Classification (GTDB taxonomy): domain Bacteria; phylum Bacillota; class Clostridia; order Oscillospirales; family Acutalibacteraceae; genus RUG806. The sequence continues at coordinate 26,133 of JAFRNP010000125.1, forward strand.
CGGCAAAGAGCTCATCAAGGGCGAGCCGGACGCCTCCTCTTTCCCGAGCGGCGGCCTGCGCGCCACCTTTGAGGCCCGCGGCTATACGGCGTGGGATCCCACCAGCTACGCCTTTATCAAGGGCAAGACCCTTTGCATCCCCACGGCGTTCTGCTCCTACGGCGGGCACGCGCTGGACAAAAAGACCCCGCTGCTGCGCTCCATGGAAGCGCTGAACGTCCAGGCGCTCAGGATCTTGCGGCTGTTCGGCAACGACACCGCGAAGGCGGTGCGCACGAACGTCGGGCCCGAGCAGGAATATTTTCTTGTGGATAAAAAGCTTTACGACCGGCGGCTTGACCTGCGGCTGACCGGGCGCACGCTGTTCGGCGCGCCCGCCCCCAAGGGACAGGAGATGGACGACCATTACTTCGGCGTGATCAAACCGCGCGTCGCGGCCTTTATGGAAGAGCTGAACGTTGAGCTCTGGAAGCTGGGGATCCTGGCAAAGACCGAGCACAACGAGGTCGCCCCCGCCCAGCACGAGCTTGCGCCCATCTATACCACCACGAACCTTGCCACCGACCAGAACCAGCTGACCATGGAGATCATGCAGAAGGTGGCGACGCGGCACGGCCTTGTATGCCTGCTGCACGAAAAGCCCTTCGCCGGCGTCAACGGCAGCGGCAAGCACAACAACTGGTCCATCGCCACAGACGCGGGGCAAAACCTGCTTTCCCCCGGCGAAACGCCGTATGAAAACGCCCAGTTCCTGCTGTTCCTGTGCGCCGTCATCAAAGCGGTGGACGACTATCAGGATCTGCTGCGGATCTCCGTCGCAACGGCCGGCAACGACCACCGCCTGGGCGCGAACGAAGCGCCGCCCGCCGTGGTCTCCGTGTTCCTCGGCGACGAGCTCGGCGCCGTACTGGACGCCATTGAGAACGATACGCCCTATCAGGGCGCCGAAAAGACGAAGATGAAGCTGGGCGTCCACGTGCTGCCCAAATTCAACCGCGACGCCACCGACCGCAACCGGACCTCCCCCTTCGCCTTCACGGGCAACAAGTTCGAGTTCCGCATGCTCGGTTCCTCCAACTCCATCGCCTGCGCAAACATCATGCTCAACGCCGCCGTGGCCGAGTCCTTAAAGATCTACGCCGACCGGCTGGAGAGCGCGGATGACTTTGAATCGGCGCTGCACGACATGATCAAAAAGACCATCTCCGACCATAAGCGCATCATCTTCAACGGCAACGGCTACGACGACGCCTGGATCAAAGAAGCGACCGAGGAACGCGGGCTTCTCAATTACCGCACCACCGCCGACTGCATGCCGCACCTGCTGGATAAAAAGAACGCCGATATGCTGATCGGCCACGGCGTGTTCTCTCAGGCGGAGCTCAGATCCCGCTGCGAGATCATGCTGGAAAACTACAATAAGAGCATCCTGATCGAGGCGCGCACCATGCTCGAAATGGCGCGTACGCAGATTTTGCCCGCCGTGGAAGGCTACGCGGCAAAGCTTGCGAAGAACGCCGGAAAGATCCGCGCGCTGGACGAAGGCATTGCCTGCAGATATGAAACGGACCTTGTGAAAAAGCTGTCGGCGCTGACCGACGGGATCGAAGAAAAGACCGACGCGCTGGAAACGGCGGTGAAGGGGCTTTGCACCGACGACGTGATCACGGAATCCGCTATGATCCGCGACGCGCTTCTGCCCGCGATGGAGGCGCTCAGAGCCCTTTGCGACGAGGCGGAGACGCTCACGTCCAAGGACTTCTGGCCCTTCCCGACCTACGCCCAGCTTCTGTTCGGCGTATAACAGAAAAGAGAAAAAACAGTCTGCAAACGAAGGAGTTGAACAAAAATGGCAGCAGAACAACTGACAAGCCTGATCGACGGCGCCGTAACGAAAGAAGTTTTCGGCGTATGGTTTCTGATCGGCGCGGCGCTCGTGTTTTTGATGCAGGCAGGCTTCGCCATGGTGGAGACCGGCTTTACGAGGGCGAAAAACGCGGGCAATATCATTATGAAAAACCTGATGGATTTCTGCATCGGTACCGTCGTGTTCGTGCTTCTGGGCTTTGGGCTGATGATGTCGGAGGACTACGTGCTGGGGCTGTTCGGGGTCCCGAACCTGTCCATCCTCACCGATTTCGGCTCGTTTCTTGAAAGCGGCAGCGCCCCTTCGTTCGTGTTCAACCTTGTGTTCTGCGCCACCGCCGCCACCATCGTGTCGGGCGCCATGGCGGAGCGCACGAGGTTTTTGTCCTACTGTATCTATTCGGGCGTGATCTCGCTGTTCGTCTACCCGGTGGAGGCCGGCTGGGTCTGGAACCCGCAGGGGTGGCTCGCGCAGCTCGGCTTCCATGATTTTGCCGGCAGCGCGGCGATCCATTCCGTGGGCGGGATCACCGCCCTGATCGGGGCGATCATGGTGGGCCCGAGGCTCGGGAAATACGCAAAGGACGCCGCCGGCAAGGTAAATAAGGTCAACGCGATCCCGGGGCATTCCATCACCCTCGGCGCGCTGGGCTGCTTCATTTTGTGGTTCGGCTGGTACGGCTTCAACGGCGCGGCCGCCTGGGACGGCAATTCGCTCGCTTCCATTTTTGTCACGACCACCGTCGCCCCCGCCGTCGCCACCTGCGCGACCATGATCTTCACCTGGATCAAAAACGGCAAGCCCGACGTTTCCATGTGCCTGAACGGTTCTTTGGCGGGGCTTGTGGGCGTTACCGCAGGATGCGACGCGGTGGACGCGTTCGGCGCCGCCGTGATCGGGACCGTCTCCGGTATACTGGTCGTGGCGGCCGTGGAGGTCCTGGACCTGAAATGCCACATTGACGACCCGGTCGGCGCAGTGGGCGTGCATTTTGCAAACGGCGTATGGGGCACGCTTGCCGTGGGGCTTCTGGCGAACCCCAAAGCCCCGGCGGGGCTCAGCGGCCTGTTCTATACGGGGAATGCGCGTCTCTTCGGCGTACAGGCGCTTGGGATCCTTGCGATCCTCGGCTGGACGGCGGCGACCATGACGCTGACCTTCTTTGCCATCAAAAAGACGGTCGGGCTGCGCGCGTCGGCTCAAGAGGAGATCCGCGGGCTTGACAAGACCGAACACGGCCTTCCGAGCGCGTACGCGGACTTCGTGCCCGCAGTCGAGAACCTGGATTACGGTTACCCGCAGGCAGTGGCGGTCGCCGGCGACGTGCCCGTTACCGAAGCGGTCCCGGTCAGAAAAGCGCCGGTCTTTTCAGACGATTCCCCCAAATTCACAAAGGTGGAGATCGTTTGCCGCGAATCCCGCTTGGAGCCGCTGAAATCGGCGATGATGGACCTCGGCATCACGGGCATGACGGTCTCGCACGTGCTCGGCTGCGGCGTACAGCAGGGCAAACCCGAATACTACCGCGGCGTCCAGGTGGAGGCGAGCCTTTTGCCGAAGGTGCAGGTCGATATCGTCGTCAGCAAGGTGCCGGTGCGCAGCGTGATCGAAGCTGCAAAGCGTGTGCTTTACACCGGGCATATCGGCGACGGCAAGATCTTTGTATATGACGTAGAAAACGTGGTCAAGGTCCGCACCGGCGAGGAAGGCTACGACGCGCTGCAGGACGTGGAATAAAAAGGAGAAACTATGTGTTCGATTATAGGCTATTGCGGCCCGCACTGGGAGAGCGAAGCGTTTTATAAGGGCTTTGGCGAAACGAAATCCCGCGGGCCGGACGACACCCGGATCGTAGACACCGGAAACGGCGCGCTGGGGTTCCACCGGCTGTCGATCATGGGGCTGCACCCCGAGGGCATGCAGCCGTTCTGGCTGGGCGGCGACTGGTGCGTATGCAACGGCGAGATCTACGGTTTTGAGGCGATACGCGAAGAGCTGAAAACAAAGGGGTACTGCTTTGAAAGTGACTCCGACTGCGAGGTGCTGCTCCCCCTGTGGCGCGAGCACAGGACGGATATGTTCCGGATGCTGGACGCGGAATTTGCCTGTGTGATCTACGACGGCAAATCCGGCTCCTATATCGCAGCCAGAGATCCCATCGGCATCCGGCCGCTGTATTACGGCTACGACAAAAACGGTGCGATCATTTTTGCCAGCGAGCCGAAAAACCTGATCCCGCTCGCCGATCGGATCCTGCCGTTCCCGCCGGGGCACTACTGGAAGGACGGGAGCTTTATCTGCTATAACGATATCGCAGGCGATAAAGACGTGTGCACAGACGGCCTTGAGGACGCCTGCAGGCACATCCGCGAAAAGCTGATCGCGGGCGTTAAAAAACGTCTTGTGGCGGACGCAAAGGTCGGTTTCCTGCTTTCTGGCGGGCTTGATTCCTCGCTTGTGTGCGCCATCGCCGCAAGGGAGAGCAAGGAACCCATCAAAACCTTTGCCATCGGCATGGAAAAGGACGCCATCGACCTGAAATACGCCCGTCAGGTCGCCGATTTCATCGGCAGCGACCACACCGAGGTCTTTATGACGCCCGACGACGTCATCTCCTCGCTTGAAACGGTCATCAAGGCGCTCGGGACCTTCGATATCACCACCGTGCGCGCCAGCATGGGCATGTATCTGGTGTGCAAGGCGATCCACGAAACGACGGATATCCGCGTGCTGCTGACGGGCGAGATCTCCGACGAGCTGTTCGGGTACAAATACACCGACTTTGCCCCGTCGGCCGAGGCGTTCCAGAAGGAAGCACAAAAACGCATCCGGGAGCTGCACATGTACGACGTCCTGCGCGCGGACCGGTGCATCTCCGTGAACTCTTTGGAGGCGCGGGTCCCCTTCGGCGACCTTGATTTTGTCGAATACGTCATGGCGCTGGACCCCGAAATGAAACTGAACAAATATAACAAAGGCAAATACCTTTTGCGACACGCCTTCGAGGGGCTGGGATACCTGCCGGACGAGATCCTTTGGCGCGAAAAAGCGGCGTTTTCGGACGCGGTGGGCCACTCCATGGTGGACGACCTGAAGGAATACGCCGAAACGCGGTATACGGACGCGGAATTTGAAGAGCGGCGCAAAAAATATACCCACGCGGCGCCCTTTACGAAGGAATCCCTGCTGTACCGGGAGATCTTTGAACAGTATTATCCCGGGCAGGCGGAAATGATCGCGGATTTCTGGATGCCGAACAAGGACTGGGAAGGCTGCGACGTCAACGACCCCTCCGCGCGGGTGCTGGCGAACTACGGCGACAGCGGAAAGTAAATGAGGAGGAAGCACAGATGCATTTTACGAAGATGCACGGACTCGGCAACGATTATTTATATGTTTACGGCGCGGTCCCGGACGACGTGGCGGCGCTGTCACAGAAACTGTCGGACCGGCATTTCGGCGCCGGCGCAGACGGGATGATCTTTATCTCCCCTTCCGAGATCGCCGATTTCCGCATGCGTATCTTCAACGCCGACGGCAGCGAAGCCATGATGTGCGGCAACGGGATCCGGTGCGTGGGCAAATACGTCTACGACAAGGGCTATACGGACAAAACCTATCTCAAGATCGAAACGCTGTCCGGGATCAGGATTTTGCACCTGCAGCTCTCCGGCGGCAAGGTCACGGGCGCGTCGGTGATGATGGGGACCGCCCGTACGGAGCCCCCGCGGACGCTGACGGCGCTTGGCAGAACGGTCGAATACGTCCCGGTCTCGGTGGGCAACCCCCACGCGGTGATCTTTACCGACGACGTGAGCGCCGTGCCGCTGGAGACGCTGGGCCCCGCCATCGAGCACCACCCCGATTTTCCGGACGGCGTGAACGTGGAATTCGTGCAGGCCCTGTCGGGCGCCGAGCTGCGTATGCGGGTCTGGGAGCGCGGCAGCGGCGTCACCATGGCGTGCGGCACGGGCTCCTGCGCCTCGGTCGCGGCGGCGGTCCGGAAAAAGATCTGCAAGCCCGGCGCTCCCGTCAGCGTCCAGCTGGACGGCGGGACGCTTGAGATCATGGTCACCCCGGACGGGGCCGTGACCATGACCGGCCCGGCCCAGATCGTGTACGAGGGGGAAACCGTGATATGATGAAACCGAACGTCAATTACGCGGCGCTGAAGGATTCTTACCTGTTTGCCGGGATCGCGAAAAAAACGCAGGCGTATCTGGAAGAAAACCCCGGCAAGCGGCTGTACCGCATGGGCATCGGGGACGTTTCGCTCCCGCTGTGCCCGGCGGTGATCGACGCGCTGCATAAAGCCGTTGACGAGCAGGCCAAGGCCGAGACCTTCCACGGCTACATGCCGGAATGCGGCGCGCCGTTTTTAAGGGAAGCGATCGCAAAGCACTACGCCGAAAGGAACGTCCGCCTGCAGCCGGACGAGGTGTTCGTCTCCTCGGGCGCCAGCGACGAGCTGGGGGATATTCTGGACCTGTTCGACAAAAAAAACGCCGCGCTCGTGCTGGAACCCGCCTACCCCGCCTATGTGGACGCAAGCGTCATAGCGGGAAGGCAGATCTTCCATCTGCCCGCAGGGCGCGAAAACGGCTTTCTGCCGTCCCCCGAAAACCTGCCGGCGGCGGATCTGATCTATATCTGCTCCCCCAACAGCCCCACCGGCGCCGTGTATACAAAGGCGGGGCTGCAGGCGTGGGTGGACCATGCGAACGCGACCGGCGCCGTGATCCTGTTTGACGCCGCGTATGAGGCTTATATCGAAGATCCGGCGCTCCCCCACAGCATTTTTGAACTGGATGGCGCAAAAACCTGCGCCATCGAGATCTGCTCCCTTTCCAAAACCGCGGGCTTTACCGGCACCCGCCTCGGGTATACGGTCGTGCCACAGGCACTGGAACGCGAGGGGATGTCCCTGAACGCCATGTGGGTGCGTAACCGCACCACGAAGACCAACGGCGTCTCGTATCTTTTGCAGCGCGGCGGCGCGGCGGTGTTCACCCCCGAGGGGCAGGCGCAGGTAAAAAGCCAGATCGCCGTATACAAGCGCAACGCGAAGGTACTGACCGACGCGCTGGACGACTGCGGGATCTGGTACACGGGCGGCAAAAACGCCCCGTATATCTGGCTGAACTGCCCGAACGGCATGGGCAGCTGGGAATTCTTTGACTATCTGCTGCATGAGATCCGGGTGGTGGGCACCCCGGGCGAAGGCTTCGGCAAGTGCGGCGAGGGCTTTTTCCGGTTCTCCACCTTTGCAAGCCCCGAAGATACGGTCGAGGCGGCAAACAGACTGCGAAAGCTGCTGAAATAAAACGAAAGATCCTGTCATACAGAGAAAAGCCGGAACGCGCACGTTCCGGCTTTTCTCTTTTTGAGGGTATTATCTGTTATTTTACCGTCAGCACCACGTCTCTGGAATATGCCTTGTTGCCGGCGGCGTCCGTCACGACGCACTGGTACCGGGAGCCGTTCAGCGCCTTGGCGGCGGTCACCTTCAGGGTCGCCGCGTTGTAGCCTTCGGTGGCGGAAGTCAGGTAAGTCCAGCTTGCAGAACTGTCCGGACGGGTGCGCCAGGCATAGGTAAGTCCCCAGCCGGTCGCTTTTACGGTAAAGGTCGCCGTGGTGTTTTCTACGGCGGTAACGGAAGTGGGATGTTCGGTGATCGAAAGCGCAGACACGACCGTGAGAGATACGTCCCGGCTGAATTTGACCGCGCCGGAAGCATCCCGGACGACGCACTGATACCGGTAGCCGTTCAGCGCCATCGTTGCGGGCACCTTTAAGGTATCGGTGTTATAGCCTTCGGTCGAGGAAGTCAGGTAGGTCCAGCTTGCGGAGCTGTTCGGGCGGCTGCGCCAGGCATAGGTAAGCCCCAGGCCGGTCGCCGCCACGGTGAACGTGGCCTTGGCGTTTTCCGGGACGGTAACGCTTTCGGGATGGGCGGTGATCGCCAAAGCAGAAACGACCGTGAGAGAAACGTCGCGGCTGTATTTGACCGCGCCGGAAGCATCCTTTACGACGCACTGGAACCGGTAACCGTTAAGCGCCATCGTGGCGGCGATCTTTAAGGTATCGGTGTTATATCCTTCGGCGGCGGAATTCAGGTACGTCCAGCTTGCAGAGCTGTTCGGACGGCTGCGCCAGGCGTAGGTCAGCCCTGCGCCGGTGGCTTTCACGGTGAAGGTCGCCGTGGTGTTTTCGTCGGCGGTGACGCTTGACGGATGGGTCATGATCGCAAGCGACGGCACGACCGTGAGAGGGACGTCCCGGCTGTATTTGACC
>JAFRNP010000126.1 GCA_017430145.1 Clostridia bacterium
AGTCCGGATCCCCGAGGTCCTCCGCGCACCGGAAGTGCGTGTCAGCCGCCACCATCAGCTTCAGCGGCGCCTGTGAAGCGCCCGCCGTAAGCGGGACGCAGGCTGCCGCCAGACACACCGCCAGCAGACAGGCCAGTATTCTTTTCGCTGTCATATTGGTCCGACGCATTTCTCTCCTCCGCCTTTCAATCCGTAAGATCGAGATCCGGCGCGATGATGACCGTGTAGCCGGGATAGGCTTCAAGGACCTCCCTGCGGATCTCATCAAGAACATCTGCGCCTTGCGCGTCAAAGCTCAATACCACGTCAAAGCGCATATTCTTCGTCTCTTCATCCATATAGAACCCGTGAAACTGCAGCACGCCCTCCTGCCGCAGGGCGATCTTACGCACGTCTTCCCGCGCGCGGGCGGCGGCGTCATCGCCGGTGTTATAGGAATACACGCCCACGCCCGCCATCACGATGCCGGTCTCCCGGTACACGCGGGCCTGGATGTTTCGCGTCATGCGGTCGATCTCGGTGGCGGTGACGGTATCCGGCACCTCGATATGCACCGAAGCGTAATCTTTATTGGGGCCGTAATTGCTGATAAACAGGTCGTAAGCGCCGCGCACGCCAGGCTCCTCAACGATCAGCTTTTTGATCGAGGCGGAAAGCTCGGGATCGGTCCGCTTGCCGAGGATATCGTTCACGGTTTCAAGCATCATTTCGATCCCCGCCTTGATGATAAATCCGGAGATGACGATACCGACGTAGGGCTCCAGCGCCAGACCCGTCGTCAGCCGGATCACGGCGCACACGAGCACGGAAGAAGAGAGCACCGCGTCAAACAGCGCGTCCTTGCCGGAGGCGATCAACGAAGCGGACTCCGCCTTTTTGCCCTGGGCGGTCACGTATCTGCCGAGGACGATCTTCACCGCCACGGCGACGCCGATCAGCACGAGGGACAGGACCGAATAATCCGATTCCTCCGGCGAGATGATCTTTTTCACCGATTCCACCAGCGACGTGATGCCGGCGTACAGCACCAGCGCCGAAACGATCATGGCGCTCAGGTATTCGATCCTTCCGTAGCCCAGCGGGTGTTTTTTGTCGGGCCGTTTGCCAGCCAGCTTCGCGCCGAGGATCGTGACCACGCTTGAAAGCGCGTCCGACAGGTTGTTTACCGCGTCCAGCACCACGGCAATGGAATGGGCAAGCAGCCCCACAGCGGCCTTTACGCCCGCCAGCAAAACGTTTGTGACGATACCGGTGACGCTTGTTCTGACGATCAGGCGGCTGCGTGTTTTTTCTTCCATATCCATCCTCCTAAAAAAGCTAACTGACTTTCCTTCCTTATTTTACAAAAAAAATATCAAGAATGCAAGCCTCCCGTCCGTGTTTTTCCGAAAAACCGTGGGGACTTACAAAAAAACGTTTAAAAAACCGCAGAAAATATCCTTGACGAAAAGCCACTGCGCAAGTATAATGGTAGCGTAGTTGTTTTATACAATGGAAAGGAGTATGAACGATGACCGTAGTAAAAGCGATCCTGTCTAATTTTCTGGCATTTATCATGGCGATCTTCCTGACCGCCTTCCCTTACAAAGGGGTGGAACTGCCCATTCTCAACACCGCGAAGGACGACTGCAAGCTGGTCGTTGAGATGATCTCCGACACGCACATCGAAGAAAAAGAACTCATCCGCCAGACGTTTATGAAAGCAGGCTTCCGCAATCTGTCCAGAGCTTCCACAAAAGTGGACGCCGTGGTGGTGGCCGGCGACCTGACGAATTATGCAGACGAGCCTTCGCTTGCAAAGTACTATGAGATCCTGGACAAATACAGCCCGGCAAAAGCCATCTCCTGCGCCGGCAACCACGATATCGGACACGCCGGCGACCGGAACGTGACCGACATCTCCAGAGAAGAAGCGAAGGCGAACTTCATCCGCTACAACAACGCATATCTCGGCATCGACGCCCGGGATACGTACTACAGCTATGAGGTGAACGGTTACCGCTTTATCGCGCTCGGCGACATCTGCTACGACGGCGGCCACTGGGACGCGATGGATCTCGGCGAGGAGCAGCTGGCCTTCCTTGACAGCGAGCTTGCAGCCGCCAACGCGGAAAACAAACCGGCGTTCGTGGTGTGCCACTGGCCCGTGGACGGTATCAACGGCGAAGAGACCATCTGGCCCGGAAGCGGTATCGACCTGAGCGTCAACGACGTAAAATCCGTTATGGAAAAGTATGATAACGTGTTCTACATCAGCGGCCATATGCACGCGGGGATCAAGAGCACGGCTGTCGATGAAAAATACGACCTGGCAAGTGTGGAGACGGTCAACGGCGTCACCTACATAAACCTTCCCACCTACGGCCTTGTGAATTCCTTCGGCGATCCCGTATCCGCCACCGGCATGCAGCTGGAGGTTTACGACGACGAAGTGATCATCCGTCCCAGAAACTTCATCACCAACGCATGGTATACAAACGCTGTTTACACCATCAGCCTGGCCGGTTAACCGGAAACCTTTGATATCGGGAATAAAGCGCACTTGCAAGGCACTGCACCTACATTCCCGGCAAACCGTAAAAAAACAGCTCTCGGCAAGAGGGCTGTTTTTGCAAAGCAGACCGTTTAAGGAGGACCTGACCGTGAAAGCATCCGACGCCCTGTTTTCGTTCGCCCGCACTACGGCGCTGAAGAAAGCCGGAAAACACGCGCTTGATCCCGTCCCGCAGCTTCCCGACGGACAAAAGATCACTTTGGGAGATCCTGACGCCGACAGGTATTATGCGGGCTTTGCCACCCGCGATATCACCCCCAAAAATTACAAAACCCACCCCTACTGGATGGCGGGCTACAATATCGCAAAACGGATCACGGGCTTTTTGGACCCGCTTACGGCAAACGCCATGTGGATCGGCTGCGGCGACGGCGAGGGGATCGTGCTGATCAGCTGCGATTTGATCGGCCTGACCGGGTACGAGATCAAAGAGCTGCGCGATAACCTTATGCCGTTTTGCAGAAAAAGCGGCTGCCGGCACGTCACCGTAAGCTGTACCCATACCCACGCGGGCGTGGACACCATGGGCTACTGGGGCGTGCTGCCGAAGTCCGGCAAGGACAGGGCCTACATGAAAAAGCTCAAAGAAACGCTCCGGGAGCTCTGTGAAGAGGCGTGGCGCAGCCGCTGTCCCGGCAGCCTGTATTACGGCAGCACCGAAGCGCCGGAGCTGTTGCACAGATGGCGCGAGCCGTCCTTTACAAAAGCCGTGCTGCACCGTTTCCGCTTCGTGCCGGACGACGGCGGCAAAGAGACCTGGATCCTGAACTTCCCTGCCCACCCCAATACGATGGGCGGCAAAAACAGGATGCTGAGCGCTGACTACCCCTGTTATATGCGCCGTGAGATCAACCGCCGGCAGGAAACGAACGTTATGTACGCGGTCTCCGCGATCGGCGCGACCGACATCGGCGAGGTGGCCGACGACGACACCGAGCGGACGATCCTGGGCGGCATGCTGCTGGGGCAAAAGGCCTGTTCCATCGGGAACGAACGGCTGCTTACACCCGCGGTCACCGTAATTTCCCAGCCGTTTGTGATGCCGCTGGATAACTTTGTATTATCGCTGGCAAATTCCCTCGGCGTTTTCAACGCCCGCGCCTGCGCCGCGGATTCCGAAACAAAAAGCGGCTTTATTTCGGAGGTCACGTACCTGAGTATCGGCGGCGTGCAGATCCTGACCATGCCCGGCGAAATGTTCCCCGAACTCGTTTGGGCAGGCGGGTATGAAAGCGCGGAGACCTCCGCGACCGGAGAGGGTCCGGAGGTGAACCCCACGCCGCTGGGCGAGATCTTCGGAGATGAAAACCTGCTCATTTTCGGTGTGACCAACGATATGGCGGGCTACGCCGTCGCCCCGAACGATTTCGTGCTGGATACGCGCATGCCCTATTTCAACCGCGGGACGGACCGTTTCGGCAGAAGCCACTACCACGAGACCAACTCCTGCGGGATCAACACCGGCCGCGTGATCGCCGACGCCTGCAAACGGATCAAACGGATCCTTTCGGAACCTTAAGCGCCGTCAACGCATCAACATAACGGACGTATCGTTTCTTGGTATGTTCTCATCCTGGATCTTCCGACCGCAGCGGGAACCGTCCCGATCCGCATAAAAAAACGTATGGCGAAAGAAGGTTTTTGTTTTGGCGATCTGGAACCCCTGGCATGGCTGCCATAAGATCAGCCCCGGATGCGCAAACTGCTACGTATACAGAAAAGACGAAAGCATCGGCAAAGACGCCGGCGTCGTTACAAAAACCGGCGATTACGGCCTGCCGCTGAGAAAAAACCGGAACGGCGAATACAAATTGTCCGCGCAGGACGGCACCGTTTACACCTGCATGACTTCGGATTTCTTTTTGGAGGACGCCGACGGCTGGCGGCAGGGCTGCTGGGATATGATCCGGGAACGAACGGATCTGCACTTTCATATCATCACGAAGCGGATCGACCGCTTTGAACGGTGCATGCCGTCCGACTGGGGAGACGGTTGGGACCACGTGACGGTCTGCAGCACCTGTGAAAATCAGGACCGGGCCGATCACCGTCTGCCGATCCTGCTGTCTCTTCCGATCAAACACAGAAAAATCATTTCAGAGCCGATGCTGGAAGAGATCACCCTGGGAAAGTACCTTTCCACGGGCCTGATCGAGCGCGTCGTCTGCGGCGGCGAATCCGGCCCGAACGCGAGGCCCTGCAATTACGACTGGATCCTGAAAGTCCGCGGCGAGTGCATGCAATACGGCATTCCCTTTACGTTCAAACAGACCGGCGCGGTGTTCGTCAAAGACGGCAAAACCTACCGTATCGAACGGAAATACCAGATGGCGCAGGCAAAAAGATCCGGATGCAGTTACGAACCGCCGAAAGCGCCTCTTCCGTAAAAACAGACGGTACCATGGCAAAGAACAGCGCCAATGCAAGCAGGATCGCCAGCGCTTTTTTCATCATGATCGCCATACGATTCAGAATGCGCACAAAAAGAGGTAAAGCTCCGCCCTTTTATGCCCGAATCGCTCCTTTCTTCAGATTTTTCATATGACACTTTTTTATCCGGCGGCAGCGCCGGAGTGCGCTTTTTTGTTCCGGCCGGTATTTCGGCAAAAACCGAATAATACGCGCGGGCTTCGGCGCTTAATCGTTGCTGTTGAACGATACGGTGGAACTCGACTGCGAATCCATCACCGCGTCAATGGCAAGCACCACCGCAACGGCAAGGACCTCTTTGCTTTCGTCTGCAATATCAAGCTCAAAGGTATCGCCCCACGCCATCCACTTTTTATGGATCGAAACGATCGGCGCCCCGTTTTCGGTGATCATGTAGTCGTGGCCGAGGAAATCGCCCTGGATCTCCCAACCGACGCCGTCAATGACGTACTTCGGCTTAAAAAACGAAAACTTCTTTTTGATCATGGCAACCTGCTGGCCGTCGATCTCCACCGCGAATTTCGGCATAAACGTAAAAATGATCTGCCGTATAAAGGCCAGTTCGTTTCCGGCCGCATCAAGGATGTGAAGCTTTTTTCCGAAGGAGATCATTTTGCCTTCAACGAAGTATTTATCCTCACCGAAGGGATCCTTGATCGTAAATTTGTCTTTCAGGGAAAAGACCTTTTGTTTCATATAAAGATGCATACTGTTACCTCCTGCAGCAAATAATTACGTACTTTTTTATCTTTTGAATATCGGCAAAACGAAGAGGACGGAAATGATCACGATCCCGATGATGGCGAAGTACGGCAGAACGAAGATAGAAAGGACGACGCTCAGCAGCATGACCGCCGTATCGATAAACAGCAGATTTGCCCGCGCGATCAGCACCGGGCGGATCTCCGCGTTGGCGTCGACCGCCGCAAGCGAACGGCAGCATAAACTGTTGAAAAGCGTGACCATCATCAGATCGACACCGTACAGGATCTGCCCCACGGGATTTGAAAAATCCCCCGCGAGCAGGCCTGTGATATATGGCACGAACGCCATAAAAAACAGCACCGAAAAGAGACTCCGGACCGTTTTATCTGAGACGGATCTGACCTCCTGCCATTCTCTGTGCCAGTCGCCCACAGGATCGCCAGGCCGAAAAAAGAGACCGCGAAAGCAAGAAAAGACGCTTTCAGCTCCCAGATCCCCGCCCAGGTCAGTGTGCGTGGTTTCGGAAGCTCCAGCACGAGGATCGTCATAATGATTGCAAGGATCGCATCCGCAAATGCAAACAGGCGTTCTTTTGTCAGCCGCTTTGCCATACCGTTTCGCCCTTTCTGTAATGAGCGGCGTAACGCCTCTCATTTAAGCGAAAGGTTTTCGGCGATGATCTCATTTCTCGTTTTTTTCAGACATACCGGCGCGCTCCCTTCGGAAGTTTCTGTTTCTATTCTACTATCGGTAAAGAGCGTTGTCAAGCAATAATTCTACCGATCGTAGAGTCCGGTCTGCCGACAGGGGGTTGCAGTCCGCAACGGCGCCGGGTATAATGCTGCCAAATAGGCGTTCGGGGAAACCGCCGGAAGTGAAAGGAAAAGCAACATGTATAAATACGAACTGCACTGCCATACGGGCAGCGTTTCGCTTTGCGCGACGATCCCGCCAAAAGATCTGGTGCGCAAATATGAAGAGGCCGGTTACAGCGGACTGGTGCTGACCGACCATTACAGCCCGATGACGTTTATGCTCCACCATTACCTGCGCCCGCAAAGCGCGATGGAATACTATCTCTCCGCCTACCGTGAACTCAGGGATCAGTGCGGGGACAGCTTTACGGTGCTGTTGGGGTTGGAGCTGCGCCGTTACGCCGCCGTCAACGATTACCTCGTGTACGGCGTGGAGGAGGACTGGCTGCGCCGCCAGCCGAATATGCTGCTGTGGAACGAAAAAAAGCTGTATACCGAGGCGCACCGGGCCGGCTGCCTCGTCTATCAGGCGCACCCGTACCGTCGGATGGTCCACCGCTGCGACCCCAGATATCTGGACGGGATCGAGGTGTTCAACGGACATACCGACGAAGAACGCAACCAAAAGGCGCTGCGCTGGGCGCAGTCCCTCAACAAACCGATGACCAGCGGCAGCGACACGCACCATTTATCGGACGCCGCCTGCGGCGGGATCGGAACCGAAACGCCGATCCGTACGAACGCCGACCTGCTGGACGTGCTCCGTTCCGGACGGTATACGCTGCTGACCCCGGAAAGCGATGCCGGCGAGTGAAAACAGCATATCCGGACGGATAAATCAAAGCGTCGCCGAGGTTGACAGATTCGGCTTTCATCGGTATAATATATCCGGATGGCCCATACGGATCAGAAAACGCTTGGTGGATGTAAAAGTGTGCCTTCATAATCCCTTGCGCAGCGCTTTCGACTCCATGTTCGTTTGCCGCGTATGAGAGCCGCAAAAGAAAAGGAGGATTAAGCAGATGCGTACATGCAAGCCTGTTCCCGGAAAAGACGGAAACAGGTATATCCCGTTTGAGGATCGGACCGGAGATACTTCCGTCGTCTTTTTTACCCGCGATCTTTCGGCGGAAGGGCTGATAAAAATCTACGACAGGGTCAGCTCCGCGCTTTGCGGCAAGACGGCTGTCAAACTGCATACAGGCGAAGCCGAAGGCCCGAACATCATTCCCCGTCCATGGGTGAAAGAGCTGTTTGCGTCCCGGCTTTCGGACGCCTCGATCATAGAGACGAATACGTATTACGAGGGAAGCAGGTACACGACTGACGCACATCGGAAAACGCTGGCGATCAACGGATGGACGTTCTGCCCTGTGGATATCACGGATTCCGCGGGGGTAGCTTCCCTGCCGGTCAAAGACGGAAAATGGTTTCAGGAAATGCACGTCGGTAAAAGCATGCTGGACTATGATTCGCTGCTGGTACTGACCCATTTCAAGGGACATACGATGGGCGGCTTCGGCGGCAGCAACAAAAACATCGGCATCGGCTGCGCGGACGGGCGCATCGGAAAAGCGGAGATCCATACCGCCGCCGGCTCGGACAATCTGTGGAGCATTGCGGAAGAGGAACTGATGGAGCGCATCACCGAAAGCACCAAGGCGACGATCGACTTCTTTGCGCCGCACGTCTGTTATATCAACACCATGCGCAATATGTCCGTTTCCTGCGACTGCGAGGGCACGGCGGCTGAGCCTGTGGTGACGCCGGACGTAGGTTTCATCGCGTCATTGGATATCCTTGCGGCGGACAACGCATCCATGGACCTGATCTACCAACTGCCCGACGGCGGCGGCAAGGCGCTGATCGAACGGGTGGAAACGCGTCACGGACTGCGGCAGCTCAGTTATATGAAGGAACTGGGAATGGGCAACGACCGGTATATCCTTGTTGACATTGACAACGGCGACGCCCGGATCACAGCCGCCGAAGCGGTCAAAGACGTGCGTCCCGGCTGGCAGCCCGACCGTTACAACGTTTTCTGGGGACGCAACAGGCGCGTGTGACGCAGAGTTGTTTTTTATCTCCGTTTTCGGTATACAGCAAAGGAGGCTGTAAAATGCAGGACCTGACAAAAGACCGTTACGACCGCTGTCCGTACTGCGGCTGCACGGAAATGATCGAATGCTATCAGACCGGGTACGGCGCCCTGGCTGCACTCAGCAACAAGCTTGGCGGCAGAGCTCTGTACCATGCTGTCTGCCGGCGGTGCGGAAGCGTTGCCCGGAGCTATGTCAAAGAACCGGAAAAGCTGCTGAAAAGAAAAGACAGAAAAAAGGATTGACTGCCGTCAGGATAACGCCGTCAGTTGTATTGGGACTGCTCACTACGCGAGCGGTTACCTATACCGTAAACGAAGGCCGCGCCGTCGGGGAAACCCTTCGGCGCGGTCTTCTCAGGATCCGCAGATCCGCCTGCGCCCTTACAAGCCAAGCGCTTCAAAAAACAGCGTAATGCACTTCTTCTATGCGGCGCTTTTTCAGGTCCTGCAGCATTCTTTTTTCGGCTGCGCGCTCTTTTATTCTTGTGTTTTCGGCAGATTCGGTGTATAGTAATGATAACGATTGACAGGAATCAGCGAAAGGAAAACAAATGCGCATAACGATCAACATTTATTATACGGGAAAAAACGGAAATGCCGTCGCGTTTGCCGAAGAAATGGAGAAAAGCGGTATCGCAGACAGGATCAGAGCCGAAGAGGGAAATCTGCGGTATGAATACTTTACGCCGATCAGTGACCAACAGACGGTTTTGCTGATCGACAGCTGGAAGGATCAGGAGGCGCTCGACGCACACCACGCATCGCCGATGATGGGTGAAATCGCCGCGCTTCGTGAAAAACACGATCTTCACATGAGAGTTGAAAAATATGTCAGCGATGATTCCCGACCGGAAGAAAAACAATTCATCAGAGAATGACGATAGCTGCAGACGCCGGTTTGACAGGTTTTATACGCCTCAACAAAACGGGAGGCAGACCTATGACCTTGTGATCCCGGAAAACGCCTCAGGCAGCACCGGGCTCGTGCTGTGCATCCACGGCGGCGGCTGGGTAGAGGGAAGCAAGGATGTATACACCGGCAGCCTGCTGAAAGTAAGCGGGGAGAAAGGCTGCGCCGCCGCCTGCATGAACTACCGCTATGTATCCGAAACGGTCAGCTTTGAGGACGTTCTTGACGACGTATCGTCTGCGCTTGCCGCAATTAAGGAAGCCGGAGCGACTTACGGCGTGGATTTTGACAGAGTGCTTCTGACCGGCATTTCCGCCGGCGGACATATATCGTTGCTGTATGCCTATACAAGGAAAGCCGCTGCGCCGATAAAGCCCGTAGGCGTCGTGGAGCTGTGCGGTCCGACGGACTTTGCAGACGGTTTCTACTATTCAAACAAAAACAGCGTCAACCGCGCCGTCGGTCCGGCGTATTTTCGGAACATCATTTCCAACGGCGTAAGATATGCCGTCGACCCCGACGATCTTTCTTCCGCCGCGCCCGCGCTGCTGCGCTGTTCCCCCGTCAGCTACGTAACGGCAGACGCCGTGCCCACCGTGTTCGGGCACGGCGAGCAGGACACGATCGTGCCGTATCAGAATGCTCTCGATCTCGACGCAGCACTGCGTGCGAACGGCGTAGAGCACACCTTCGTCTCTTTCCCGGATTCCGGGCACGGCTGCGAAGACAAACAATCCATGAAAAAGATGATGGATCTTTTTTTCGGCTGCATAGACAGGTATCTGAAATAACACGCGCTGTTCGTGTAAAAAACAGAAGAAAGGAACGATCCGGGCGTCCATGCGGGATAATCCCGCTTCGTGCGGATTCCGGGTCGCATATCTGATTTTATGGAAAAAGTGAAAATCGGCGTGATGGGAGCCTACCGCGGCACCAGCATGATAAACTACTGCAGACAGGCGGACAACGCGCAGGTCGTCGCGATCTGCGACAAATGGATCGAGGGGCTCGAACGGCAGAAAGCCGCGCTGAACGACCCCAAAAATCTCTTATTACACCGACTTTGAAGATTTCATCCGGCATGACATGGACGCGGTCGTGCTTGCCAACTACGCCAATCAGCACGCGCCGTTTGCGATCAGGGCGATGAAAGCCGGCAAGCATGTGTTTTCCGAGGTCCTCCCTGTCCAGACCATGAAAGAAGCCGTGGAGCTTATAGAGGCGGTTGAAGAAACCGGCAAAATATACGCCTACGGTGAAAACTACTGCTATATGCCGGCGCCGTATGAGATGCGGCGCCTGTACAGGGAAGGCAGGATAGGAGAATTTGAGTACGGCGAAGGAGAATACATCCACAACTGCGAGCCGATCTGGCCGAGCATAACCTACGGCGAGGAGGCGCACTGGCGCAACAACATGTACGCGACGTATTACTGCACGCATTCCCTCGGTCCGCTTATCCACATAACCGGCCTGCGTCCCGTATCCGTGATCGGGCTTGAAAGCCTGAAGACGGACAGAAAGCGGCGCGTCGGCAGTAAATCCGGCTTGTTCGGCATCGAAATGGTCACGCTGGAAAACGGCGGCATCATAAGAAGCACGCACGGCAGTCTTTACAGAGACTCCATCTGGTACTCGGTTTACGGCTCACACGGCAGAATGGAATCCGGACGCGAAGACGCAGGCAGCGGCGTCGACAGGATCTACGTCAACGCCGACGCCTACTCCGGCGAATACGCCCGCCGCGACGTGCTCAGCTACGCGCCTGCAGAAAAGAACGCGCCGGAAAGCGCGGCTTTCGGGCACGGCGGTTCGGATTATTATTCCATGTACAACTTCGTCCGGCGTATCCTCGGCGATACAAATGCGGATACCATAGACGTGTATGAAGCCATGGATATGTTCCTGCCGGGGCTGTTCGCGTACCGTTCGATACTCAAGGGCGGCGTTTCCGTGCAGATACCGGACCTGCGCGATCCGGCTCAACGTGAAAAATGGCGCAACGATACCGCCTGCACCGACCCGGCCGTTGCGCTCGATTCCCTGCTGCCGACCTGCTCTGCAGGGACGCCGGAGATAGACGGATCCGTTTATGAAAAAATGTACCGTCTGTGGCGCAAAGACTTTACAGCGGACGACGGCTACACAAACGCAGCTTTGACGCAGGGAAGCAAAAAAGAATAAGCGCCTGCTGAGCGCCGGACGTGCGTCAGAGCAACCGGAAAATTATGCACAAAAACCGAATCCGGTCTTTGTGCATTTTTCTTTGTTTGCCTGCATATGAAGCCTACTGATCCTTCGTCTGAAGGCATGGAAACAGTTTTGAGGAAAACAGAAAACCGTTTGCTGCGGTTTTTGGTTGATTTGTGTTGATTTTTATGCCGGATTTGTGTATACTGTGAGCACAGTGGGATGTTTTCTGTTATAGTAATATGGAATTGTTATAACTATTTCTTTGGGTATAATTGGCAAACAGAGGTTGTAAATATGACTGATTTTTTCTGCTGGAATACGAGGGAAATATTCAGGCAAGGACAGCGAATAAGGAAGCGTCGGCAGGCGCAAACGCATTCAAGGTGCACTCCTACTACCATACGGACTGGACGCCGGAAACGGAGCTCCCCTTAAAACTGGAGGGGCTGAATACCGATACGGTTTATGAAAACTTCGTCCGGCAGATCCGAGGAAGCGTGGAGTGTGAAGAGTGGAGCGAGGAGTTGTCGCTCCGGGAAAACATTGATCGCGACGCCCGCAGGCAGGAGCTGCAAAAGCAAATCGATGCGCTGCAAACGAAGGTTAGAAGAGAAAAACAGTTGAATAAACAGGTACAACTAAATACAGAACTCAAGAAACTCAAAAGAGAACAGGAGAAGCTATGAAACAAATAATCAAGAAGCATTGGCTGTTGATTTTGTTATTTTCATTTCTATTTTTAATTGGCATTCCAGCTTTGATAAACTGGTTATTTAAGCTACACCCGGTGTTGGATTTCTTCTCTGCAGAATGGGAAGCAGGGAGTGTACTCGAATTTTACGGTGCAATACTCGCTTCTGTTGCAGCAATCATCGGGGTTTATTATTCCATCAAAGAAGCGCAGAGAAATTATAGAGAAGACGAAAGAAACCGGCAGCTCCCATATTTGGCATTGACTTATCTGAGAAAGCAAAACGTTATAAATATGTTTGACGTTGCATCAGATTGTGTCAATGAAACAAGCATAAATGATGGAACGACACAGTATTCTGAATATCGCCTTGAAAAGGTTTACATCATTTTAACCAGTGAAGGAATTGTTTGTAAAGATAAACTGGATCATAATCAACAAGCATTGTTGGAACATGGTGGAATCAAAGCAAAGAAAGAAGGAAACAAAACCTCGTTTATATACCAACGCTTTATCAGTCTTCCATTTGAGGTGGAAAATGTTGGTAACGGTGCAGCCATTGATCTTAGATTATCATTATACCGTAAAGATGACAAAAATCCTCGATATGTAAGTTATTACACATTAAAATGTAATGAAACAGTCTATTTTCATATTTTCTCGGATCTTTCTAATATAAATAATGAAGACATATTGGGTGATTACATGCTTGATTTTTGCTATAGGGATATTTTGCAAAACCGATATTCTCAAAAATATCCTGTTTCTTTTAATAAAAAGGACAAAGATGATATTATTTCAACTGTTGAGTTTTCATGCGAGCAAGAAATGATTTCGGAGGGATGAGATATGGAACACATGAAATTTGAAACACCTGATTTGACTGCGGCGAATATTGAGAAAATCGGGGCGCTGTTTCCGAATTGCATTACGGAGACTGCCGACGAAAACGGCAAGCTGAAAAAGGCCATCAATTTTGATCTGCTCCGTCAGATGCTTTCTGGCGACGTTGTTGAAGGCGACGAGGCTTATGAATTTACTTGGGTGGGCAAAAAGGCTGCTATTGTAGAAGCAAACAAACCTATCCGTAAAACCTTGCGCCCTTACATGGAGGAGAGCGTTGACTGGAATAATACAGGTAATTTGTACATAGAAGGAGATAATCTTTCTACGTTGAAACTACTACAAGAAAGCTATCTTGGTGCAATAAAGATTATCTATATTGATCCACCTTATAATACAGGAAAAGATTTTATCTATAAAGATAGCTTCAGAATGACGAAAGACGAGTATGATGAAGCAAGTGGGTTGTATGATGATGCTGGGGATAAACTTTTCTTGAACTCAGAGAGCGCGGGACGTTTTCACTCAGATTGGTGCTCAATGATGTATGCTCGTCTCCTCGTTTCAAGAAACCTCTTGGCTGATGATGGTGTAATATTTATTTCTATTGATGATCATGAAAATTCAGATCTTGTGAAGATATGTAATGAAATATTCGGGGAGTCTTGTTTTGTTTGTTCTGCTATTTGGAGATCTTCTGATAACAGTAATAATGATGCAAAACAATTCTCTGGAGATCACAATTACACCCTTGTATATTCAAAACAACCTTTATGGCAACCGGAGAAAATACAGGATGAAAGTAAAAGATCACATTTTAAGAATCCTGACAACGATCCCAAAGGCCCTTGGTTTGATGGGAATCCATTGAATTCTCCCAATTATAGAGAAAACTTGCGTTATACAATAACCGCACCAAATGGTTTTATAATTGATCCACCTAAAAATGGATGGAGATGGTCTAAAGAAACCTTGCAACAGAAAATAGAAAGCGGAGAGATATATTTTAACGCTGATCAAACAAATATAAAACGTAGAACGTACCTTTGTGATATGGAAGGACTGCCACCTTCCTCACTTTGGGTTGATTTGGATGTTACTGGACATAACAGGCAAGCAAAATATGAACTTCTTGGGCTTATGCCTGAAGATGTATTTGACACACCAAAGCCAGTCAAGTTATTGAAATATATCATCAGTTTGGTTAAAGACAATAAAAATGCAATAGTTATGGACTTTTTTAGCGGCTCTGGTACTACAGCTGATGCAGTAATGCAAATGAATGCAGAAGACAATGGAAACAGGAAATTCATTATGATTCAATTGCCCGAAGATCTTGATAACAGCCTTGCACACGCATCGAATGACAAGAAAACTGTGTTGAAAAATGCAATTGCCCTATGTGATAATAATTGCGTTCCTCATGTGTTATCAGAGGTTGCAAAAGAACGTATTCGTCGTGCAGGAAAGAGAATTAAAGAAGATAGTCCGCTGACCACACAAAATCTCGATGTCGGTTTCCGTGTTTTTAAACTGGATGACAGCAATATGAACGACGTCTACTATTCCGCCGGTGAATACACACAAGATCTTTTGTCCATGATGGAATCCAACGTAAAATCAGACCGCACGGATCTGGACTTACTTTTTGGCTGCCTGCTGGAATGGGGACTGCCGCTTTCGATGCCGTACAAATCCGAGCAGATCGACGGCTGCACCGTTCATACTTATAACGACGGCGACCTGATCGCATGCTTCGATGAAAACCTCCCGGACAGCGTGATCAGGACGATCGCGAAGCGCCAGCCGCTCCGCGCGGTTTTCCGCGACAGCAGCTTCGACGGCAGCCCCGCCAAAATCAACGTCGGCGAGATCTTCAAAATGCTTGCGCCGGATACGAGAGTCAAGGTAATATGAGGATAATGATATGGATATTGCTGCATTTATTATTTCTATCTTAGCGTTTGTTCTTTCTGTTGTACAATTTTTTAAAGATTCTTCTCGACAAAAGAAAGAATCAACATTAATAGCTTATAACGACTTGCAGGATGATGTTTTTACAAATCTTAATAAAATGCTTCATTCGCTTCCTAAAGACGAATCGGGAAGAATTGATATTAATGTTGATAATGACAATTGGGAGGTAATAACCTCCTTTTTGGCAAAAATCGAAAAGTTCTCTGTCGGAATTAATACAGGTATATATTCTTTGGATGTGTTGAATCGTGTTGGAGGAGGATATTTCATTCGGATTTATGATGCTCTTAGTATGATTATCGACAGAAAAACTGAATACAATGTAAGCAACGGCAAGCATTATGACGAATTTCAAAAAACGGTAGATAAATTGAAAAGAAAACGCGGAGCACATTAAAATGAAGATTCTGTATAAACATCAAAAATTCCAAGCAGATGCCGCCAAAGCTGTTGTGGATGTGTTCTCCGGACAACCCTATTTGACGCCCACCTATATGATGGACCGGGGCAGTGGTTCCTATCAGATCGGGCTACAGGAAGAAAAAGATTTCACCGGCTGGAGCAACCAGCGTGTTGTGCCGGAATTGAACGATGGGATCATTTTAGAGCATATCCAAAAGATCCAGCGGGCGAATCAGATCGCGCCTTCCGTGAAGCTGGAGGGCCGCGCCAATGGATATAACCTGACGATTGAAATGGAAACCGGCGTCGGCAAAACCTATACCTATATCAAAACGATGTATGAGCTCAACCGTGCCTATGGCTGGAGCAAATTCATTGTGATCGTACCGAGCGTAGCGATCCGCGAGGGCGTGTATAAATCTTTCCAGATGACGGAGGAGCATTTCGCGGAGGAATACGGAAAGAAGATCCGCTTCTTTATCTATAATTCTTCGCAACTCACGGAGATCGACCGCTTTGCGTCTGATAGCTCCATCAACGTGATGATTATCAACTCCCAGGCGTTCAATGCCAAGGGCAAAGACGCGCGGCGCATCTATATGAAGCTGGATGAATTCCGCAGCCGCCGCCCGATTGATATCATTGCGAAAACAAACCCGATCCTGATTATTGACGAACCGCAGTCTGTGGAAGGAAAGCAGACCAAAGAGCGGATGAAGGATTTTCATCCGATGTTGACGCTGCGTTATTCCGCCACCCATAAAAGCGACAGCATCTACAATATGATCTACCGTCTGGATGCAATGGAAGCGTACAACAAGCGGCTGGTCAAGAAAATCGCAGTCAAAGGCATCACCGAAAGCGGCACCACCGCAACGGACAGCTATCTCTATCTTGAAAACATCAATCTTTCCAAGGGTAACCCCACCGCAACGCTGCAGTTTGAAGTGAAGATGGCCAGCGGAACGCCGAAACGGAAAAGCAAAATCGTAAAGATCGGTGACAACCTCTATGATTACTCCGGCGGATTGGAGGAATACAGAACCGGCTACGTTGTAAAGCAGATCGATGGCAGAGACGATTCCGTGGAATTCATCAACGGGATCAAGATCTATGCGGGCGATGTAATAGGATCGGTGGACGAAGACCAGCTGCGCCGCATTCAAATCCGCGAGACGATCCTCTCGCATATTCAACGGGAGCGGCAGCTGTTCTACAAAGGCATTAAGGTCTTGAGTCTGTTCTTCATCGACGAAGTTTCCCATTACCGCGATTACGACGCAGCGGGACAACCGGTCAACGGCAAGTTCGCCACCATGTTCGAGGAAGAATACGCGGACATCATCAGCAGCATGCAGCTCTCGATGGGTGAAGACGATTACATCCGTTACCTGACTTCGATCCCCGCAGCAAAGACGCACGCAGGTTATTTCTCCGTTGACGGCAAAGGAAAAATGGTCAATAGTAAAGTCGGCAGAAAAGAGACGACCTCGGACGACGTCAGCGCCTACGAGCTGATCATGAAAAACAAAGAGCTGCTGCTCGACCGTGATCCGAAGCGGTCGCCGGTGCGCTTCATCTTCTCCCATTCCGCTCTGCGCGAGGGGTGGGATAATCCGAACGTGTTCCAGATCTGCACACTCAAACAGAGCAGCAGCGACGTGCGCAAACGGCAGGAAGTCGGTCGCGGCCTGCGCCTGTGCGTCAACCAGAACGGCGAACGCATGGATACCAACGCGCTCGGGAACGACGTACACAATATCAACGTGCTGACCGTTATCGCCAGCGAGAGTTACGACGCCTTCGCAAAAGGACTGCAAACAGAAATTGCGGAAGCTGTTGCGGATCGTCCGCGCGCCGTTACCGTGGAACTGTTTGTCGATAAGGTCATCAAGGATGGACAGGGCAACGAACAGGTCATTGACCGTGATACGGCGACTGCGATCCACTTTGACCTGATCTCCGCCGGTTACATCGACCGCAAGGGTGCTTTGACGGATAAATACTATCAGGATAAAGCCAACGGCACCGTTACCGTTGCAGAAGAAGTGGCGGACTGCGCGGACTCCGTGATCGCCATTATCGATTCCATTTACGATGCCCGCGCAATGCAGCCGGAGAACGCCCGCAGCAACAACGTGGAGCTGCAGGTGAACGAAGATAAGCTCGCCATGCCGGAATTTAAAGCGCTTTGGTCGAAAATCAACGCCAGAAGCGTATACGTGGTGGACTTTGATACCGACGAACTGGTGAAAAAAGCAATAGATGCGCTTAATCGGAAGCTCCGCGTATCAAAGATATTCTTCCAAGTGGTCTCCGGTGAAATGGACAGCATAAAATCAAAGGAAGCGCTTACATCCGGCGAAGCGTTTACAAAAGACAAATCCGCCAGCTACAATGTGGCTATTTCCGCCAACGCCAATGTAAAATATGATCTGGTCGGCAAACTGGTGGATGAAACAGGGCTGACCCGAAAAACGATCATTGCGATCCTGCAGGGTATCCAGCCGGTAGTTTTTAACCAGTTCAAAGATAACCCGGAAGAATTCATCGTAAAGGCTTCAGCGTTGATCAATGAAGAAAAAGCCACGGCGATCATTGAACATATCACGTATGATATGCTCGACGACAGGTACGGCACCGATATCTTTACAGATCCCACGATCAGAGGGAAAATAGGTGTGAACGCCATGAAAGCAAACAAACACCTGTATGACCATATCGTGTATGATTCCACGAATGAACGTGACTTTGCTGCAGAGCTTGATACCAATTCCGACGTCGCCGTGTATGTGAAACTGCCAAACGGTTTCTATATTTCCACGCCGGTCGGCAAGTATAATCCGGACTGGGCAATTGCGTTCTACGAAGGCACTGTCAAACACATTTATTTTGTGGCTGAGACCAAAGGCTCCATGAGCTCTATGCAGCTGCGGCTGATCGAACAGTCTAAAATCCACTGCGCAAGAGAACATTTCAAAGCGATCTCCGGTGACAATGTTGTATATGAAGTTGTAGACAGCTACCAAAAACTGCTGGATATTGTAATGAGATAGTAATCTAATTAAATTCTCTTTTTTTTATCATCTCGATGTTTTCAAATCTATCGTCCACCGGCAGGAATTGACAGAAATATATTTCAGCTTCACGCACACACTACTTATTGCAGCGCAGCCTTTGCCGTACGTTTTCTGCACGACGGTCGCAGTCCGTTTCGGCAGAAGGACTGCGACTGTATGGAAAACGCTGTAAAGGAGTGAAACTGAAATGGCAAGCAACAAGAGTCTCGTGCCCAACGCGAAGGACGCGCTCAACCGCTTTAAGATGGAGGCGGCCAACGAAGTCGGCGTCAACCTGAAGCAGGGTTACAACGGCGATCTGACCTCCAAGCAGGCCGGTTCCGTCGGCGGGCAGATGGTCAAGAAGATGATCGAGGCGTATGAGAACGGCATGAAATAACCGTTTTCACTGCAAAAATACAAAAGGGCTTCCTTCTTTCCCGAGGGGAGCCCGTTTTTTTTGCAGCCCGCGCCCCTTATTTTTTATCCGGTCCGCGCCGATTATTTTTATCCAGCTACTCGACAACCGCCGCCCTTTATGATATAATAAAAACCTACGGAAGGGAGTTTTGGTTATGAAAGCATATGAAAGCGTAGAAAAGTTTTTGCCCACTATGCGCATGTATACCAATTTCGCGGTACGCAGCATCAAAAAGATCTGCAGCGAGATCGGCCCGCGCGAGGCCGGCAGCGAAGCGGAACTGAAAGCCCAGAACTATATGGCCGCGCAGGTCGGCGACGCCGCAGACGAAGTAAAGCAGGATGAATTCCGGCTGTCGCCCCGGGCGTTTCTCGGTTGGTTCCGGCTGGCGGGCGTCTGCATGCTCATCACGCTTGCCGCCGGGATCGTGAATATCTTCGTCGGGGAGATCCCCTACAGCGCGTACGTCGGCTGCGCCGCCTTCGTGTTCATTCTGATGATGATCGTTTTTGAATTCCTGATGTACAGTGAATTCCTGGACCCGCTGTTCAAAAAAGCGACCTCCCATAACACCTACTGCATCCGCAAGGCTGCGGGAGAAACCAAGCGCCGCATCATCCTTGCCGGGCACGCGGATTCCTCCATCGAATGGCGCCCGACGCATATCGGCGGGAGATCCATGCTTTTATTCTCCTTTGCCTACCCGCTGGTCGGCCTGTTCTACACCGCCGCCATCAGCATCGTGATGCTTATAAAGGGCGACGTGCAGCCCATTCTGATCTGGATCGGCTGCGCTTTTATCCCGGGGTATATCAATCTGATCTTCTTTATGAACTACAAGGTCTGCGTGGACGGCGCCATCGACAACCTGACCGGCTGCATGATCTCCGCCGCCGTGCTCAAATACATGGGCGACAACGACCTGCGCTTTGAGAACACCGAGGTCGTCTGCCTGTTCACCGGCAGCGAGGAGTCGGGCATCCGCGGCGCGAAAGCCGCCGTCAAACAGCATCCGGAATTCAAAGAAGACGGCGTCGAGACCCTGTTTTTCTCCATCGACACCATCAAGGAATACGACCATATGGCTATTTATAACAAGGATATGTTGGGCACCGTCACGCACGACCCGCGCGCCTGCAGCCTTGTGCGCACCGCGGGTGAAACCGCCGAGGTCACGCTTCCCTACACCACCGTTTACGCCGGCGCAACGGACGCCGCCGCCTTTACGAAGGCGGATATCCCCGCCGTGAGCCTCGTTGCCATGACCCCCGGCCCGCCGCGCTACTACCACACCCGCGACGACAAGGTGGATATCATGGAGCCGAAAACCATTGAAAAAGCGCTGCAGATCGCGCTGGAGACCGTATATCTGTTTGACGAGCAGGGGCTCGGCGCCGCGAAATAAGCCCTGCGGGCTTCGGAAACATGCAGAATACTTCGTTTATCTGTAAAGTGACGGCAGGCGTTTTTGGGGTCAATCTGTGCCTGTTCGGCGTCAAGCTCTATATCGGGCTTGCCACCAATTCCATCGCCGTTTTCTCGGATGCTGTCAATAACCTTTCGGACAGCGTTTCGGCGCTTCTGACCGCCGTCTGCCTCGCGATCCTTTTAAAAGGCGCCGCCCTTTTCGGCTCCCGGCAGATGATGAAGAGCGAGCAGCTTTTCACGTTCCTGATCTCGGTCGCCGTGGCGTTCACGGGGCTGTATTTTGCCTACTCGTCGATCGAGCGCTTTATGTACCCGACCCCGGTCTGGTACACGCTGACCTATCTGTTTGCGCTTGCCGGGACCGCTGCCGTAAAGCTGGCGCTGTTTTTCCTATTGCGCCCCGCCGCTAAAAAAGCGGGCTCCCCGGTGCTGAAAGCGATCGCCTTTGATTCGCTGCTGGACTTTTTTATCACCGCCGTTACGGTGCTGACGCTTCTGCTCTCCTCTGCCGGGACGTTCAGCTTTGACGCGCTGTTCGGCCTTGGGATCAGCATCGTGATCACCGTTTCCGCCGTAAAGCTCCTGCTCTCCTCCGCCGGCGCGCTGACAGACCACGTACCGCTTGCGGACCGGGCCCGTCTGAAAGAGATCTTTGAAGAAGCGGGGGCGGAACCGACCCGTCTGGAGCTGTCGCGGCAGGCAAACGGCGTCGTCGTTTATGCGTTTTTCGCGGCGCTCCCGCAGAACAAAGAATCAATTGCCGCGCAAATATCGGAACAAACGGGCATGCGCCTGTTTTGCATAGAACAACAAGAAAGTGAGACTTTATCATGAGTGAAACAAAAACCGCCGTGAAGCCCAAAACCAAAGGTAAAAAAGCGCTGAAGGTCATCGGGATCATTCTTGCCGTGATCGTCGCCCTGTGTCTGATCGGCGCCGTCGTATCGCTGATCGGCAACAGCGCAAATACGAAAAAAGCACGCTCTTTTGACAAGATCGTATACGAAAACCAGCTCGTTCCCGAGCTCGACGAGTTCGGCAACTACGTTTTCACGGCCGACCGGGACCTGAAGGTCCTGCAGCTTACCGACGTCCATATCGGCGGCGGCTGGATGTCCCTGAAAAAGGACGCCATGGCGCTCAACGCCGTGGCGGCGATGGTTACCGCCGAAAAACCGGACCTGGTGATCGTCACCGGCGATATCGGCTACCCTGTCCCCTTCCAGGCGGGCACCTTCAACAACAAGGCTTCCGCAAAGATCTTTACCGCGCTCATGGAGCAACTCGGCGCCTACTGGACCCTCGCCTTCGGCAACCACGACACCGAAGCGTACAGCTACTACAGCCGCGAAAAGATGGCGAAGTTCTATTCGGACGACGATCTGCAGTACTGCCTGTTCCAGAGCGGTCCCGACGAGGTGGACGGCTACGGCAACCAGATCATTACCGTACGCAATTCCAAGGGGATCATTACCCAGGAGATGTACCTGTTTGACTCCCACTCCTACACCGACGGCGATTTCCTCGGCGTCATGTGGAAGTATGACAATATCCACCCGAACCAGGTGGACTGGTACGCCGAAAACATCGACCGTTATCAGAAGCTCAACGATGAGAAGCTGGCAGCCGCCGGCGAAGAGCCGTTGGCGGAACCGATCACCTCCACGCTTTACTTCCATATCCCGCTTACCGAATACAAGGACGCCTGGTATGAGTACATCGACAGCGGCTTTAAGGACACCGCGAACGTAAAATACCATTACGGCACCGCGGGTGAGAGCAAAAAGGTCGTTTACTGCGGCGTGGGCGACGACGATCTGTTTGAAACCGCACAGGCGCTCGGTTCCACCAAAGCGATTTTCTGCGGACACGACCACTATAACTACTTCTCCGTTGATTACAAGGGTATCCGCCTGACCTACGGCAGAAGCGTCGACTATCTCGCTTATCCCGGCATCTACAAGGAAGGCACCCAGCGCGGCTGCACCGTGATCACCCTGTCGCCGGACGGCAGCTTCGACTGCAAGGACCAGAGCTACTACCAGGAAAAATACACCTCTCTTTATGACACGGAGCAGGTCACCATGCAGGAGATCGTACCGGTCAGCGAGCGGCCGACGGAATAAAGGATATGCCGCAAAAAACAGGTATGCGGCGTCGCCCCAAAGGAGAAAAACCATGCCTTACCTATGCGCGCATTTCCGGGAATCGCTGGAGATCACCGGTGAGCAGGTGCATTTTGCCGTCTCCCCCGACGGATACCGTTGGGAGACGGTAAACGGCGGTGCTCCCGTCATCCGGAGCAAAAAAGGCTGCGGCGGCGTACGGGATATCGAGATCCTGCGCCGGTACGACGGCGGGTTTTCGATCCTTGCGACCGATCTTTGCATCGTCAAACGGATGGATGAACACCACAACGTCAACTGGAAGGACTGCAACCACAACGGCAGCCGGTATCTCGCATATTGGGAGACGGACGACCTGGTGCATTTCTCGGAACAGCGGCTCCTGTTTTTCGGCAGGGACGATTTCGGCTGCTTATGGGCGCCGGAGGTGTTCTGCGACGGCAAAAGCGGGCAGTATCTGATCCACTGGGGTTCCACCACCCGCGCCGACGGCTATGAGCATATGCGCATCTTTTATACGCTCACAAAGGATTTCATTTCCTTTACGAGACCGGCGGTCTTCTTTGAAAAGCCGAATGAACTGCTGGATTCCCATCTCGTAAAGATCGGTGATACGTACCATCTGTTTTACAAGAATTCCGACTGCCCGGCCGCGAATATGCACGAAACGGCAGCGTCGCTTTTCGGTCCCTTTACCCACGACGA
Source organism: Clostridia bacterium (assembly GCA_017430145.1). Lineage (GTDB taxonomy): Bacteria > Bacillota > Clostridia > Oscillospirales > Acutalibacteraceae > RUG806. The sequence continues at coordinate 23,301 of JAFRNP010000126.1, forward strand.
CGCGTTTGACGCAAGGATGCGCTACTACGGCAGCGCCGGGGCTTATGAAGCGGCGACGACCTTTATTCTGCCGGACGGCCGCTGGTGCCTGTGGCTGGACTATTTCGGCTGTCCGAAGCCGGAGATGGGATACGTACCGTTCGTCTCCAAAACCCCGGGAAACTGCAATTTTCGGCGCGCGGACAGCGAGTTTTCGTTCCCCTACGGCTTTAAGCACGGCAGGGTCATTACGATCACCGATGCGGAATACGCACGGCTGAAAACGGCGTCGTTCGACTGACAGAAAAAAAGCAGACAATTGAACGCCGCGCACAGGCAAAAATTGCTTGTGCGCGGCGCTGTTTTTCTTTCAGCCGTTCCTTTTTTTATATCCGGGAATGCTTACCGGATCACTGCGACGAAATATCTGTACCGAAATACTTTTCGGATAAAGCCTTCAGCGTCCCGTCCTGCCGCATGGTTTCCAGCGCGTCGTTGACCGCCGCCAGCAGGCTCTGCGTCTCGGCGCCCTTGCGCATGGGGATCGCAACGCTTGTCGAATCCAGGTCGATGACGGCAATTTTCAGCCCCGCGTCCGGATGAGCCTTCATATAATCATAGTAGGTCACTTCCGCGTTGAGCGTCGCATCGATACGGCCGCTGAGAAGAAGCTCCATCGTCTGGTTCAGGTCGTCCACACCCGTCACATTCGCGCCGTATTTTTCGGCGACCTCGGCATAGGTAGAAGAGATCGTATTGGCGGTATTCATGCCGTCCAGATCCTCCATCTTCGTGATCCGTTCGTCGTCGCTGCGCACGATGACCGCCGTACGGTTATAGGCATAGGGCGTGGAAAACGCGTACTTTTCCTCCCGTTCCGGCGTAATATCGACGCCGTTGATCATGATATCGTAGCGCGCCGCTTCAAGTCCCGCAAGCAAGCCGTCCCATTCGCCTTCGATGAAACGCGGATGGACGCCGAGCGCCTCTGCGATCTTCTGCCCGACCTCCACGTCGTAGCCGACAAGCGTATCATCCTCGTCGTGGTACGTCCAGGGCGCCCAGGTCCCCTCCATCGCAATGGTGATGTACCCGTTCGCTTTGATCTCGGCAAGCAGGCCGTCGGCCTCCGTCTTGCCGTCGTCCGCTTCGGTCACATCGACGTCTCCGGCCGTTAAGTCGTCAGGCGCCGTCGTGGACTGTGTTTTTTCGCCGCCGCAGCCCGCAAGCAGAGCAAGCGCAAGAACAAGGAGCAGCGAAATAACGATCGTGCTTTTTTTGTGTTTCATGGTCATTCTCCTTCTTTCTCTTTATTCCGATTTTCCGTTAAGGGCTGTTTCCGGCACCTCTCCGGTCGTTTCCAGTTTCAAAAACGCTGCCGTCCGCGCTTTCTCCGGGGAAGAGAAGATCCGGGACGTACTGCCGGTCTCAACGATCTCCCCGTCCTCCATAAAAACGATGCGGTTGGAGACCGTGCGGGCGAATTCGATCTCATGCGTGACGATCAGCATGGTCATCCCGTCGTCTGCAAGGCTGCGCATGACCGACAGGACTTCTCCGGTCAATTCCGGGTCCAGCGCGCTTGTCGGCTCGTCAAAAAAGATGATCTCGGGCTCTGCTGCAAGCGCCCGGGCGATCGCCACCCGCTGCTGCTGCCCGCCGGAGAGCTGGTGCGGGTATTTTTGCATGTGGTCCTTCAGCCCAACCCTGTCCAGCGCTTTGACTGCGCGGTCAAGGGCGAGGCGTTTGTCCATCCTGCGGGCGATCACAAGCCCCTCCGTCACATTGCCCAGCGCCGTCTTGTTCAGAAAAAGGTTAAAATTCTGAAAGACGAAAGCCGTGCGCATCCGGTAGGCGCGTTTTTCCTTTGCAGACATCCCGTGCATGGGATGCGACATCCCTTCGTATACGATCTCCCCGGCGTCCGCAGTCTCCAAAAAATTCAGGCAGCGCAGCAGCGTTGTTTTCCCGGCGCCGCTGGGCCCCAGGATCACAGCCGCGTCTCCCTTTTCCACGGAAAGGCTGACGTGATTCAGAACCGTATGGTCCCCGTAGGTTTTTATCAGATCTCTGACTTCCAGAAGCATGTCTCAGGCCTCCTTTTTCAGATATCCGCCGAGCTTTTTCTCTCCCAGCCGCTGCAAGAAGGTCAGCCCGGTGGAAAAGATCAGATATATAAGCCCGACCTCCATATACAGCAGCAGCGGTTCATACGTCCGGGCGACAATGCGCTGGGTGACCATAAACATCTCGGTCACGGTGATATTTGCCGCAAGGGAAGTATCCTTGACCATTGCGATCAAGGAGTTTGAAAGCGGAGGGAAAGCGGTACGCATGGCCTGCGGCAGGATGATGCGGCGCATCACCTGAAAATAGGACATACCGACGCAGTACCCTGCCTCCAGCTGCCCGACGGGAACCGACTCCAGGGCGGCGCGGACCGTCTCGGCGGAATACGCCCCTTCGTTCAGCGAGAACACCAGCACCGCTGCCGGAAAGGGCTCTATCAGAAGCCCCGCGTGCGGCAGGCCGTAGAATACGACGAATAACTGGACCAGCAGAGGCGTTCCGCGGAAGATCCAGATATACCCCCGAATCAGGCGGCTGAGCACCGGCACATGCGAAT
>JAFRNP010000127.1 GCA_017430145.1 Clostridia bacterium
GATTGCGCAGTAGATTTTTTCGTCAGATTGTACAGATTTGACGCCGTCAACCTGGCGGTTGGCAAGGAAAATCTGTGCAGGATGACGGAATAAAGATCAAGCAAGGCGTGCGCCGCGAATTGTGCGGTGTTGCCTTAAGTCCTTCCGAAAAACAGAACCTTTTGCAGACGCGGCAAAACGCCGCGTCTGTTTTTTTTCGCCGGGACCGGTCCCTTTTCGCTGAAATACGTCGCTTTTCGACAAAAACCGCTTGCAAAACACGAAATCATATGATACACTACGTTTGTATATTTATTATAAATATAGAGGGGATCAATTATGAAGAATTTTCGCGCAGGTTTCGCCGTCATTCTTGTTCTGGCGCTTTTCGTTTCCTGCCTGAGCCTTGCGGGCTGCGGGGAAAAGGCGGTCGTTCAAACGGACCGCGACCCCCTGCTTGCCGAACCGCAGGCGGCTGAAAAACACGAGATCCTGCATTCCTCCGGGTTCCGTTACATGGTCAACGGGACCGGGGCGACCATCACCGGGTTCGCAGGGGCAAAGATCCCTTACGACCTGCCGGACAGCCTGGACGGCTTCACGGTGACCGCCATCGGTGAAAACGCCTTCAGGGGCAACACGACCTTAAAGCGGGTCCGTCTGCCCAACTCCGTTTCCGAGATCGGCCCTAACGCGTTTTACGGCTGTGAAAACTTTTACGAGTTCGCGGTCAAGGACGGCAACCCGTATTTTGCCACCCGCTACGGCGCGCTCTACAACAAGGACAAGGACGAGCTGAAGCTGTGCCCCTGCGCCTACGCAGGCTCCCGCTTTGACGTCTGGAACGAGGTCTCCCGCATCGGCGACTACGCCTTTGCCGGCTGCGTAAAACTCGGTACGATCTATATTCCCGGCAGCGTGACCCAGATCGGCAAGCACGCCTTTTCGGGTACGCCGCTCGGGCGCGTGAACCTGCCCGAAAGCGTAGTAAAGATCGAAGAGGGCGCTTTTTCCGACTGCGTAAAAATGACCGCGGCCGAGCTGCCCACGACCTTGAAAGCACTGCCAGCCGGGGCGTTTGAAAACTGCGCCGCGCTGTCGCAGATCATCGACGCCGACGCCCTTACAGAGATCGGGGACGGCGCGTTCAGAGGCTGTAAAAGCCTGACGGAGCTCCCCGGGAGCGAAGCCGTCAAAACGATCGGCGCAAAGGCGTTTGCAGGCTGTACCTCCCTTTCCGAAGCGCTCACCCTGCCCGATTCCGTCACGTCCCTCGGCGACGGCGCGTTTTACGGCTGCACGGGGCTTACGGAGGTCACGCTGCCGAAATCGCTGGAAACCTGCGGCGGCAGAGTATTCGGCATGTGCGAAAACCTGACCGCGATCAAAACGGCTGCCGGCAGCAAGGCGTTCACCGCCGAAAACGGCGTGCTGTTTGACGCCGCAAAAACCACCCTCGTCGCCTATCCGCCCGCAAAGGAGGGCGCCGCTTATACCGCCCCCGACATCGTGAACACGGTGGCGCCCTACGCGTTCTTCGGCGCGAAGAAGCTGGAGAACGTCAAGCTTCCCGCAGCCGTCACCGTCATTTCGGACGGCGCGTTCGAGCTGTGTGAAAAACTTACCGGCGCCGACCTGCCCGAAAACCTCACTACCCTCGGTCCCCGGGCGTTCGCCTTCTGCGCCGCGCTGCAAAACGTAAAGATCCCGGCAAACGTGGCAGAGATCCCCGCTTACGCGTTCACCCGCTGCGAAAACCTCGCCGCCGTCGATATGCCGGACACCCTGACCGCCATTGCGGACGGCGCGTTCTCCGGCTGCAGATCCCTGAAAGACCTGCAGCTCTCCCCTGCGCTGACGGCGCTTGGCAGATATGCTTTCAAGGACTGCGCCGCGCTTTCGTCCCTTCTTTTCCCGTCGGGGATCACGCTGATCCCGGCGGCCGTCTGCATAAACTGCGCGTCCCTCTCCGCCGTCACCTTTGCCGCAGGCGCGACCGATATCGGCGACAACGCCTTTGCAGGCTGCGCGGCGCTGAAAGACCTTGTCCTTCCCGAAGGGATCAGAACCGTCGGCGCAGGCGCGTTTACCGAGTGCGACGCCGTAACGGCGCTCACCTTGCCCGATTCCCTGCATACGATCGGCGCAGGCGCGTTTTCCGGCATGAGCGGCCTGCAGGGCTTTGCGGTGGGCAAAAAGAACAAGGCGTTTACCGCTTCGGAAGCTGGCGTTCTGTTCGACAAGGATATGACGGTCCTGTACTATTATCCCGCCGGCCGGCAGGACACGGCGTTCGAGGTCCCCGCAGGCGTTATACGTATCGCGGACGCGGCGTTTGCCTCCGTTTCGGCGCTCAGGCAGATCACGGTCCCCTCTTCCGTGGTCGATATCGGGGAAGGCTGCTTTAAAAACTGCATCCACACAGACACCATCGCGCTGCCGCTTACCATCGAGCACATCGGCGCCGGCGCGTTTGCCGGCTGCCAGCAGCTCAGATCCATGGATCTGCCCACCGGTATCTCCACGGTGGAGAAAAACATGTTTGACGGCTGTACGTCCCTCGGCTCCGTCACCGTTCCGGAAGAGGTCACCCTGATCGAGGAAAACTGCTTCCGCGGCTGCGCAAAGCTCCTCAAGGTCACGCTGCCCCGCATCCTTTACGGTATCGACGCCAACGCCTTCCTCGGCTGCGGCATGCTTTCAGACGTCAGCTTTTCCAACGGTGAAAACCTGTGGGAACAGGTGGCCATAGAGGAAGAAGGCAACGATACCCTGATCGCCTGCATCCCGGTGGAGGAAGAGGAAGCCGAAGAGGCGTAAACAAAGTATCAAAGTAAAAAAGTAAAAAAGTATCAAATGCGGAAGCGCTTCGCGCTTGATCATAGATCGCCGGGGCGACTGTGGTCAACAGATGCAGGCGCTCCGCTTGTTTTATGCTTTTTTCTGTAAAAAAACGGTATTTTTCGGGAATGCATAATATTGTTCACAAAAATAACAAATTACTGCGCTTGTTCTGAAAAAGAAAAAATGCTATAATAAAAAAAATAAAAAAAGGTTGACAAAATCATGCAAACCTGCAATGTTTTAA
>JAFRNP010000128.1 GCA_017430145.1 Clostridia bacterium
CCCCCCTGTGCTGAAAGATTTTTTATTTTTCCGCCGGGATCGTCACCTTCACCGTGGTCCCGCCGCCGTCGCGCTGCGCGATCTCCAGCTTGCCGTCGCACATCAGCCGGAGCCGCTGCCGGATATTGTCAAGGGCGCCGAACGCAGCGCCGTCCACCTTTGGCGTAAAGCCGCCGCCGTCGTCCTCCACAACGATTTCGGCCGCTTTGTCTGTCTGCCGGGTGGAAACGGAAATGTGAAGCGGCTCGCCGGTGGCTTTCATGCCGTGCTTCACTGCGTTTTCCACAATGGGCTGCAACGTCAGCGGCGGCACGCGGAAGAGGGTGTGGGGCGTATGCACGAAGGAACGCGCAGACGATCTCCGCCGAGCGGTTCGCCGCGTCCTCCTCAAACGCCGCGTAGCTGTCGGGCGCGCCGCCGTCCGCCCGGTCGCTCATGACCCGGAGCACCGCGAAAGGCACCCCGGCAGCCGCTGCGGTCTGGGCAATGGCGGCGCTCTCCATTTCGGCGGCAGCGGCGCCGAAGGTGTCGCGGATCTTCTGTTTGTGCCGTCCCTCGGCAACGAACAGGTCGCCGCTGGCGATCACCCCTTTCGTGACCGCGTGCGCGTCCGCAAACCGGCAGGCGGCCGCCTGCAGCGCGGCTGCGGCGACAGGGTCGGCGGTAAACGTCGTGGGGCGGTCGTTGTCAACGCCCGTACACATGTAACCTCTGGCGTATCCGAAGGCTGCAGCGTTGAAATCGTGCTGTACAAGGGACGTTGCAATGACCGCGTCGCCCACGTTCAGCGCCGGATCCAGGGCGCCTGCGATACCGGTGTTGACGATGACCGACGGCGAAAAACGGTCGATCAGCATCTGCGTACAGCGGGCGGCGTTTACCTTGCCGATCCCGCTTTTGACCAGCGCAACGCGCCGTCCTTCGATCTCGCCGACGGAAAACGTCAGGTCGCAGACCGGGATCTCCCGCCGGTCCGCCATCCGTTCCCGCAAAAGGGATACCTCCACGTCCATTGCCCCGATGATCCCGATCACTGATCCATTTTGCATACGTCATGCCCTCCTGTTGAGTCTGTTTTTTTCAGTACCGCGTACCCGCATACGGGCAGCGTCAGTTTTCCGCTGCGGCGCGTGCCGCACAGCAGATCCTCGTATTCCGCGTCAAGTCCGGCCGTCTGTTCCCGGTCGGAGAAATTCAATACGAAAATGTAATCGCCCCGTTTTTTCACAAATACGTTTTCAGGGGCTGTGATCCCCGTATCCGGCCCGATCCCGGCGTCCTTCAGAATATCTGCGCAAAAATCGCGCACAAAACCGCCGTCGTTGCGAAACGCCGCGTAATACGCCTTTCCTTCTCCGTAAGTATTGACGGTCACGGCGGGCGTACCGGCGTAAAAATCGCTTTGATAGCTGCCCAAAACCGTTGCCGTATCCGCTTGAAGCAGGTCGCAGACGTGCTCCACGGCATACTCCCGCCCGTTATATCCGGCTTTGCCGGGCATGCCGGCCGGCAGCGCGTCGGTCTCCGTCGCGCGCACGCCGAACACGTTTTTCAGTTCCCCCGCGGGCACGCCGCCCATAAAGCACAGGTCGTGTTCCTCAACGACGCCGCACAGATATCCCGACACCAGACGCCCGCCGTTTTTTACATAACTTGCAAGCCGCTCTTCGGCGCCTTTAAGCAGCATATACAGACAGGGCGCAATCACAAGGCGGTACTTTGAAAGGTCCGCCGTTTCGCTGACGATATCCGCCCCCACGCCGCATTCGGTCAGCGCCGCATACCATTTGACGCATTCTTCCACATAATCGCGGCGGTCGTTATTGTAGCCGCAGTAAACGTCCGTCGCCCAGCGGTTCTCCCAGTCGTACAAAATCGCGACCCGGTTATCGCAGCGCGTCCCGGCGACCGGCGCCAGACGCTCCAGCTCTCTGCCGAGCTTTGCGACCTGCCGGAACACGCGGGCGTTTTCGCCGCCGCCGTGGTCCACCACCGCGCCGTGGAACTTCTCTGCCCCGCCGCGGCCCTTGCGGAACTGAAAATACTGGATGCTGTCCGCGCCTGCGGCAAGCGCGAGCATGGACGCCAGCGCCTGCCGCCCGGGCGCGGGGAGCTTGTTGACGCCGCGCCCGCAGACGACGGAAGGGGTGCTCTCCATCAGGAAAAACGGCTGCCCGTCCTTTAAGGAGCGCATCAGATCGTGGGTAAAGCCGCAGGTATAGGCGCTTTTCATGTTTTCACCCTGCTCCCACACGGGATAGCTGTCCCAGGAAACCAGGTCCAGATGGGGCGCAAGCGCCTGATAGTTGATACCGTCGTAGGTGCCCATCAGGTTGGCGGTCACGGGAATATCCGGGGTGGCCGCTTTCAGCGGCGCGATCTCGTTTTCAAAAAACGAGATATGCTGTTCGGTCACAAACCGCCGCCAGTCGAGCTTTAAGGCGGGCACGCTGTTCTCGCCCCGGAATTTGGGCGATGAGATCTGCTCCCAGCTTGTATAGCGGTGCGACCAGAAGCCGTTCCACCAGTAAAAATTGAGTTTTTCAAGATCGCCGTGATAGCGCTTTTTCAGCCAGTCGCGAAACGCTTCCTGACACAGCGGGCAGTGGCAGCAGCCGGAGTATTCGTTGGAGACGTGCCACATGGTCAGCGCCGGGTGGTCCCTGTAGCGTTCGGCAAGGGCGGCGTTGATGTGACGGACCTTTTCCCGGTATACGGGCGAGGTCAGGCAGTGGTTGTGCCGCACGCCGAACTCGTTGCGCACGCCCGACTCCTCCACCCGGAGCACCTCCGGGTATTTTTCGGCAAGCCAGGGCGGCCGGGCGCCGGAGGGCGTGGCAAGGATCGCGCTGACGCCGTTTGCGGCAAGCTTGTCCATGACCGTGTCGAGCCACCCGAATTCGTATTCGCCCTCCCGCGGTTCCAGCAGGCTCCATGAAAAGATACCGACGGTCGCGGAGTTGATATGCGCCAGCTTCATCAGGCGCATATCCTCGTCCCAGACCTCGGGCGTGTCGACCCATTGGTCGGGATTGTAGTCCCCGCCGTGGACGAGAAACGGGAACGGGTACCTGTATTTCATGCGCGATCTGTCCTTTCCGAGTTGGTCCATAAAACAGTATATCGCATATTTCCGGTCTTATCAATATCCTTTTTCAATTTTTCACGCCCGAGACCGACGTTTTTCTCACGGTTTCAGCCGCGGCGGGCGAAAAAAGAATTCTTTCGGGAATTGCAGGGATATGTATTGTCTTTTCTTCCTGACTGTGGTACTATAGATAGCGACGAACCGATCAAAAAAGACGCCGCTTGCCGTCAGAAAGGAGCCCACTATGCCGACCGTCAAAGCCCCGCGGAACAAAACGCTCGATACGCCTCTGCCGGAAGGGGCCGCATACCTTCAGCGCTGCATAAAGATCACCGCGCCCGTGACGGATATCGGCGCGGTGACGGACAAAACGGTGCTGGGCGACGCATTTGCCGTCTGCCCGCTGCTGCCGCGCGAAAGCGTGGACCTGCTGGTGGCGGACCCGCCCTACAACCTCACAAAATCCTTCAACGGCAGCCTGTTCTCCAAAAAGGATACGGCGGACTACGAGGCGTACACCCGGCGGTGGCTGTCGCTTGTAAAGCCCCTGATGAAGCCCACCGGCAGCGTTTACGTGTGCTGCGACTGGGAGACGAGCCTGATCATCGGGCGCATACTTGGCGAGTTTTTCAAGGTCCGCAGCCGCATCACCTGGCAGCGCGAAAAGGGCAGGGGCGCAAAGGCCAACTGGAAAAACGGCATGGAGGACATCTGGTTTGCGACGGTCTCGGACCGGTATACCTTCAACCTTGACGCGGTCAAGATCCGGCGGCGCGTGATGGCGCCGTACCGCGAGGGCGGCAAGCCGAAGGACTGGACCCAGAGCGAAGAGGGAAATTACCGGGACACCTGTCCCTCCAACTTCTGGGACGATATCACGATCCCCTTCTGGTCCATGCCCGAAAACACCGCGCACCCCACCCAAAAACCCGAAAAACTGCTGGCAAAGCTGATTCTGGCAAGTTCCGATCCCGGCGATCTGGTGTTCGACCCGTTCCTCGGGTCCGGCACGACCAGCGTCACGGCGAAAAAGCTGGGCAGAAAGTACCTCGGGATCGAACAGGAGGCGCAATACTGCCTGTGGGCCGAACAGCGGCTGGAACGGGCGGAACGGGACAAGGAGATCCAGGGGTACGTTGACGGCGTATTCCGGGAGCGTAACGATAAAAGCGCCGCCGACCCTTCTGCGGGCGGCGGGCAAAGGCGCGCTGCGCGGCGGACGCCCGACAAAGAAACAAATACGAAGGATGAAATGAAATGAAAAAACGGCAGATCTTCAAAGCGATGACGGCGCTCGTCCTTTGCGGCGCGCTGGCCGTGACCGCGTTTTCCGGCGCGGCAAACGCCGGAAGCAAAAAAACGGAAACGGACACGGGCGTACGCGTGCGGGACCCGTTTATACTGGAGCACGAAGGCGTATATTATATGTACGGCACCGGCCTTGCCTGGAACGGCTACGGCTGTGTATATTCTACGGACCTTAAAAACTGGTCCGCGCCCGTAAAGGTCTGTACCCCGCCGGAAGGCTTTGACGGCGACGGCGACTGGTGGGCGCCCGAATGCCATTATTACAAGGGAAGTTTTTACCTGTTTGCGACCTGCCACGCGGCGTCCACAGATAAACGGGGCGTGGCGATCTTCCGGTCGGCGTCCCCTTTGGGCCCGTTTGAAATGATCACCGACGGGCATATCACGCCGAAAAACCATGACGCCATCGACGGCACCCTGTACGTGGACGGGACCGGGCAGCCCTGGATGGTATACGTGGGCGAGTGGACCTCCAATGCGGACGGGGTCGGCGACATGATGGCGGCAAAGCTCTCGGACGACCTGACAACCTTCATTACCGAACCGATCCTGCTGTTCCGCGGCAACGCCGCAGCGTGGGCGACGGGCAATATCACCGACGGGCCGTTTTTATACCGGACAAAAACCGGCAGGCTTTTGATGCTGTGGAGCAACTTTGAAAAGGGCGGCTACTGCGTGGGGGTCGCGTATTCCGAAAACGGCAGGCTGGAGGGCCGCTGGCGGCAGATGTCCGAGCCGCTTTACAAAAGAACGCGCGCGCATGCCGACGGCGGGCACGGGATGCTGTTTACCGCCCCCGACGGCACGTTGACGCTTTCCGTCCACGCCCCGAACGAGAGCACGGAGGATTCGCCCACCACCGCGGTCTTCGTCCCGGTGGCGGATATCGGCAGCACCCTTGTCACCGCGGAGAAAAACCTGTTTGCCGTCCGGCTGTTTTACCGGCTGTACGTCTTTTTTGCCGGCCTTCCCGAATTCCGGCTCCCGTTCGCGTCCCACAGCGGCTGACGCACAATTATCTGCACACAAAAAATGACGGGGCTCTGCTCATTTTGCAGGGCCCCGCGTTTTTTCAGGCGAACGGTACTGTCACTCCGCCTCGATCTCCTTGATGATGCATTCGTTTCCCCGAAGCAGCCAGGTCTCGCCCGAATGGCAGTAGGGGCATTCTTTGCCGTACTGTACGGTCGGGTACTCCCGCTTGCAGGCGTCGCACCAGGTCACCGCCGGGATCGTCTCCAGCACCAGCTCGCTGTCTTTTAACACCGGGTGCCTGCCTTTGAAGTATTCCCAGGCGTCGGTGAAAAGGTCCGTCATGATGCCGGACACCTCACCCACCTGCAAAACGACCTTTCCGATCCTTGTCAGACGCTCCTGTTCGGCGGTCTCATCCAGCGTTTTGGCGAGATGCAGAACGATCCCCATTTCGTGCATAGGCGGGTCTCCTTTCAGGTTGGCTTTTTTGTGCTTCGCACTGCTCCGCAGGCGGGGCTCCGCCCTCGACCCGCGACCCTTTTCGGGAAAAGGGTCGATCGAAAAGCTTGTCTGTTGAAGTATCAGCGCAAAGACGGCTATGATCAACGCCGCAAAGCGCGGCGTTCCTCATTTGTTACTTTGTTACTTTACTACTTTATTACTTTGATTTTGAAAACGTCGTTTTCAAAATACGCTTGATCGCATACGGCCCGACCTTTTTCAGCTTGTCCTCACACCGGACCATCTCAGACGCCTCCGGGATATCGCGGGAAAGATGGATCGCGTCGAATTCACAGCGGGTGGTGCACAGCCCGCAGCCGATACAGCGGTTCAGATCCACCACTGTCGCGCCGCAGCCGAGGCACCGGGCGGCTTCCGCCTTCACCTGCTCTTCGGTCAGCGGCAGCCGCAGATCGCTGAAGGTCCCGGTCGCCTTGCCGGGCTTCATGCCGGGCACCTGCCGTCCCGCGGCGTCGTAGGAAGGCAGTACGATATCGTCCTTGTCGAGCTCCTTGAATTCCCGAAGGTCCCGCGCGATGGTCTGGCTCTGCCCCGCGTGCACGCTGCGGTGCATGCTCTCGCACCCCTTTTTGCCGTCCGCTATGGCGTCGATGGCAAAGCGCGCGCCGTGGCCGATATCGCCGCCGACGAAGATATCCGGCTCCCCCGTTTCAAAGGTCACGGGGTCGTGGACCACGGTCCCGTTGGGCCGCAGCTCCACCTTTGTATCTTTCAGCAGGTCGCCCCATACGGCGGACTGCCCGATGGCCTGCAGCACGTTTTCACACCGGATCACCATGGTGTCGTTTTCATCATACTTCGGCGCAAAACGGCGATTATCATCAAATACGGACAGACATTTTTTGAACACGACGCCGGTGACCTTGCCGTTTTCGGTCAGGATCTCCGACGGGCCCCAGCCGTTCATGACGACCACGCCCTCCGCCTTCGCTTCGGCGACCTCGTCCTTTGCGGCGGGCATCTCCTCCTCACTCTCCAGGCAGAACATAGCGACCTTGCCGGAAGTCGCGCGCACGGCGCTGCGCGCCACGTCTACCGCCACGTTGCCGCCGCCGATGACGACGACGTCGCCTGAAAGCTTCGTTTCGGGATCATTGCATAGCCTGCGTAAAAACGCGACGCCCGACTCCACGCCCGCTGCGTCCTCGCCCGGCACGCCTGCGGTCCTGCCGCCCTGCATGCCGATGGCAAGGTAAAACGCCTTGTAGCCCTCTTCGCGCAGCGCCGGAATGGTCACGTCTTTTCCGACCTCCACGCCGCACTTGAATTCCACGCCCATCTGCCGGAGCACGTCGATCTCGGCGTCGATCACGTCCTTTTCGAGCCGGAAATTCGGGATCCCGTACACCAGCATGCCGCCGGGGCGCTCCTCTTTTTCAAACACGGTCACGTCGTAACCGCGGGTGCGCAGGTAATACGCGCACGAAAGCCCCGCGGGGCCCGCGCCGATGACCGCCATCTTGTAATCGGGGCCCCACATGCCGCCGTCGTCCTTTTCACAGACCGGGATAAAACGGGTCTCGGCGTTGAGCTCCTGCGCGGCGATGAATTTTTTGATCTCGTCGATGGCGACGGGCTGATCCACCGTGCCGCGCGTACACGCGTCCTCACAGCGGCGGTTGCACACCGCGCCGCATACGGCGGGCAGCGGGTTATCCTGCTTGATCAGCTTCAGCGCGTCCAGGTAGCGCCCTTCCTTCGCCATTTTCACGTAGCCCTGTACCGCCAGATGCGCGGGGCATGCGGTTTTGCAGGGGGCGGTGCCGGTGTCGTAGCAGTTGATCTTGGCGTCCTCCCGGTAATGGGGGTTCCAGTTGTCCGGCGTCCATTTTTTGTTGTCCGGCAGCTCGGTGACGGGATATTCCACCTCGCCGTGCTTCGTGCACAGCTTTTGCCCCAGCTTCGCGGCGCCCACGGGGCAGACCTCCACGCACTTGCCGCAGGCGACGCACTTTTCCTTTTCCACGTGCGCCCGGTAGGCGGAGCGGGACATATTGGGGGTGTTGTAGAGCTGGCTGGTGCGGATCGCGTTGCATACGCCCGGGGCGCAGTTGCAGATCGCGACGATCTTATCCTCGCCGTCGATGTTGGTGATCTGGTGAACAAAACCGTGGCGCTCGGCGCGCTCCAGAATCTCCAGCGCCTCCTCGTAGGTGATGTAGCGCCCCATGCCGCGGTCCACGGAATACTCCGCCATATCGCCCACGCCCATGCAGAACTCGCCGTTGATCTCGCCGGTGCCCTCGCCGCGCATGGCCTGCTGCTTGCGGCAGGTGCAGATGCCGACGGAATACTTGTCGTATTTGCTGAGCCAATGGGAGATGTGCTCCACACTGACCGAGCTGTTTTCATGCCCGATCGCCTTTTCCACCGGGATCACGTGCATGCCCACGCCGGCGCCTCCGGGCGGCACCATGGGCGTCACGCCCTCCAGCGGCATCTGGGTCATCAGGTTGAAAAAGGTCGCCAGCTCCGGATGCTCGTCGGTCAGCTTGTCGTTCATCATCATGAACTCCGCGGAGCCGGGCACGAAGATCGGCAGGTTGTAGTGCTTTTTCTTATCCGGGCCCTCGCGGGTCATCTCAAGCAGGCCGACCCACAGAAGGTGGTCCACCATTTTGCGGCATTCTTTCAGGCTCATGTGGTTCATGCCCGCCAGCGTCTCCAGGTCGTAGGGCACGCGGGTCTTTTTGAAGTTGAGCAAAAACTGCGCCTCTTCCTTGGTCAGCACCGCGTCCAGCGCCCAGTATTCGGGATCGTCGGTGCCCATGGTATGGGTGTACTTGACAAGATAGCGGTCGGTGATCAGGGAGCCGAGCTTTAAGATCAGCTTTTCCTTCTCCTTGTCCGGCGCCTTGTAATCCGGCGCCTGGCGGAAATCCCGTTCGTTTACCATGCGGTTTTTCTGGTCCTTCATACGTTATATATCTCCTTTACCGATTATTTTTCCATTGATCCAGCGCATTCAGCAGCCGCTTTTCCAGCGCCGCCATGCCTTCGCCCGTTTTTGCGCTGACAGGGTACACGTCTATAGCCGGGTTCAGCTTTTTCACCCGTTCGATGCACGTTTCCAAATCAAACGTAAAATAGGGCAGCGCGTCCGTTTTCGTGATCGCGAGCACGTCGCTTTTTTGAAACATGAGCGGGTATTTCAGAGGTTTGTCGTCCCCCTCCGGCACGGACAGGATCATCAGATTGAGACCTGCGCCGGTGTCGTATTCCGCGGGGCAGATGAGATTTCCCACGTTTTCGAGAAAATACAGATCCGCGTCGTGGGCCTGCATGGCGTCGAACGCCGCGGCGGTCATGCCCGCGTCCATATGGCACATGCCGGAGGTATGCACCTGGATCGCCCGGGCGCCCAGCGCCTCGATCCGTTCGGCGTCCACGCTGGACGCGATATCCGCCTCCATCACGCCGATCTTCACGTCCGGCAGATCGCGGATGATGCTTGAGAGCAGCGTGGTTTTGCCGCTGCCGGCGCTGCTCATGACGTTGACGAGCAGCTTGCCCTGCGCCCTGAGCCTTTGCCGGAGCGCCTCGGCGTCCCGGTCGTTGGAGGCGGTCACGGAGGCGTTTACGGTGATCAGCTTCATGCCTCAGCCCTCCTCTCTGCAATTCGCGCTTCAAGGAAGGCGGCCACCGCCTCCATGCCTTCGCCGGTCTTTGCGCTCACCGGCATGCAGACGGCGTCCGCATTCAGCGCGCGGATCCGCGCCGCCGCCGTGTCGGCGTCGAAGTCAAAAATCGGCGCCGTATCGATCTTATTGAACAGGATCAGGTCGCTCACAGTGAACATCAGCGGATACTTTAAGGGCTTGTCGTCCCCCTCGGGCACGGAGAGCAGCATCATACGCAGGTCCGCGCCGATCTCAAATTCCGCGGGGCACACCAGATTACCGATGTTCTCCAAAAACAGCAGATCAAGCCCTCCGACGTCCAGCTCCGCGATCCCGCGGGCGGTCATATCGGCGTCCATATGGCAGAGCCCCGCCGTATGGAGCTGGATCACACGCACGCCGGCTGCGGCGACGGTTTTCGCGTCCACGTCGGAATCCACGTCCGCCTCCATCACGCCGATGCGGTACCTGTCTCCCAAAAGGGCGATCAGCCGCAGCAGCACGGAGGTTTTGCCCGCGCCCGGCGACCCCATCAGATTCACGAGCAGCGTGCCGTTCTTCCGCATCAGCGCCCTTGTCGCTTCGGCCGCCGCGTCGTTATCCGCCAGAACGCGTTCTTTGGTTTCAATGATCTTATAGTCCATAGTTTCTCCGAAAAAGTAATAAAGTAAGAAAGATACAAAGTATCAAATGCGGGCGGGCTCTGCCCGCACCCGATTATAAAAAGAGCTGCATATTGGTTGAGCGCCTTCTATGATCAACGCCGCGATGCGCGGCGCTCCGCATTTGTTGCTTTCTTACTTTTCTGCTTTCATACTTTGATTTAAGGCAACACCGCATAATTCCGGTGTGCGGATTGCGCAGTAGATTTTTTCGTCAGATTGTACAGATTTGACGCCGTCAACCTGGCGGTTGGCAAGGAAAATCTGTGCAGGATGAAGGAATAAA
Organism: Clostridia bacterium; assembly: GCA_017430145.1. GTDB lineage: Bacteria > Bacillota > Clostridia > Oscillospirales > Acutalibacteraceae > RUG806. The sequence goes on from JAFRNP010000128.1 coordinate 10,462, forward strand.
GATCAAGCAAGGCGTGCGCCGCGAATTGTGCGGTGTTGCCTTAAGCATACGCGATCGACAGTCTGAACAGCCTCTTCTCCCCCGCGCCCGCCAGGAAAAACGTATTTCCCCGCGTTTCGGCGGTCAGGCGCAGCGTATCGCCTTCTTTTGCTTCGCCGGTGTACTCGGTCATGACTTCGCGCACATTGCACGCGCGAAGGGAGGCGGGCATCATATCCTCGGCCAGATCAAAATACCGCGTGTTGTTCATGTGGCCGTTCAGATCCACGTAGGAATACGGCACCGTGAACGCCGTGGACTGCGGCGCCTGCGGGAGCTTCGGCGTGCGGGGCCAGAAGATCTTCCAGTCCGGCTCGCTGCCCGGGATCACAACGCCCGTTTTTTCCGGCGATACCATCGTCCTGGTCTCCCGGTCCATCAGCACCCACAGTGCGGAGGACGAAACGAGCGTTTTTCCTGCGGCGTCCGTCAGGCACGCGCTGCGGGGATAAAACGTATGCATGATCTCGCCCGGCGCCGAACGCAGCGTGATCTGCTCGTCGTATTCCGGCAAACGGTATATTTTGGCGTGCTGCAGCGCCACGGCCCATAAAAGCCCCCTGTCAAGGGTCTTTTCGCGTCCGAAGCCGAGCGCGGTGGTATGCGCGATCGCCGCCTCCTGCAGCAGCGTAAACATACTGCTCAGCCTGAGCCGCCTGCGGCAGTCGGTATCGGAGGACAGGATCTGATAATTGGTTTCGTAGATCGACATCGTTCATTTCCTCCGTTCTTCATTTTTGTCCCTGTTATTTCAGCCGTTTTTCGATGGCAGTGACCACGTCCCCCAGCGTATAAAGCTTTTGCCACTGCCGGTCCGGGATCTTGACGCCGAACGTCGCCTCCAGCCGGCAGATGATCAGCGTAAAGCCCATGGAGTCGATCGCCGTATCGGTGTTGATCACCGATTGTTCGGTCAGCGTCTGGTCCTCCGTCTCGGGCACGCACTCGTGCACGATCTCCAGTGTTTTTTCCATGATCTCCTGTCTTGTCATTGTGTACCCGCTTTCTGTTGGAGCTCCCAACGCTTTATTTTTCCCGTTGCCGTGCGCGGCAGCGGTCCGTTTATGAATCTGACTGCCCTGATCCGCTGTCCCAGCGGCAGGGTCTGCATATACGGCGCGATCTGCCGGAGGACGCGCCCTTCCTCCGCCGGGTCCCCGCGCAGCACCAGCGCCGCCGCGCCCCCGACGCCGATCACGGCAAAGTCCCTGCCGGGCAAAACGGCGGCAAGCCCCCGCTCATACGCCGGCAAAAAGACCTTGGTGCCGTCCGAAAACAGCAGGATCTCCTTTTTTCTGCCGGTCACGTATAACCGTCCCTCTTCATCGAACCTGCCGATATCTCCGGTGGCGAGAATTCCGTTGCGCAGGGTCTGCGCCGTTTTTTCCGGGTCTTTATAATACCCCTGCATCATGCAGGCGGGGCTTTCGACCAGTATCTCCCCGTCGGGCGCCAGCGTGACGCGGTCCTCCGGGCACACCGTCATGGCGTAGGGGTCTTCCCCGAGGGAGAGCGCGACGCCCGAGGACGTCTCCGTGAGCCCGTAGCCGAAATGGACCCCGAGCCCCTTCGCCTTCAGGGCGGCGGGCAGCGCCGGGGGGCAGTCGCCGGCGCCCAGCAGCACCAGCCGCAGCTCCGGGTTCAAAAGGTTTTTGCCCGTTAAAAATCCCATCAGCAGCGGTACTGCGGGCAGGACCGTGGGACGGAAAAAGGCCAGGTCGTCAAAATAGTGCCGCGGCCCGCGCCCCAGCGCCGTCGCCGCCCCGCACTGCATGCCCCACAACAGCCCGCACACCAGACCGAACACGTGGTCCAGCGGCAGCATGCACATCAGGATATCGTCCGGAGAAAGCGGCAGGAGCGACGCGCCGTTTCTCGCCGCGGCGCAAAGGCTCTGCTGCGTCAGAGCCACTGCCCGGTTTTTTGCCGTGGTGCCGGAGGTAAACATCAGCACGCGCCCTGCGCCTTCTGAAACGCCGGCGCCGGCGGCGTCGGCAAATTCCGCCGCAAGCTCCTTTTCTCCCAGCAGCAGATCGACGTCGGCGGCTTCCACCTGTGCGCGATCGGGGTTTTCACCGAACAGGGCCAGCTGCATCCCGGCAAGGGCCGCGCCGAACAGGTCCGTGAGCGTCTCATAGGTCCCGTCGCAAAACACGCCCGCCGAGGTCTTTCCGGTCCCGGACAGTCCGGCGGCGCGTGCCTGCACGTCTTCCAGCAGCTCCCGGAAGCTGATCTTATGCGCCTTCCCGTCCCGCTCGGTCAATATCGCCGTGGCAGACGGGGTCGTTTCTGCGCGATACCGCAGCAGTTCGCCGAAATCCGAAAACCGCATCCTGATCCCTCCGTCCGTTTCTCTGTTTCCATTCTATCATACCCTTTCCGAAAAAGAAAGCCTTTCCGGCGGTTTTTTTGACAGAATCGCACAACTTCTACAAAACCGGTAAAGATTGTACAAATATATGTAATTGATAATATTATTGTGTATTTTATATTAAAAAACTTGATTTTCCGCCGTCCGTCTTGTATACTGTTATTGTTGAACGTTTGGTTCCAACATTGCACGGAAACAATTCAAAAAACGGAGGCGTAATTTATGGACAAAAACATTCGGATCTGCATTGTGGGCGGCGGCCCCGCCGGGCTTTCCGCCGGTATGTACCTGGAACAGAAAGGATATGAAAACTACACGATCCTGGAACGGCTTGACCGCGTAGGCGGCAAGTGCTGGTCCCCCCATTACAACGGCAGACGCTACGAGATGGGCGCCATTATGGGCGTGCCCTCCTACTATGCGGTGCACGATGTGGAGGAATTCTGCGGCATCACCCACGACGGCCCGAAGCTCAACCGCAACTACAAGGACGGCGCGGGCAACGTGATCGAGCCCTTTGAGCCCAAAAAGAATCTCCTGAAGATCCCGCGCCTGCTGAAGATGAAAAAGCAGGTCAAAAAACTCGGCGAGCTCCTGGAGACCAAATACAAGGGCTACGACCTGAACGGTCACCGCGGCGTTGCGGAAGGACGGTATGAGGGCTTTTCGCAGGCGAACGCCAAACGCGAGCCGGTCAGCGGAGACAACCCCAACCTGAAGGACCTTGCCCTTCCCTTTGACAAATTCTGCAAAAAGAACGGCGTCGAGCTGATCCAGGACATCTGGATCGGGCCCTTCACCTCCTTCGGATACGGCTATTTTGACGAGATCCCTGCCGGCTACGTCCTCAAGTATCTGGACTTCCAGACCTGCATGAACTTTGTCAAGATCAACCTTTGGACCTGGAAAGAGGGCACCCAGTACATCTGGGAGAGCCTGAACGACCACCTCAAACACCCCGCCCGCCTGAACAGCAAGATCGACAAGGTGGAGCGCAAGGACGGCAAGGTGTACGTGACCGTCAACGGCGAAGTCGAGGAGTACGACAAGATCATCGTCACTGCGCCGCTGTACATCCCGAACAAGCGTGCGGACGGACAGGTCGGCATGGTGGACTACTTCGACGCCCGCGAGGACGAAAAAGCGCTGTTCTCCAAGATCGACTATGAGCGCTACGACGTGCTTGCCGTGGAAACAAAGCCCGAGGACCATCCCGAGATCTCCTATTACGTCTTCGACAACATGGTCCCGAAAAAGCTCGGCAGACTGATGGTCTATTACCGCCGCTGGAAGGACACGAAGGACCAGGTCATCACGACCTACGCGCTCAGAAAGCACAAGGACAGCGCCGAGATCCCGTATGAGACCTGCAAAAAGATGGTGCTGGAGGATCTCAAGACCATGCATAACCCCGCGTCGAACGTGGTCAACGAATGGAGCGTCTACTATTTCCCGCACGTCTTCTCCGAAGACTATGCCGCAGGCTGGTACGACAAGGTAGAAGCGATGCAGGGCAAATACGACACCTACTACGCAGGCGAAATCATGAGCTTCGGCGACATGGACGAGACGGCGGAATACTCCCGCGAACTGGTCGAGCGTTTCTTCTGATATCAAGCTTTCCGGGGGCAGCCTGTCTGCCCCCTTTTTTGCCGACTTTACGCTTGCGCCACAGAGGAACGGCCGACGGTCGAAAGTTTAAAAGTATAAAAGATACAAAGTTGCAAATAAGGGCGGGCTCCGCCCCGCACCCGATTATAGAAAGGGGTTGCAGGGATACAAAAGCCCTTTACAATCAACACCGCGCTGCGCGGTGTTCCAAATTTTATAACTTTTATAGCTTTTATAACTTTTATAACTTTTATATTTACTTTCATACTTTTATTTTCAAGAAAGGTTATTACAAAGATGAATTTCTACAAAGACCACTACGACGTCATTGTCATCGGCGGCGCGCTGGCGGGGCTCTCGGCGGCGCTGATGCTGGCGGACAAGGGCAAGGACGTCCTTGTTCTGGAGCGCCACAACCTTCCCGGCGGTCTTGCCACCAGCTTTGTCCGGGGCGGCGTTGAGATCGAAGCGACGCTGCACGAAATGATGAGCATCGGCGATAAAGGCAACCGTCTGAAGATCGGCCAGTTTTTCGACGATATGGGCGTGGATATCGACTGGCTGGACGTGCCCGAGGCGTACCACGCCTCCCTGCCCGGGATCGAAGTCACGCTGCACCCCGGCTTTGAGCGGTTTGCCAAAGAGATCGATACCGCCGTGCCCGGCACGTTCCGGAAGGTACTGAGCCTCATGCGGCTGTGCCACACCGTTTACGACAGCGTAAACGAATTGTCCGTCCACCCGATGAGCAAGGCGAAGATGCTTCTGAAGCACGAGGCGTTCGTCAAGACCGCCGGTTATTCCGCAAAAGAGGTCATCGACTCTTTCGGGCTGCCGCAGAAGGCGGTGGACCTCCTTTCGCCTTACTGGATCTACGTGGGGAACCCCCTGTCCACCCTCCCCTTCACGATCTTTGCCGTGCTGATGGCGGATTACGTCGGCTACGGCTCCAAGGTCCCCAAAAAGCTCAGCCATGAAATGAGCCTGAAAATGGCGGAACGCGCCGAAGCCATGGGCGTGCAGATCGAATACCGGCAGCATGTGGAAAAGATCCTTGTAAAGGACGGCGCCGCCTGCGGCGTGCGGACCGCACGGGGCGACGAGATCCATGCGGATTACGTGATCTGCTCCGCCTACCCCAACAAGGTATACGCCGATATGATCGAGCCCGCCGACGCCGTGCCCGAAAGGGCGTTCAAGGTCGTCAACGGCAGACGCATAGGCCTTACCGCCTTCACGGTGTTCCTGCTGCTGGACAAACCGGCGGAAGAACTCGGGATCAAAGACTTCAACGTATTCCACGGCGAGACCATGGACACCGACGAGATCTTCAGAAACTATCTCGGAACCGGGCCTTACAACTATCTGACCGCCATCTGCCTGAACCTTGCGAACCCCGGCTGCACGCCGGAGGGAACGTGTATCCTTTCCATCACGGCGCTGCCGCGGGTGGACGGCTGGAAGAAGGTAAAGGCGGAGGACGTTGACCGCGTAAAGCACGAGACAGCAAAATCCATGGCGGACGCCATGAGCGAATACTACGGCGTAAACCTGCTGGACCACGCGCTGGAGGTCATTATTGAAACGCCCGTGACCGTGGCGCACTACACCGGCATGTTTAACGGCTGCATCTACGGTTACATGCACGACATGCAGGACCATATCGTGGCGCGGCTGCAGACCGCCGAAGAGGAAAAGATCTTTTCGCACCTGGAGTTTTCCGGCGCGCACCAGATCTCCGGCAACGGCATGGGCCCTGCTGTGACCAACGGCAGAAAAGCCGCCAAAAACGTGCTTGACGACATGGAAAAGGAGGCAGCCAGAGCATGAAGATCAAAGGGTTCTTAAAAGACGTTACGGGCGCCTCGCGCGTGACGAAAGCAAGGCTTTCCGCCTTTGAAGCAGCGTCTCCCGTCCCGGACCGGACCGACCCCATCGCCGACGCCGCGAGAGAGTGGCACCCCGGCAGGCTGGACCTGGTCGTGACCGCCGTCACGCCCACCGGCAAAACCGCAAAGACCCTGCGGCTGGAACGCGCGGACGGCAAAAAGCTGCCGATCTTTTACGCGGGACAGTATCTGGTGCTCGACTTTGCGCTTGACGGCGCCGTGGTCTCCCGCCCCTATTCCATATCCTCCGCGCCGTTTGAGGCAAGGCTTCAGGAGCACCCCTTTGCGGAGATCACCGTCCGCCGCCCGAAGAGCGACGGCTTTATCGCAGACTTTGTCAACGACTGCGTCAAGGTCGGCGACGCCTTTACAGGGCTCGTCGGCTGCGGGCAGTTTTTCTATGAGCCCCTCCGGGACGCAAAACAGGTCGTGGCGCTTGCGGGCGGCGTAGGGATCACGCCCTTTGCCGCCATGGCGAAGGAGATCGCAAACGGCACGCTCGATATGGACCTGACGATATTGTACGGCTCCGTTTCGTCCGACGATATCGTACTGAAGGAGGCGCTGGACGCCGTCAGCTGCGAGCGGGTGCGCGTGGTGCACGTGCTTTCGGGCGACGAGCCCGACTGGCAGGGCGAACGCGGCTTTTTAACGGCTGAGCTGATCAAAAAGTATTCCGCGCCCGATACCACCTATTTCATCTGCGGCCCGCAGGCCATGTATACGTTTTTGCGCGAGGAGCTCAAAAAGCTGGAGGTCCCCGCAAGGCGCGTCCGGTTCGAGGTCTTCGGGCAGGCGAAGGATATCGCCGCCTTTGAAGGGTTCCCGCAGGAAGTCAAGGACAAGACGTTCTCGATCACCGTACGCCGCGGGATCCGTGAGGACGTGATCCCGGCGAAAGCGACGGAGAGCATCGTGACGGCGCTGGAGCGCGCGGGCATCCGCATCGAGACCGGCTGCCGCAGCGGCGAATGCGGCTTCTGCCGCACGAAGGTGATCGCCGGCAGCGTCTTCGTGTGCCCCGAAAACGACGGCAGGCGCGCAGCGGATAAGGATTTCGGCTATGTGCACGCCTGCGCCGCCTACCCCACAAGCGATCTGACGATCAGGATCCCGATACTGTAAGGAGAAACCATGGTTAAAGAAGTCAACCCCAATATCCACGTCAACGAAACGGATTATCCCGTCAATGGACATCACTGCGACGACCCCGAAAAGGCAAAGCTCGTCAAAAAGCTCGCCGTAATGATCACCGACTCCATCCCGCGCAAGCTGCCGGGCAAGATGAAGGAAAACCACATGGATTTCTGGATCCTCGACCGGCTGCTGACGAAGGAAGAAGTCAGATTCATGCTCAGTTTTGAAAAGCGGCGCGTCGGCTACACCGCAAGCGAGCTCGCCGCGCGCAACCACATGAGCGAAAAAGAGGCGCAGAAGGTCATCGACCATCTGCTCTGGATCGGCATTGTGGAACAGAACCGCGACAACGCGGACGGGCATATCCAGTACTGGGTTCCCAAGTGGGTCGTGGGCTCCGGCGAATACATGGTGGAGCACCCCACCCTTACCGACACGAACCCGGAGGTCGCCACCATGTTCAACCTGGCGCCGCAGGAGCCGCTGGAGCTGGCGGCGAAGCTGGTGCCGCCCGGAGGCGCGGGCATCGGCATGCACGTGATCCCGGTGGAAAAGGCCATCGACCCGAAAATCGAGAGCGCAAGCGTGGAGCACCTGTCGCACTGGCTGAACAAGTACGACAAGTTCTGCAAAATGGTGTGCGCCTGCCGCAAGGCGCAGCGTGTGCGCGGCGAGGGCGTGGGCGATATCGAGGGCAAAATGTGCATCGGGCTCGGCGATATCGCGGAATTCCTTGTGGAGACCGGCAAGGACGCCGTGTACATCACCCGTGAGGAAGCCATGGAGATTATCGAGCGCGCCGAGCGCAAGGGCTACGTCCACCAGATCACGAACCTGGACGGCGAGGACCGGATCGTGGGCATCTGCAACTGCTCCGCCGGCAGCTGCTACGGGCTTCGCACCAGCCAGCTTTTCAACACGCCCAATATGTCCCGCTCCGCCTACCGCGCGCACGTGGATACCGACAAATGCGTCGCCTGCGGCAAATGCGTGGAGGTCTGCCCGGCAGGCGCGGCAAAGCTGGGGCAGAAGCTGTGCAGAAAGGACGGCTCCAAGGTCATGTACCCGGTCCACGAGCTGCCGGACG
>JAFRNP010000129.1 GCA_017430145.1 Clostridia bacterium
CGCCTTGCTTGATCTTTATTCCGTCATCCTGCACAGATTTTCCTTGCCAACCGCCAGGTTGACGGCGTCAAATCTGTACAATCTGACGAAAAAATCTACTGCGCAATCCGCACACCGGAATTATGCGGTGTTGCCTTAAGTCTTCTGCAGCTACCGGCAAAAGAATGGTCGAAATTATCTGATGATAAGGCACATGATTCCGGACAGCGCAGCCGATATAACCGCCATTCCGGCCGTACCCATGATCCATTTTCTCTTTTTATCTGAGGACGAGATATAGGGCTTCAAATCTTCGGTCCCCGGAATGTCCCATGCCTTTGTGTGTCCAACCCAATACCCATCGATCAGAAAGCGGTCTATGAGATTCATGATCGACAGGATGACGAACATGTGACAGAAGCCCTGGATGAATCCTCTCGCGCCGTTGATCACATAAACACATACCAGAACGTAAATCAGATACCCGGGTACGCAGAGCCCTTTGAATACAAGGCCCCTTTTACGAATCTTGCCGGAGGACGTCAGCCCAAGTTCAACTGTGCGCTTTTGAACTGCCTCGCTGTACAGATGGACCATCCCGACCGCCCCACGGCGAATGCCGATCGCACAAATGAGATATAACAGAAATCCCAGTCCCAGTCCTTCAAGCAACAGCTTTACCGCCATACTTACTCCTCCTCACGCCTGCTGACCAGGAATCCGCCTTCATCGGTAACCGTCGTGTATTCTGAAGCGATCGGGTTCTTGCTCCCCACCACTAAGTAATCGCAGACGTCGCTGTTCCCGCAGGTGCCGCAGCGGATCAATTGCCCGTGGATCTCGGCAATGCCGAAGAAATCGCTGTTGCAAAGAAGCGGCAGCACGTGCATAGGGCAAGGGGAGTCGAACCCGAACCGGTTTTTCAGGGCAGATTTTTCCCAATACTGCCTCATCTGCCTTGATAATACGCCAGTATTGTCTGCGGCAGCTTCGTTGTCTTGAAAAAATCTGCCGCTGAAAAACTGCGAAGCACCTTTGGGCGAGGTATTTTTGAGCTATTTTGCGTTCTGAGGGCGCCGCTTTGCTGGCGCAAAGCAAGACCAAAGGGCACAAAAGAGCCAAAAAGAGCCGCCCAAAGGCGATTTGGGTTCAACCCCCCTTGCCCTAAGGCCATGCTTTTTTGCAAACTCCGCATTGGGACACTGCGTAAAGCTGTACCTTACGGCATGGTGAACCTTGTCGTAAGGCTCGTCCACGTTGATAAAGCCGTCCGGATATCTGACAGCGTCTTTTCTGTCACGATCGCCGCTTTTGCGGAAGACTTTGTCGATCAGCCGCATATCGGCGGAACGGTTCAGATCGAACACCTTGCCAAGCTTCGTAAACGATCCCATAAACATCTGCTGTATGAACTCCTGCAGCTCCCGTACGGGGGCTGATCGGGCAGGGCCGGGTACAGTGCGAATACCAGAAGTCCGCCGTAGATCGCTCTCGCGTGGCCGTTTTTCTTCCCGCCGTAATCGGGAAGATCCTTCAAATATGCCGCATAGTGCTCTTCGGTCTTCTTCCAGATGGACGCGGCCTGCTCCTCTCCGTACCGCCCTTTCAGCCAAGCACGCACCGGTTTTCCATAGGGGAGCTGATCGATCGTCAAATGAACTGCCATCTTTTTCCTCCACCATCAAATAATCTCCCTGTTACACCGGTGTCGCCATAAACTCATCGATGGCCTTCAGTACAGGGGCGGCATATTTCTCTCCGCCGAACAGCCACTGCTCGTGCTGCATATTAAATTCGCGGATTTCCGGATCGCGGAAATACTTTTTGTATCGCTTCAGATATTTTTCGCCCATCTTGTTCGCGTAGATAAAATGTGCCTTCGTATGATCCACGTGGATATCGTTATCCAGCCGCGTCAGCAGATCCGTATAATACTCGTTCTTGATGGACTCGGGCGAGAATTTCTCAAAACACGCCATGAACCTGTCCGCCGTTTCGTCGTCCATCTCAAAAAATCCTTTCAATTTCTCTCTGGTTTTCGCTTTCTTCTTGTCGCTTTTTGTAAAGCCGGTCAGCAGCGGCACCACAAGCTTCGACTGCAGCCACGCGCTGAAACGACCGTTCTGGTCAAGGTCCGGACTGCCGAAGATGCCGTGATCCAGATGGACGTTCTGCCGTTGGATCAATTGCCCGACGAAGCTCGAACCGAGCGAGGAACCGAGCGCGCCGTCTATCTTGCCGCCGAAGTTCTCTTTTATGTATCTTTCGATCTTTTTCGTCACAGTGAGCATATCGGGGAAAATGCTGCCGCTGCCGTCGAAGCCGTCGTAGTTCACGCAGACCAAATGATATTTTTCCGCCATAGCGTCCAGAACGGAGCCGAAGTTCGTCTGATAATCACAGGCCGTTCCCGGCAGCAGAAACAATACCTTGCCGGTCGATTGTCCCATCTCGTCAAATTGCATCACGCCATTCTCCTTATGCCTTTTTACCTGTGAAACAGCCGATGCCCTCCACGGCCGTTACGCTCACGTCCTCATACATCCCCTGCAAACGCCGTCTGAGGGAGTTTTCCGTTTCAAACGGCGGGGTGAAAAAGCCCTTGGGGACGTACAGCTTATGGACAAACCAATCGGTCCGTTTGCAGCCGCCCCGGATATAGAAGCAGCCGCAGAAGGTCCCGCCCTTTTTCAGCACGCGGTACGTTTCTCTGTAAGCGGCCTCCTTATCCGGGAACGCGTGGAAGCCGTTAAGCGACAGCACGATATCAAAGCTCCCGTCCGGGAACGGCAGCGCGCCCACGTCGCCCTGCAGAAATGTCACGTTTTTGATCCCGGCAATTTCGGCTTTTTGTTTTGCCGCGCCCATCATATCCGCAGAGTAATCAAGGCATGTGATCTGGGCGTCCGGCAGTTCACGGTAAACGGGCATAGTGAGCACGCCGGTGCCCACCGGCACCTCCAGCAGCTTGCCGGAAAAATCCTCCGGCACGCCGGAGAGCGCCTGTTCGATATACCGGAGGTTTTTCTCCGCGTCCATGTTCCACACCGCGCGGCAGATCGCTCTCCCAGGCAGAGTGGAATAGGTCATCATCCCGTCGTAAAACGAAGCGTTGCCGCCCGTGAGCTTGTATGCGTTTCGGATCTGTTCTTTCCTTGTCATAAGATTACCCTCCGAATCCGATCTTCACGATCTTCATTTTTACAAGACTGTCGCAAAAGCGGATCATCAGCTTGTGGAAGAAACCGACGTCGTGATAAATATCCCGGTAGCCGCGCATGTAGCTTTTGGCCGATACAGAAGTGAAAAGGCGGCTCCAATCCTTTAATTCATTTTCATCCTCCAGCGAGAAAAAGGCGCTTACGTCCGTGATCCCGGCCTCCTTCAGCCAGGTTTTTCGCATCATTTTCGCGCCGCGCTCGTTGCAGGAATCGAACGCCAGCACCGCGCCGGGGAAGCGCTTCGCCATGGCGGAAAACAGCTTTTTCACTTCCTCGGTTTTAAAGTAATAGAACACGCCGGCAGCAAAGAACACTGCGCCGTTTGAAGCGTCGATCCGGTCCATCCACGTATAGTCGTTCAGGTCGCAGGCGATATTCTCTTCCCGTTCGCCTGCGGGCAGCAGCTCGTCCCGGATCCTGATTACGTCCGGCATGTCGATATCGTACCCGCGGCACGTTCCGTTATCGCATTTGCGGAAGGTATCGTCCAGCCCGCAGCCGAGGTTGACCACGGCGGCGTTCGGGTGACCTTCCAGATAATCGCGCACCTCGCAGGCAAGGTCGAACTGCCGCTGCGCCACCTCCAGCGCGCCGAACAGCCCCGCCGCGGATTCCATTTTCTTTCTTTTTTCGGCAAAGTCGTAATCCAGCGAGTCGCAGATCCGCTTTGCTTCGGGGTCGGAAAACAGCTCCGGGAAATGCTCGGAGCAGACGAGCCGCCCGAACAGCGGGATCACCAGCGTTTCCTGTACGGTATTCTTTTCAATATGATACTTCATTTTTCTTTCCCTTTCTTATCCGAGCGCCACGTCCAGCGCCATCATCACGCTGAAGCCGAGGGCGAAGGCGATCACGCCGATATTGGAGTGTTCCCCCGCGCTCATCTCCGGGATCAGTTCCTCCACCACCACGTACAGCATCGCGCCCGCGGCGAAGGAGAGCAGATACGGCATGGCGGGCAACACCAGCCCGGCGATCAGTACGGTCAATGCGCCGAACACCGGTTCCACCGCGCCGGAGAGCACGCCCAGCAAAAAGGACTTCGGTTTGCTCTTTCCCTCTGCGTACAGCGGCATGGAGATGATCGCTCCCTCCGGGAAGTTCTGGATCGCAATGCCCAGCGCCAGCGCCAGCGCGCCGCCCGCCGTGATATTGGACGAACCCGAAACGAGCCCCGCGTAAACGACGCCCACCGCCATCCCTTCCGGGATGTTGTGCAGCGTAACGGCCAGCACCATCATGGCGGTGCGGTTCAGGCGGCTTTTCGGGCCCTCCGCCTGATCGATGCTGCGGTGCAGATGCGGGATGATATGGTCCAGCAGGAGCAGGAACAGGATGCCGCACCAGAAGCCGATGAACGCCGGGAGGAAGGCGAGCTTATCCAGCTTTTCCGATTGTTCGATGGCGGGCACGATCAGGCTCCAGATGAAGGCCGCCACCATCACGCCCGCGGCGAAGCCGGTGAGGGCCCTTTGCACGGACAGTTTCAGGTCTTTGCGCAGAAAGAACACGCAGGCCGCGCCGGCTGCCGTGCCGATGAACGGGATCAGCAGCCCTAAAACCACGGTTTTCATTTTCTGCCGAACCAGCCTTTCTTTTCATACGGTGCGCTCTCCACGCCGAGGCAGGTGTAGCCCGTTTCGTCAATGGCAGTTTTCAGGGGTTCCGGATTCACGGGTTCTTCCGTCAGGAAGGACGCCTCTTTTTTCGTATGGGAGGCGGTCACCTTTTTCGCCTTCGGTACCGCCTTACGGATCGCGTCGCAGACGTGTGCCTCGCACATGCCGCACATCATGCCGTCGATCTTCAGTGTCGTTTTAACCATATCTTTTTCCTTCTTTCTTTTTGTAGCCGCAGTCGCAGTACGGGCCGCCGCCCGCAAGTGTAAACTCCCGCACGAAGTCGCAGGCGCCGCCGACCTCGGCCATCGTGTAATCTAACCGGCACATCGCCGGGACGTAATCAAACAATCCGAGTTCCCGCATCAGCGTACAGATGCCGCATTTTGAAAACCTTGCCTCGTATCCGCTGCCGTCTTTGTAGGGCAGGAGCTCCATGTTCCACGAATACGGGTTCCGGTCGGCGGCGTTCAGCGCGGCGGTTTTCTTCATTCCCTCAATATCCTTTTCGCTGAATTTCCGTTTATCGCTTAATTTGAAGAAGAAGCGCGTCGGCGCGTTCATCATGGCCTTTGCGTAAAAGTCCGTCAGCTTCTCCACCGCCGGCTTTTCCTTCATGCACAGCAAGAAAGAAGCGAACAAGGCGCAGTTTACGATATTCATTTTGAAGCGGTCTTCTTTTTCAAATTCCGGGAGTTTTTCGATGATCTCCTTGTACTTCGGTTTCGCGTCCGCGGCGATTTGCGCCGCCTCGGCTTTACTGAAACCGAGCACGGAAACCAGATGATCCCGGAACGATCTTTTGTATAATGTCCACATGCCCATGGGCATTCCAACGTATTTCATTTTTCTTCTTTGCCTCCCATGACGCGTTCCAACTCCGAAACCAGCAGCTCCGGCTTCAGCGCCGCCAATCCGCCGTGGCCCACGTTTTCAAATTCCTTAAAAACCGCCTGCGGGAAAGATTTACGGATATAGGCGATATCCCACTTCCGCGCTTTTTTCTCCGCCTGCGCGTACCAGTATTCCAACGTCACGCAGTCGGTGTGGATAACCTTGGGCATTGTGTAATTGTTGCAGGAGTCAAAGGTCCGCCAAACGGTCTTCGCGCTGACGAACCGCAGAACCTTTGCGATATACTGCAGGTCCTCGTCGGAATAATCGTCCGCATTGAACGCCTTTTCCAGCAGCTTTACGCCGCCCAGCTTTCCCATATAGATCATTAAAAAATCTCTCACCGCGATGCATCTCGTTGCGATCCACGGCAGCTGATAGGGCGTGATGCCGCCGTCGATCACCGCGGCGCGGACCCTGATCCGGCGATCCGCCAGGAACCGCGTCACCACGGCGCCGCCCATGGAGCAGCCGTAGATGCAGGCGAGCTCCGGGATCCCGTGCGCCTCAAGCCAACTGCCAAGCGCCGCGGCGATCTCTTCCACGCTTGTAAAATCGTCGGACGCATCCTCGTCGTAGCCCGGCAGCGCGGGGACGATCACGCGGTACTTCTCCTGCAGCAGCGGGATCACGTACTCAAAATAGTCCCACATCACCATCGCGGGATGGATCAGCACCACGGTGTTTTTGTTTTCTTTTCCGAATTCATGGATCGTCATTTTTTTAACGTATCAGGCCCCATTCGGCAAATTTCTCAAAGCCGCCGACGCTCCTGATATATTCTCTCGCGGTTTCCGCGATCTCACCGTAGGGAACGCCGTTGATACTGTCGTCGCCGATGGCGCAGCAAAGCTCGACCGGCTTTCCGGTCTCCTGCGCTTTCAGCCATGCGTATATATTGACGCTGACGTCGGCTTTGGACAGATCTTTTCCGTGAAGGCCGCCCCCAGTCACGCTGTCGCCCATATCGGAGCCGAGTTTCCGGTTGTTCGCGCCGCTGTCCACGTCCGAACCGCCGGTCCAATCGCCCAAAGGGTTCACTTCGGCGTTCGGATAATACCTGCGAAGAAAAACGCTGTCGGCGAAACTCTGGCAGATGATCAGACGGTCGCCGTCAAGAATGTACTTGCCGTCGCTTTTATAAGCGTCGTAGATCTGACGGGCAAGAGAAGTCAGCTTTTTCTGCTCGTCCGTTACCGGCGTCCCCTTAAAAATACCGTTGTCGCCGCAATGAACGCTCACGCTTTGGTTATTCGCAAGATGGATATCCTGCGGCACTTCAACGTAATCAGTCACAACGTCTCCGGCAATGCGGGAAACTGCGGCTTCGACCCGATCCCGCGGCAAAGAAACGGAGGTCTCGGCAATGACGTGGCATTTGCCGTGTCCCAGCAGGACTTCCGCGGCGATCCTCGGGTTTTCCTCTACGGCATAAGCCAGATCTACCAGCGCGCCGGCAATACGGTCCGCCACCTTATCCGGATGGGCGGGGTTTACCTTTTCAAACATATCTTTATCCTTCCTTTTCAGGGTTTTACTGATTTTCGTTTTTCCTGGCGCACTCGGCATACATCAGTGCGATCCGCGCCGCCATTTCCTTGCTGAAAGTGACCTGCCAACCGTTCTCTTCTAAGAATTGCAGGTATTCCTGCGCTGACCACTGATGTTCAAAGCGAACGCCCGCAATGCGCAGGATTCCGGACCAGACGAGGCTCACCGCCGTTCCTTTATGTTCCACAAAATTCGGCGCGATCAGCACGCCGCCGGGCCGCAGCACGCGGTCGATCTCCGAGAGCGCTTTTTCCGGGTCCGGTATGATATGCAGGGCGTTGGAGATGATCACCGCGTCAAAGGAATCGTCTTGGTAGGGCAGCGCCGTGGCGTCAGCCACCTCAAACCGCAGCTTCGTAGGATTTGTCCCTTTCTTCGCCTGAGCGATCATCCCTTCGGAATAATCCGTGGCAATGATCGTTCTGGCTGCGGAAGCTACGTGCTTCGCCAGAAGACCGGGGCCCGTGGCGATCTCCAGTACGTCTTTATTCCGGATCACTTCGGGGATCCTGTCGTACATAAACTGATAGATCCGCCTGTCCGACCGCATCGCCCGTTCGTAGATCGGCGCGTACAGATCCCACATCTTTTTTGTCATACCATATCATCCTTTAACAGATAAAGGTTAGCAAACGCTAACTGAATGCTGAAAGAAAAACGGTTAACTATTTCTAACCTCCTTATATTATAGTTAGCATTTGCTAATTTGTCAAGATGATTTAACGATCATCGTCCGGATATTTTCTTCGCCGATATATAATTATCTGATGATAGACTGAATTTGAACCTGTATAAATCAAATGCAACGGGATAGAAGCACCAAAAGAATAGCATTTGTTGTCCTGTCGCGAACTGCCCGCGACGGGATTTTTCCTTGAATAATCCCTTGACGATTGGTTAAAAATAGTGTATATTATTTTTAACGAGGTAACTTTATGGAAAGACCAGCCTATTTAAAAAAAATCAGAGAACGGATCAAAGCCGCAAATGCCGGCTCTGTTTTTGTTGCCACCGATTTTGCGGATGTTGCCGAAAACGTCATCGTCGGCGTATGCCTCTCACGGCTGGAAGAAGAAAAAACGCTGTTCCGGATCATGCGCGGCGTGTATTATAAGCCGAAATACTGCAAACTGCTTAATGAGTTTATTGCGCCTTCTCCCGATGCTGTGGCGCACGCGATCGCGCGAAACTTCGGCTGGACCATCGTCCCCTGCGGAGACACGGCGTTGAATCTGCTTGGGTTATCCACACAGGTGCCGGTCGTTTGGTCTTACGTCAGCGACGGTACGTATAAAGAGTATTCTTTCGGTAGCACAACGATCAAATTCAAACGAACGGCAAACAAGGAAATTTCAAAACTTTCTTCAAAAACAGCGTTGGTTATTCAGGCGTTGAAAGCGTTGGGGAAAGAACATATCGATGACGACGTTACAGCGAAAATCATGTCGGAAACGACCGACGAAGAACGCAAAGATATGCTCAAAGAAGCTCAATATGTAACTTCCTGGATCTACGGAATTATTAAAGTGATTTGCAGGTGAGGAAATGAAAAGACCTTTCATTATACAATGTCCCCGCAGAAAGAGAGATCGTCCATGACGAACCGTGAACGCGCAATGAATATCCTGCATTATCAGCCTGCCGACCGTATGCCTGCGGTGCATTTCGGTTACTGGGGCGAGCTGCTCAACGAGTGGGCGGCGCAGGGAAAGATCCCCAAAGAGCTGGCGGAGGACAACTGGGACGGCAGCGAAAAGGACCGGGAGCTGGATAAGCTGATCGGCTGGGATTTTAACTGGAGCAAGACCGCCGTCGCCAACAACGGCCTGATGCCGGGGTTCGAGACGAAGGTGCTTGAGGTGCTGCCGGACGGCAGCCGCCGCGTACAGAGCTGGACCGGCGTGATCGAGCGGGTCAAACCCGGCGTCACCTCTATTCCCTCCGAGGATGATTACATTCTGAAGGACAGGGAAGCCTTCGAGACGCTCTACCGCCCGAAAATGCAGTTTTCCCCGGAACGTGTGGACCTGGAATATTTCCGGCATTTTAACGAAATACGGCGTGCAGGCCCTCCGGCTTGCGGCGGTCGGCGCAGTCAGAGAAATGCTGGCTGAACTGGACGCGCCCGAAGTGCAGACGCTTTACGTTGCCGGCAATACGACCATGCTGCACCTGTTTTTCGGTGTGGATCCCTCCGGTATGGGCGCCGCCCCGTATACGCCCGCGTTTCTGGAAATGAAAGAAGCGTCCGGGGAAAGCCTCGGACTGCCGAAGATACAAAACGCGGTCTCGCTGCCCGGCGCCGCCGCCTTCGTGGGCGCGGACCTGACCGCGGGGCTGAATTACGTAGAAATGCCGCCGGCAGGCAGATACCGCCTGCTGATCGACCTCGGCACCAACGCGGAGATCGTTCTCTTTTCCTCTGCGGGGGCGCTTTGCACCGCTGCCGCGGCAGGCCCCTGTTTCGAAGGCGCAAATATCTCCTGCGGCATGAGCGCCTCTTCCGGCGCCGTCTGCGCCTACGGCGCCTGGGGTTACCGCACGGTAAACGACGCCCCCGCAAAGGGGATCTGCGGCACGGGGCTCGTGGATCTGATCGCCTTTCTGCTGGCTTCCGGCGCGATCGACGAAACGGGATTCATGGAATGCGGTGGTTTTGAGGCCGCCCCCGGCGTTACGCTGACACAGAAAGACGTGCGGCAGTACCAGCTTGCGAAATCGGCGGTCTGCTCCGCCGTGGAAACGCTTATCCAAAAGCGCGGCGTTTTGTATGACGATATAGACGCCGTCTATATTTCGGGCGGTTTTTCCGAAAAGATCAACGTATCAAACGCGGTAAAAACCGGTTTGCTGCCGCCGGCGCTGAAGGAAAAATGCATCCCTGCCGGCAACAGCAGCCTGATGGGAACGGTGAAATACGCGTGTGAGACAAACGATCTTTCGGTTTTCCTTGCGCATACCGCCTACGCCGATCTGGCGGCGGACCCTGTTTTTTCCGCGCGGTTTATTGAAAATATGACGTTTGGAGCTGATGAGACATGACGGAGCGCGAGCGCTTTATCAAGGCCCTGAAACGGGAGCCCATAGAAGGGCATTGCCCCACTTTTGAGCTCGTGTTTTTTCTCACGCTGGAAGCCATCGGCAGGATCCATCCCTCCCAGCAGCGGTTCGATCAGTGGAACCAGATGACCGCCGCAGAGAAAAAACTGCATATCGACTATATGGCCGATACCTACATAGAAACGGCGGAGAAATATCACCACAGCGCCATTTTCGTCCATCCGAACCCGGACGACTTCGATCACACGGTGCGGCTGCTGGAGGCCATCCGTGAAACGACCGGAGATAAGTACTACCTCACCATGCACGGCGACTGCACCTTCAGCATCCCGGACGGCAACGGTATGATGGCCTTTTCGGCGCGCATGTACGAGGATGCGGACGGCCTGAAGGCGGACGCCGAAAAAATGCTTGCCTCCAGCGTGCGCTTTGCGGAAAAAATGGCGAAGCGTCCGGGGCTGCTGGACGGCTTTACCCTTTGCGCGGACTACTGCTTCAACGTAAACCCGTTCTTTTCCCCGGCGCAGTTCGGGATGTTCATAGCGCCCTATCTTCTGCACCTCCAACTGCGCCTACACCGGCCTGCCGCTGGAGCGCTATGAGCTTATGAACCGCATCTGGTGGGAGGAAGGCGTATACCCGGAAAAAACCTGAAAGAATCCACCGGTAAAAGATACTGTAAAAAAAGCGCCGAACCCTCCGGAATCCGGAAAGTTCGGCGCTTTATTAGTGTGTCGGGCATGGCACAAATCTTGCGGGTGAAAGTCCCGTCACAGGTATTTACCGCCAAGTGTAGCGAACCGCAAGCCGTTGGCAGCAATGCCAAGGGGGGAGGAAGCGGTGTAGCAAAGCTCAGGAGCCTACGAACAGAAACTTGATCAGGCTAAATGGTGGATAAGGCTGCTAAGTAAGCCGAAGTCCGAAAGGTAAACGTAAAACCAAGCGAGTAAATCAAGAGGTTGTCGAGCGAAAGATTTGTGTCTTACCCCGAGAGGCCCGTCTGGCGGTGGGAAGTTTTTTTTTTCAGCGTGCGATAAAAAGTTTACAGGCGGGAGTCAGCTGAGGTCATAGTAGGAGAAAGCACCAACTCCGAAGGACCTAATGTAACTACAGTGCGAATCGCTGTAAGCAATGTTCGGACAGTCCGAAACCGAGGATATGGAGCATATGGAGGATCGTAACCTTCGTACCAAAAGGGCGGAGGGATGATTCCGGACAAATCTACAAGCAGAAGGAGGAGCAGCAAGTGAGATTGATTGACGAGATTTTAGACAGACAGAATATGATACTGGCAGTCAAGGCAGTCAAGAGCAACAAGGGTGCCGCAGGCGTGGACAACGTAACTGTGGATGAGCTTGACGAGTATTTCAAAGAGAATTGGAACCGAATCAAAGGCGAAATTCTCGCAAAGAAATACAAGCCGCAGCCGGTAAGACGTGTCTACATCCCGAAAGCTAACGGAGGAAAACGACCGCTGGGAATACCGACGGTAGGAGACAGAACCATTCAGCAGGCGATAGCAAGGAAGCTGACGGAGATTTATGACCCCACGTTCAGTGAATACAGTCACGGATTTCGTCCGAACCGAAGCTGTCACACCGCGATGGCGCAGGTTCTGAGCTATCTCAACGAAGGCTATGAATGGGTGATCGATTTAGACATCGAGAAGTATTTTGATACTGTCAATCACGACAAACTGATCTCCACACTGAGAGAGAAGGTCAACGACGCGACGACATTACACCTGATACGGTCATACCTGCAAGCAGGCGTCATGGAAAACGGGCTGGAAAGTCCGACGGAAGAAGGCGTGCCGCAAGGCGGGCCGCTGTCGCCGATACTTTCCAACGTCTATCTTGACAAGTTCGATAAGGAGCTTGAAAGCAGAGGGCTGCATTTTATTCGCTATGCGGATGATTGCAATATCTTTGTCAAAAGCGAAATGGCGGCGGACAGGGTAATGAAGTCGGTCACAAGTTGGCTGGAGCGCAAGCTGTTTCTGAAGGTGAGCGCCACCAAAACAAAAGTGGTCAGGCCAACCAAAAGCGAATATCTCGGCTTTGGATTCTGGAAGGGCACAAAAGGCTGGCAGTGCAAACCTTTACAGAGCAGAAAACAACGATTGTACGATAAGTGCAAAGCTGTACTTGTCCGAAAGAGAGCGGCGGCAATACCGCTTGTTGTTACGTTCAGAAAAGTCAATGAAATCGTGCGGGGATGGATTAACTACTATCGCATCGGAAGCATGAAAGGATTTCTGGACGAGTTTGGACAATGGCTGAGGCACAAGGTACGGGTCATCATTCTGAAACAGTGGAAGAAACCGAGAACAATCTACAAGAATCTCATGAAGCTGAACAAAATGTTCAAATGCAACATGAGTGATGAAGATATCTTCAAGGTGGCAAATTCCCGGCTCGGATGGTATGCTCGCAGTACAGGCGATGTTGTCAACTTTCTGCTCGCTCCGAAAGTGCTCCAAAAAGACACAAAGGATCGACCCGGCTTGATCGACCCTTTGGCTTATTATCTCAGCAAACTTGCAGTAACATCTGTAGTTATGTAGCGCCGTATACGAGAACCGTACGTACGGTGCAATGGGAGGTGCGAGGGCTAACGCCCTCCATCTACCCTATTCATTTATCGTTTGTTTCCGGTTCGCAGGCAGACCCGGTATCCTGCGCCGTGTTGTATTCCCGGTGTTCCCGCAAAAACCGCTTTTCCTCCGGTTTCAGGTCAAGGCCGATCGTGCCGCCCGGGTTCATGAGATAATCGGGGTCGAAGTAGTCCTTCAGGGCGCGGATGACGCCGTACTCCTTCTCGCCGAGATAGCCCTCAAGCCACGGCGCGAACATCTTGCCGATCCCGTGGTGGTGGCTGATCGCGGCGCCGGACTTCTGGATGGCGTCCAGGATCGTCGCGTGGTAGCGGCGGAATTCCTCCTCGTCCTTCATGTAGGTCATAAAGATGAAATAGAGGTTCGCCCCCTGCGGGTAGCAGTGGGACATATGGGTGGTCACGATCGTGTTCGGCAGCGCGTGGCAGACCTTGCGCACGTCCTCGTGAACCTGCGCCATGTTCGACCAGTTGACCGTACATTCAAGCGTGTCGATCATATAGCCGAAATCCATCAGCGTGTCCCGCAGATACGGATCGTTGAAGCGGCCCTTCTCCCAGCTTTTGCACACGTAGCCCGTCAGCGGGAACCCGCCGTTTTTACGGGCGATCTGCGAAATGTTATGCGCCACGTTTTTGGAAAAGCCCTTTTCACCGTCCGTGAAGCCGAGGAACAGGCAGCGCTCGTTATCTTTATAGCCGAGCTTTTCAAGGATCGGCCCCAGCGGCGTCTCGTCTACGTTGTACAGATGGAGCATCAGGGACGTCTCTTCCGCGTCGGAGAGACGGAACACGGAAGAAAAGCCGCACTCGCGCTGCATCATTTCGCGCGCCGCCTTCATCGCCGTGGGCCAGTCTTTGAACATATAGGAGAAGCGCTTGCGGTTTTCGGGCATCCAGCGGAACACCTTGAGCGTGACTTCCGTCAGCACGCCGAAGGCGCCTTCGCCCCCCATCATGATCTGGTTGAGGTTCGGGCCGGTGGCCTCCCGCGCGTAATGCGGCGTCTCAATGACGCCCACGGGGGTCGCGTACTTCTGTGAGAGCACGATATCGGCGATGGTGCCGTAGTAGGTGCTGTTCTGCCCCGCGCCGCGGGTCACGGTCCAGCCGCCAACGGAACTGTACTCGAACGACTGCGGAAAATGGCCGCAGGTGTAGGGCCGCTTTGCGCCGAACAGCTTTTCGGCGTTGTGCAGGGTCTCCTCCAGCTTCGGGCCGGACATACCGGCCTGCACGGTGATGGTCTGGTCGGTCTCGTTGAACCGGATCACCTTGTTGAAGTGTCTGCGCATATCCAGGGAAACGCCGCCCCTGATCGGCTCCACGCCCCGCGTCACGGAAGAGCCGCCGCCGTAGACGTAAAGCGGGATCTTCTGTTCGGACACGTAGGCGACGACCTGCTCGATCTGCGCCGTGGTCTCGGGGAAGACCACCACGTCGGGCAGGGAATCGAACCGGCGGTGCCGCATGCGCAGCAGGTCGTACATCGTCTGCCCGTAGGCGACCGCCAGCCGGTCGTAATCGGTCTGCGATACGTTTTCTGCGCCCGCGATCTTTTTCAGCGCCTCCACGTGAACGGGGTCGATCTTCGGCGCGTGTTCTTTTCCGAGCCTGACCTCGTCCATACCCAGATCGTCGTTATACTGCCTGAAATCCTCGTCCGTGAGCCCGCACCTTTCTTTGACGTATTTATAAAGGCTCTCCTTCGGATATTTGTAAAAATCCGGGTCGCCCCAGCGGAAGATGGAGCGGTAGCTGTTTTCGGGCGCGCGCGTGAGTACCCATTCCGGCTCAAATCCCTTGTAAGGCTTGCTCATGGTGGTTACCTCCTCTTATAGATCGTCATGATATTCTTTTCCGCCGTTTTCAGGCCGGGGTAGATCTTGCTGTAAACCTGTTCGTACAGCGAGGCATATACCGCATGGTTCTCTGCGTCCGGCGTGAACGTATCTTTGATATGTACCATACGGGCGATCGCGTCCTCATAGCTTTTGAAAACGCCGAGACGGATAAACGCGGGTATCGACGCGCCCACGGCGCACGCTTCGCTGGTCTGCGTGCGCATGACCGGGATGCCGAACAGATCCGCCATGATCTGACAGACGGCGTCGCTTCGGGAGCCGCCGCCGGCGACGTAAAGCTCCTTTACGGTCTTGCCGGAGCGCTTCTGCATGGTCGTCAGCCCGTTATACAGCTCAAACCCGATTCCTTCGATGATGGCGCGGTAAAAATGCGCGCGCGTATGGAAGTCCGCAAAGCCCACCATGGAGCCCAGCGCGTTCGGGTTCGCAATACCGGCGGTCCAGAACGGCTGCAGCAGCAATCCCTCGCACCCCGGCGGCACGCGTTTGAGCGATTCGTCCAGGACCTGCTCCGGGGAGACTCCGCGTTTTTGGGCGTCGGCGCGTTCCCCGGCGGCGAATTCCTTAATGAACCACGACACGAGCCAGAACCCGCGGTACACTTCAAACTCCGGGTTGTACAGGTCGTTGGGGACCGCCGGATAGGCGGGCAAAAACGGCTGCGGCTCAAAGTAGTCCTTCGTTGCCATCTGCAGCGTCGCCGTGGTGCCAAGAGAGACCGAGGCGCGGTCGTCGCGCACGACAGAGAGCCCCAGCGTCTCGCAGCCCTTGTCGGAGCCGCAGGCCACCAGCGGCAGCCCCGCGGGGATGCCCGTACGTTCGCTTGCTTTTTCGGTGATATGCCCGATGACCTCTCCCGAGGGGACCAGCTCGCACAGCTTTTCGGCGGGCACGTCGCTGACGCAGCGTGTGAGATCCTTTTCGCCCATCCAGCGGCGGTTTTTGTAATCGAACGGGACGTGGCCGATCATGTTGGCGGCGGCGTCCTTCAGCTCGCCGGTCAGCAGGTAGTTGAGGTAAGTCGGCAGCATCACGTATTTGTCCGTCTGCTCCCAGTTTTCCGGCTCGTTCTGCATCAGCCAGTTCGCGGCCGTCGCCTTGTAGATCTTTTTGATGGAGTCGCCCATGCCGATCAGATCGAACAGCATCTTTTTCCCGGCGCCGAAGGGCCGGTCGAATTTTGCCTTGCGGCTGTCGAGCCACAAGATGATATCTCTGAGCGGCTCGCGGTTTTTATCCAGACATAGTACGGTGTCCCGGATACAGGTCACCGAAACCGCTTTGATCCGGTCTGTCAGCGCACCGTTTCTGGCAAGCAGCCTGCGGGAGATCTCCGCCATCTGCTCAAAGTAGAAGTCGGGGCGCTGTTCCGCCCAGCCCGGCTCGCGGGAGAAATAAGGCGTTTCATAGGTCATCTGCTCCTTATCCAGGAACGCGCCGTCCGGCGTCACCAGCAGACACCGCACGCTCTGGGTGCCCACATCAAAGGTCAATACGATGGGGTCGCTCATCGGTCGTTCTCTCCTTCCGGTATGGTCTCTTTCAGCAGGTCGCTCGTCGCGATCACGTCGGCGCCCAGGCCCAGCGCATCCGGTATGACCGCCTCGCCCGTCCCGACGCGCGTTTCAAGCGTAAAGGCGTTGATCTCGCGCATCAGATCGAAGATCCTGTCCTTCGGGATCTCCGCCGACGTCTTCACCGGCAGCACCGGCGCGTCGGGGAATACGGTCCTGACCGTGGTGCAGACGGTCCGTTTCGGTGCGGTCAGCTCATCCAGTGCGAACTGATACCCGCGTTTGCAGGAATTGCCCGTAATGACGGGCGGGTTGCCCGGCGCCGCCGTGATCCGGCAGCTTTTCGGGCAGACGATACAAACGATATCCATGCTCATCCCTCCTGCGCTTTCGGTACGATCTTAAATGTAACGCGGCTGTTTTCGGTCAGCCCGAACCGCTCGAAGTCCAGCGTCAGCGTTTCCATCTCCGGCGGGCGGAGAAAGGCGTACCGTTTGCCCAGTACCTCGTTCCCGTCCGCATAGATCTTCAGGCTGGCGCCGTCCAGCGGTTCCTTTGAACGGAAAAACAGGGTCGTTTTGCTGTTGTCCCGGTTCAGGTCAAGCGTCTGCGGCACGAGATACAAAAGCGATGCGTCCGCCTGCAGCTCCAGGAGCTTACGCGGCGCTTTTTTGTAATTTGCGGCGTTTTTGCCCGCGATCGCGGCATTTTCGGAGACGTAATCCACCAGGTCGTTGACGTGCAGCGCGTTCCCGCAGGAGAACACGCCGTCCACGTTCGTCATGAACTGCCCGTCGCAGACCGGGCCCTTCGTCCGGTCGTCAAGCTTCACGCCCAGCGCCTCGGCGATCTCGTTTTCCGGGATCAGCCCCACGGAAAGGATCAGCGTATCGCACGCCACGTATTCCTCCGTCCCCGGGACCGGCCGCATGGCGTCGTCCACGGCGGATATCTCCACCCCCGTCACCCGGTCCTCGCCGAATACGCGCGTCACGGTTTTGGAGAGGTAAAGCGGGATCCCGTAGTCGTACAGGCACTGGTGCAGGTTGCGCGTCAGGCCGGAGGGCGTGGGCTTTGCCTCGTACACGCCTAAAACCTTCGCGCCCTCCAGCGTCAGCCTTCGCGCCATGATCAGCCCGATATCGCCCGAGCCGAGGATCACGCAGTTGTTCGCCGGCTGCAGCCCCATCAGATTGGTGAAATGCTGCGCCGTGCCGGCGGTAAACACGCCCGCCGGACGGGTCCCGTGGATGAAAACCTGCTTGGCGGTCCGCTCCCGGCAGCCGGTGGCAAGCACCAGCGCGTTCGCCGACAGCACCGTTACGCCGGAGCGGTTGACGGCATGGATGACAAACCCGCCGCCGTCGGATTCCGTTTTTGTGACAAAAGTCTCGGTGAAAACGTCGATATCCCTGGCGCGCACCTCGTTTATATACCGCTGCGCGTACTCGGGGCCGGTCAGCCGCGCCCCGAACCGCAGCAGGCCGAAGCCGTCGTGGATGCACTGCTTCAGGATGCCGCCGAGCCTGTTCTCCCGTTCGATCAGACAGACGGCGGCGCCGCTGTCGTTCGCGCTGACGGCTGCGGCAAGGCCCGCGGGGCCGCCGCCGATCACGATCACGTCATACGGTTTCATCGTCGGCGCCTCCCTTCGTTTTGCCGTACGTGATGACGGCGCTGTCTGCGGATTTTCTGACGTCCTCCGGGGGGACGCCGAGGAATTCGGCGATGATCTTTACGACGAGCGGCGAACAGAAGCCGCCCTGGCAGCGCCCCATGCCGGGCCTTACGCGCTTTTTGACGCCGTCGACGGTGGGGACGCAGATCGGCGAACGGAGCGCGTCCAAAATCTCGCCCTTGCTGACCTCCTCGCAGCGGCAGACGATCACGCCGTAATCGGGGTTCTGCCGGATCATTTCCGCCCGCTCGTCGTCGGGCATGTCCCGCAGGACCGGCACGCCCTTCCGGATGGGGTCGAACGCCTCGTTCTTTTCAACGGGGGAGTTCTCAGAAAGCATCTCCACCGCCATTTTTTCAATATCCAGCGCCACCGCAGGCGCGGTGGTCAGCCCCGGGGACTGGATGCCGGCGCAGTGGATCAGGTTCTTCGTCCTCCGGCCCTTTTCGATAATAAAATCTTCTTCAAAGGTCGGGGCGCGCACACCCGTGAAATAGGTGATGATATCGCTTTTTGACAGCCCCGGCATGGACACGGTCTGCTTGTCAAACACCGTTTTGATGCTGTCGGCGTTCGTCGCATAGTTTTCCTTTTCATACGTCTCAACGGCGTCGGGGCCCACCAAAAGATTATCGTGGACGGTGTGCAGGATCCCGCCGCCCTTGGAATGGGATTTATCGTGGGCGGGCAGCTCTTTCACGGACGAAACTGAGTGCATATAGACGCCCGCTTTTTTGTCAAGGATGGAATTCGTGCCGCGCCGCGGATGGATGGAATAAAAGCGGTCGTCCGCCATTTTGGCGATCTCCTCGGCAAAAACGCCCGCCGCGTTGATCACAAGCCGCGGATAGACCGTCCCGCGGTTCGTGCATACGCTGAGGATCTCGCCGTTTTGCACGTCCATGCCCAGCGCCGCCGTGCTCAGTGAAACGCGGGCGCCGTTTTGCACGGCGTTTTCGGCGTAGGCGATGGTCAGGCCGTAGGGGCACACGCACCCCGTGGAGGGATTGGAAATTGCAAATTTGAAGGCGTGGTTCAGATTCGGCTCCCGGCGGTGAAGCTCTTTGCCGGAGATGATCTCCGTATCCTCGATCCCGTCCCGGTATTTCCGCAATAGGCAGTATGCGCCGATCAGCGGACGCAGGGCGCCGTTTAAAAAGCCCACGTACTGGCCCACGCGGCGGAATCCCACGTTCAGCTCCCGGCACACGTCGCCGTACATGCGGTTGCCGCGCCGGACGTATTTGTGCTTCAGCGAACCCTTGCCGAGATCGACGCCCGGGTGGACCTCGCCGTCGTTTCTGCCCGAGGCGCCCAGCGCCAGGTCGGCTTCTTTTTCGATCAGCAGCACGTCCAGCTTCCATTTCGTCAGCTCTCTTGCGATCGAAGCGCCGGAGATCCCGCCGCCGATGATGAGCACGTCCGGGCTTTTGCCGTCAAGGGCGCTGTCCGTTATGGCGGGCAGGCGCATTTCTTCAGGCACGGCGCCGGTAAAGACCGCGTCGTTGACCACGTGCGTCGTGCTGTTTTTGGTCGCGGCGGCCATACAGGCGGAAACGATCTCGCCCCAATCGCCGCTTTCTCCCCGCACGGAAACGGCGCCGTTCTCATAAACCGCGGTAAACTTTCCGCCGAAAGCCTTTTGCAGCTTTTTGTTGATCTTTTTGATATTCAAACTGTCACCTCCGCCCAAAAACGTCCGCAGCCGGACAACCGGCAGTATTACAGTTTTACTATACATAGAAATCCGAGGATTGTCAATCCTCAGAAGACGCGGATCGCGTTTTTTAAAAAAAGACGTTCCTTGCCGGGACCGGATCCTTTTATCATTTTACTTGATTTTTCGGCAGGAAGCGGGTATGATGGATATAACAACGACCCGGAGGTTTTTTATGAAACGAACTGTTATTTCCTGTCTTGCCGCGGTATCTGCGGTCGGCGCAGGCGCCCTCTTTTTATATGCGTTCCCCAAATGGGTGCCGGCGCTCTATTTTCTTTCCGTCGCGCTGTTTATGTTCACCGTTGGTATGGTCACCTGGCTGTTTACGCAGAAAAAGCCGGTATGGAAGGCGCTGATCGCGGCAGCCGCTTACGCCGCGGGATTTCTCGCGCTGGTGTTTCTGATCAATAACGTCCTGCTTCACGAGAACCGGTCCGAAACGGCGGCGGCGATCCTTTCGGTCCTGAACATCGTGTTTTTTATCGTGTATTATGTACGCCTTTCGCGCGGCAAACAGCGCAGGCGCGCCGTCGCTGCGGGCGCATCGGGGCTCTGTGTTCTGCTGGTCGTTTTGTATATTCTGGCGATCTGCATCATCCCGAATTATCCGTCGTTCCCGAAGGGGCCGGCGGTCGATCTTGCGGGCTATACGCTTGTGTTTGAGGACGAATTTGAGGGCGACAGCTTAAACTGCGACGTGTGGCACGACCGTGCGCTCGGCGCGCGCCGCAACGGCTTCAATTCCTCAAAGCAGGCCCAGGTCAGAGACGGCAACCTGATACTTACGGCGCAGTACCGGGAGGACGGCGAATACGGGGAAGGCTGGTATTCCGGTATGGTCAGCCTGAAGCAGTGGTATAATAAGGGGTATTTTGAGATCCGCTGCAAGTGCAACGACGGCGGCGGCTTCTGGAGCGCGTTCTGGCTGCAGGCGCAAAACCCCTATGACCACGAAAAGTCCGCGGGCGGTCCCGGCGGCTGTGAGATCGATATTTTTGAGGCGATGAGCGCGAACGCAAGCACGAAGGCGAAAAGGGATTCCGTCAGCGTCAATCTCCACTGCAACGGCGGCGACGACGTGGAGAATATCGACTCCAAAAACGTGGGGCATTTCCGCGGCAATAACATTTACACCGAGTACAACACCTACGCCTGCAAGTGGACGGAGGACGAGTATATCTTTTACATAAACGGCAAAGAGTGCGCGCGCAGCAGCTTTTCGAAAGGCGTGTCGCAGGAACCCGAAGAAGTGATCGTGTCTCTTGAGATCCCCGAAGAGATCGCCCACGAAAAGGATTACACCACGCAGTTTATCGTGGATTACGTCAAAATCTATCAGGTATCCTCCGATGATTGAAAAAGCGGTTTTTCCGGGATACAGCATCACGATGGGGTACGGCCTTGAAAACGTCGGGGGGCCGTTTCTCAACGGTTTTCTGTTAAAGGATCGGCGCAAAGGAGACCGATTGTTTGGTTTTGAGCTTTTGTTGTCATCCGAAAACCACTCGTTAGACGAGTGGTTCAAAAAAAAGCTTAAGCGATGAAGTAGACAAAAAACTCCTTTTGAGATAAAAACAGAGTGCGGTCTGCCAACTGCACAAAGAAAGCATAAAAGTAAAATAAGAAACAGTATTACGGATGTACACCCACGCAGATGAAGAAAGCATGAAGCGGACAAGTCAGATCTTCCGGAATGCTATTAAACAGAATCAGGCATAATAAAACCGGGCAGCCGATCAAGCTGTCCGGTAATCTTTTTTTAGGGCAGAAAAAAAACAGGCGGTGGTGGTTTCTGTGGTGGTTTTTAGATGCTGCAGCAACTCACTGAAAAACAAAAAAGCCCGTAAACCGCGTGGGTAAGGGCTTTTCTGTGGAGCTGCTAACCAGAGTCGAACTGGTGACCTCATCCTTACCAAGGATGCGCTCTACCTCCTGAGCCATAGCAGCATTTCATCTGTCAACAAGCGATATTATACACAAAAACAAAGGGTATGTCAAGAGATTTTCAAAATTTTTTTCGTATCCCGCGCAGATACTGTTTTTCGGATGGTCAGCCCCGGTTTTATCGGATACGGCCGGCTCTTTCTTTGGTAAAGGTGTTCGGCGGCAGAAAACACTTTTTCCCGCTCGCCATTGTGACATAATCGTTCGATTCCGGGGAACACTGTTGATAAAACACAGAAAAAGACGTCGGGCGGCTCCGGTCGTCAGGGCGTCGGGGGAGGCAACATGATCGAACAGGATACGATCCGCTTACTGCGGGAATGTGATTCCGGCGCGAAGATGGGCGTGCAGTCCATTGACGACGTGATGGACTATGTGCACGACGAACGTCTGCGCCGTTCGCTTGACGACTGCCGCCGGGCGCACGCGGCGCTGGGGGAGGAGATCCGGGACCGGCTGGATCGCTTCGGCGACGAGGGGAAGGATCCGAACCCCATCGCCAAGGGGATGTCGTGGCTCAAATCCAAGGGGATGCTCGCCGTCAACGGCTCCGACAGTACCGTGGCGGATCTGATGACGGACGGCTGCGGCATGGGCGTCAAATCCCTGAGCCGGTACCTCAACGAGTACGAGGCGGCCGAGGAGTACGCCAAGGATATCGCCAAACGCCTGATCCGTCTCGAGGACGCTCTCATGACCGACGTCAGAGCGTATCTGTAAAAAAAGACAAAGGGAAAAAAGCCGGAACACCGCTTTGACGGCGCTGATAACAGAAGAAGGAGGTCATTATCAGAAAAAACCTCCTTCTTTTATCCGGGTGCGGGCGGAAGCCCGCCCTTATTTGTTACTTTGTATCTTTATTACTTTCTTACTTTTTCCTGTATCCCGGGTACCCGTTCTTTTCCTGATACGCGCCGATCTGTTCTATGACGTTCAGCACCACGTCGAAGCCGTCGCCGACGGTCTCCATCTGAAAACGCTCGGGCACGTCGTGCCAGGTGTGGTAATAGTAAGTGAGCGTGGGATTCTGTGCCGCAAAGGTCACTGATTTTGCGCCAGCGCGCGTCATGGGCGTGGAGTCGCAGCCGCCCACGGGGTTGTGCATGCTGCCGCCCTCTTTGCTTTTCATTCCGAGCTCCTTGAACGCCGCAAGGAACATTTCCTCCAGATCCTTATCAAAACGGCAGTTCTGCCAGTCGTCCTTGACGATGACGTTAAAATGGTCCTCGTCGGCGATGGAGTCGATATTGATGTGCCATATGTTTTTGCTGAGATCGTCATTTTTGTGCTCTTCCGTAAACGCCATGGAGCCGCGCAGGCCCGTTTCCTCCGAGCCGATATTCAGATCGACGATCCGGCAGTTTTTTGGCATCTTATCCGGGTGTTCGGCGAAATACTTTGTCAGCTCAAAGCTCAGCGCACAGCCGGAGGCGTTGTCCATAGCGCCGCGGGAGGCGTTTTCCTCATGCGAGTCGTTCCACATGATCACAAAGCAGCTGGCGATGGCGGTAACGAACGGCGTAAAATGCAGCGCGATACGAAAACGTTCAAACCATGCGGCACTCAGGATTGCCGCCGCAAAGTCTGCTTTGAACAGGTCCCCGGCGTATACGACTGCCATGAAAATGGAAGTAAGCACCAGAAATACGAAGGCGATCGTACCGAAAACCATTTTGAGGACGGTGACCAGCATACCCATGCCGGGTTTGTCTTTGTACTTATAGGCTTTTGCGGAGTGTTTCCAGCACCAGCATGTGTCCAGATGTCCGGAAAGGATGATGGTGTAATCAAACTTGCCGTCCGGCGGCAGCAGCTCGCCGTAGGTATTCTGCGAGATCTTCTGCGGGAAAAACATGTCGGACCATCTCTGGTACAGCAGACAGCAGGTGATGAGCCAGAATGCCGTCAGAAAACCGAAAAACGCCATGCCGAACCACAGGGGCGTGACCTGCAGGGCAATAAAGGTGCAAATACTCAGGATCAGGCCGGCGTATCCCGCATAGGGGATCCCGCCGATGGCAGATCGGGGCGCCACGAAAAACTCTTCGGTTTTCGGTTCGATGCCGATGGAACGCAGCTTTTCACCCATATAGTCCGAAAACGCTTTTTCGCCTTTGGAGCCCGGCAGCCGGGAGCCGATGGTCTTTGCTGCGTGCAGGATGATTTCATAAGCCTCCTGTGCGTATGTTCTTGTGCTCTCTCTCATGTGTCTCTCCCAAAAAACCAATTATACAGATATCATACTCTGTGTTCAGAAAAAATGCAACAACATTTTTGGCCGGACGTGCTTTTTTATGCTTTTTTATTCCATGTGCGTTCGCTGATGATATACCGCGGGCGCGCTTTGACCTCCAGATAGATCTTTCCGATATACTCCCCGAGGATCCCGAGGGAGACGAGCTGGATGCCGCCGAGCAGGCAGATGATGCAGGTCATGCTTGCCCAGCCGGGAACGGTTTTTCCGATCAGCGCCATGATCACGCTCCAGATCACGCCGATAAAGCTGAGCAACGAAACGAACATCCCGAAGCCGGTGATCAGATGGATGGGCTTTATGCTAAGGCCCGTGATCCCGTCAAAGGCGAGGGCGAGCATTTTTTTAAGAGGATAGTGGCTTTCGCCCGCCATGCGCTCATGCCGCTCGTAATAGACGCTTGTGCTTTTGAAGCCTACCAGAGGAAACAGGCCGCGCAGAAAAATATTGACTTCCTTAAAATTGGCAAACTCCTGCAGCACCCGGGCGCTGACAAGGCGGTAATCCGCGTGGTTGAAAACGGATTCCACCCCCATGGCGGTCATCAGCTTATAAAACGATTCCGCGGTGAAGCGCTTGAAAAAGGTATCGGAGTCCCGGTTGGAGCGCACGCCGTACACGACCTCGCAGCCGTCCAGGTACTCGTCGACCATCTGGTCGGCGGCGTTGATATCATCCTGCCCGTCGCAGTCCACCGAGATCGTGATATCGCACAGGTCCTTCGCTTCCATCAGTCCCGCAAGCACTGCGTTCTGGTGCCCGCGGTTGCGGCTTTGCCGGATCCCCAAAAAGTGCCGGTCGTTTTTGGCAAGCGTGCTGATAAGCTCCCATGTGCCGTCTTTGGAGCCGTCGTCCACAAACAGGATGCGGCTTTCGCGGTCGATCTTGCCCGCCTTGATCAGGTCCGACAGCTTTTGGGCAAAGATCGGCGCCGTGACCGGGAGCACCTCCTCCTCGTTGTAGCAGGGGATCACAAAAAACAGACGCGGGCAGGCGACAGTCAAATCACTCATTGGTTCACGCGTCGGTGCGGCAAAAAAGGCAGCCGCGCCGCTCCTTTCCGATTATTCTATTCTTTATTCTAATCATTTCCGGCGTATTTGTCAACCGCCGCTTTTGATTGAAATGCAGCTTTTTCTTTTGCCGTTTGTTCTATTGTCCTTTGTGCAATGTTTCCGAAAAAGCTTGACAAAAAGTCAAAACGGAGTATGATGAAGTAAAAAAACAGAAAGGAATACAGCCGGGAAAACCGGTTGTCTGCAGAAAAAAAATGAAACCGATCGCCGTACTTTGCATCCTGCTCAGTTTTGCATTTCTTTTTACCGCCTGCGCCGGGAACGGTCCGGCTGCGACTGAAAAAACGACGGCGCCGTCCGAAGCCGGCGAACCCGCCGAAACTGCCGAAGCCGGCGAACCCGCCGAAACTGCCGAGCCCGAAACAACAGAGCTTGTCTCGCAGGCCCAGGTGGACCGCCGCGCATTTCAGGTCTATGAGGACCATCCGGAGCTCACGCCGGTGGACCTCGGTTCCCCCGCGCTGCTGCCGATCAGCGAGGATATGGGACAGGAATACCTTGACCGTATCACCTTTTTGTGCGATTCCCCGACCTACTGGCTGTGGCCCTACGGGATGCTCAAAGGCGGAGACGATTCCACACAGCTCTGGACGGGGCCGGAGGGCACTATGACGCTGGCGTACCAGGGCAGCTACGAGATATACGATCCGTTTGACAAGGTGGAGCGCCCGATCCGGGAGGTCGTGGAGCTGCATAAGCCCGATATCATGGTCATTGCGCTCGGCATCAACGGGATCTCTTTTATGGATGAGGAATACTTTACAGCGGAGTATACAGACCTCGTGACTTCCATTCAGGAGATCAGCCCCGATACGATCCTGCTGCTGCAGTCCATCTATCCCATCACCCCCGCGTACCGTTACTGGGGCGATATCACCAACGTGATGATCACCGAGGCGAACAGCTGGATATTGAAGATCGCCGAGGAACACGGCTGCAGGTATCTGGACACCTTCTCCTGCCTGGTCGCCCAGGACGGCAACGCGAAAGAGGAACTGATGATGTCGGACGGCCTGCACCCGAATAAGGACGGGCTTGCAGAGGTGCTGACGTATATCCGAACCCACGGGTATCAGGAAAAAAACTGAAAAAAAGTTTTTTTTACGTCACAAAACAGACGCAAAGACGGTTTAATACAATGGAAAACCGTCTTTGCGTTGTGCTGTGTGAGAAAAAACGGAGAGGCGTTTGAGGCCTGCGCTGAGAGAGATGCTGAATTTTTATTTATCGATTATTGAAACGCCGGAGGAGAAAAATAAATTCTCTGTTTTGTATAATAAGTGGAAAAAGCCCATGTATCATACGGCGTATCATATATTGGAAGACCATGAACTGTGTGAAGACGTTATGCAGGAAGTGTTTTTCTATATTGCGAAAAACATACATAAGATAGACGATCCCGAATCGGCGGCGACGGGCAGGTATTTGATCCTGACGACAATAACCAATGCAAAAAAGCTGCAGGGCAAATGGCGGGAAAGCTTCTTAGAGGATGAACAAACGGATCTCATCGACAACGAAACCGTGGAGTCGGCGTATTTTGACCGGTTCGACAAGGAAATGGTGCTTGCAAAGCTGCGCGAAATCCCGGAGGGATACCGTATGCCTCTGCTTTTGAAATACGGCGAGGGACGTTCGTCGGCGGAAATCGGCGAGATCATGGGATTAAAGGATTTTACCGTGCGCAAACGGATCGAACGGGCGAAAAAAATGCTTGCCGAAATACTGAAAAATGAACTGTGACCGTGTGCGTCTGATAAAAACGAAAGGAGGGGATAACGCGAATGGAACAGACGAGGTCCGCCGGAACGTCCGGTGTACTCCGACAGGCTTGCGAAGAAATTGCGCGGGAGCTGTTTGCGTCGGCGATCGCTTGCGGCGAGCAGCCGGACCCCTCCTTTTCGCCGTCGTTTGAGCGGGAGATTAAACGGCTTATTTCCCGCACCCGCAATAACCGTTACCACCGTCTGACCCGCGGCGCCAAGGTGATCCTGGTGGCGGCGATCATCGCGCTGCTGATGATTCTCACCGTTACCGCCTCACAGCTTTTCGGGATATCCTTTGTGAAGGGCGAAGGGTTTATGAACCTTGTTTTGAACCGACCGCTTTCAGGAGAAAACTATCTCGAATTGAAAATCGGTTATATACCGGAGGGGTTTGTACTGACGGAAAAAAAGCAGTTGGGCCCGAATAAGATCACATATTCTTATGAGGACAAATTTTCTCGGGAAATACAGATAGATAAGCAGTCGCAATTTGATTCGTATTCTGTTGATACGGATCGTCATCAGTGGACTGAACATACACAAAACAGTATTACATATCATTTAGGAGCTGCAATTTCATCGTACAATACAAACATAATCATTTGGGTTGAACCGGAAACAAATTGTTTGTATAATATTTACGGGAGGGATGTTGATATGGATACCTTATTTGAAATTGCAAAGCAGGTAAAATAGAACCAAGGAAAAATATTAATTTTTTGTTAATTCTTAAAAAACTTTGTCACACGAATTTATTTTCTTTCTTTTTTAATTTGAGAGGCAAAAAGAGAAAGGAATTTTTCATGAAAAAGAAAAGTAAAAATATTGTATCCCTCCTGTTGGTCGTTATTACCCTGTTCCAGTTTGTAGCTATCTCCTTTGCGGCAGATGTGGAACTGCCCGCAGATGATCCTATTATTGAGGAATATGTAAATATTGATGAATGTAGTTGCTATTGTAATATATCCGGTATTACGCTCTATGGATCAGCTTCCTTAACCGCAAAAAGCTCCATGTATCTGCAAATCATCATTGAAGTACAAAAATTGACAAGTGGAGAATACAAAACAATCGAAACATGGTCCGATTCCAAAACCGGTACTTCATTGTCATTGAGCGATGACCGTTTGATTAATGTTTTTTCTACATACCGAATAAAAGTCACTTTCACAGCTGGTAGCGAGAGCACAACACTTTATTCTTACGCATAATCCGTAAAAACAGATAAAAGCAGTGCATATGCGCAAAGTCCGGATACAAAAATCTGCCTCTCACCGGACAAGCGCATATGCGCTGTTTTTTTTGCCAACAAAAGAAAAGCATTATATAACCCTTCAAACAGGTTATTTGTGACAAGGTTTTTTACAAAAATGTAAAATTCTCCCTTCCCGACAAATAAAAATCCCACAAATGAAGCATGGAAAATGGAGATATGGAAAAGAATTGATTAAAATTCAAAAAAATATGTCACATTTTGTAGATTTTGTGGTTTTATCTTTATGAAAAAAAGAAAGGAGATGTGAAAAAATGAATAAAAAAAGAGGCATTTTTTATTGGCTGTCAAATGGTTTTAAAAGTATTTTTTCAAGTCCGGATTCTATGGTTTCTGTTTCCAGTGAGAGAGAAGCAGGTAGCGATCAAAGCCATACGCATTTGATTGGAAGTGAATATACACAGCAAAATGATTGTTCCACCGGAAAAAGCATTGAGAATTATTATATGGATAATGCTGATTTTTCTTCAAACCCTTCTGGTGTACCGCAGGGGTGTATTAGCATAACGAGCCCGGGATGTATTCAAATAACGGCAAATTCGTTACTTCTTATGATCATTATTGCTTTAATAGTTTTCGGTATTTTGCATCTTACTGGTGAAAATGATGATTCAAAAACAACAGCTCCAACTGTGAGCCCGGAACCGGAAACGATAATCATCTATGATACGAATACAACCGGAAACAATGATATCATTGTTTATCTGAATGAATTAAAGGATACTCTTAAAGAAGCAATTTCAAAAACGAAAAACGAAGCTGCAGAGGAAAATGAAGAGCCTATTATTCTGTTAAATGCAAACGGAGGTTTTTTTTCGCCATCAGGGGCCTCTCTTGTCGAATTTGATGGGCGGAATTATCCAGAGCCTGAGTATCCTTATCATAAGTTCTTAGGTTGGTATGTAAGAAAAGAAGACGGCGCACGTTATGAATTCTCTCAAAGGGTTTCGGTTTTATATGCCTGTTGGGAAGAAAATGATCTCAGTGAATGGATACCGTATGAAGAACTGCCGGAGGATGCGAGCATCGCGGAGGAAAAGTGGGCAGGGGAATCAATTGAACTCGTTACAGGATATCAAAAAGAGTTAGAAGGCTATACTCTGTTGGATTCGGTAACTGATACTTCTCAAGCAGTAGTTGAGAATACCTATTATGTGGCAAATATTCCCAATGGGTTTCCATCAAAAGAATTAGATGGGATTCAGTTTCTGTCAGAAGAAGAGAAAGATCAGGCGATTGATGAGGCAATATCAAAGGATGAATTTGAACTGGAAGAAACCAAAGATGAACAGAAAAAATACATTTATTGGCATTGGACGGTACCGGTTACAAATGAAGTTCCATTGCAAAATATCCCGATCTCCGGAGAGAAAGGTACAAAAGTACTGTTCAATGAAGAATCGGTATGTACTGATTTATTTGAATACTTTCTTTCCGATGAGGATTTAATCCCCCAAGATAAAAACATGGATCCTTCGGTGTTTGAGTTTGTACAACCTGATAAAACAAGCACATTGTGGTATCGTACGGAGTATCATGTGGTTCATGTTGCCGCATACCGAAAAATTTACACCCATCAAAAAAGCTGCCGTGTGGAATTCTTTTCAGAACCGGAAAGCAGCTCAAATTTGGTAGATGTTACATATTGGGTAAAATATAGAAAAGAATAGTATTCAATTTCGCCCCCCTTTCCCCCGGCCATGCTGTGACAGTACACAAGCGCGTTTGGGGCGATAGATTTCCGGGGAGGGATTAATTAGGTTACTTTTCAGCGGTTAAACCTTCCCCTGATTGATAAACCCTTCAAAAAGGCAATTCGTGACAGAAAAACGGGCGTTTTTTTTGCAAAATGATAAAATTCTCCCTTTCCGACAAACAAAAACGGAAAACCTTGGTTATTCGATCAATTGAAAGAATCATGCCTTTGGATATATAATGTAGATGATGTGTACACATACAAAAAAACGTGTGCTTCCGGCGTTCGGCCGACGCCGGTTTGCGGAAAGGAAACAATATGAAAACGGTATTACGTTGTATTTCCGTGCTTCTTGCGCTGTTGCTTATTGTGCAGGCGGCGCCCGTGAACGACAGTGTTTTTTGTATGTT
Source organism: Clostridia bacterium (assembly GCA_017430145.1). GTDB lineage: Bacteria > Bacillota > Clostridia > Oscillospirales > Acutalibacteraceae > RUG806. The sequence goes on from JAFRNP010000129.1 coordinate 30,137, forward strand.
GAAGGCGGCGGCAACCGAGCTGCCGGAAGAAGAGCTCCTGCCGGAGGAGGAGCCGGAGGAAATCCCGGAAGAAGAGCCGGAAGATCTGATCGTACCCCCGGAAGCGGTGATCCTTTCGGAGGATACCGCCTTGCGTACGGCGGGAACAAAAACCTTTATCCTTTCCGACGGCACGCGACAGGCGTGCGTTTACAACGACGCCGTCCATTTTGAAGCGGAGGACGGCGCTTTTACGGACTATGACAATACGCTGAAAGAAACGCCGGAGGGCGACGCTTTTATGCCGGGCGCCAACAGCGCCGGCTACCGGATCTCAAAATCGACAGAAAATGAAGCGCTTGTCTCGGTTTCAAAGGACGGCGCTTTTCTTTCATGGACCTACGACGGAATTCGGGCGCAAACCGCGCAAATTGCGGAGCAAAAGCCGGACGACGATCCCACGACGCCGGACGCTTTTACCGCAGAAGCGTCGTTTTGCGACGTTTTTGATGAAACAGACTTGCAATACCGTCTGTATGGTGGTAATATGAAAGAGGATCTGATCCTGCGGACCTATGCCGCGCCGCATAACTTTACGGTGCGGTACCGTTACGAAAACGTAACGCCCCAGCTGCAGGCGGACGGAAAAACGCTGTGTTTTGTGACGCCGGAGGGAGAGTCCGCCTTTACGGTCACGGCGCCCTACATGACGGACGCCGAAGGAAACGCGAGCAGCGAGCTGAGCCTTGTATTGTCCGAAGAAAAAGAAAACGAGATCGCCTTCACCTTAACGCCGGACGAAGCGTGGCTGGCCGACCCCGCCCGCGCCTACCCGGTGACAATCGACCCGGTGGTGGAGACGGACAGATCCTTTACAAACGGCGGGCAATCCGCATTTATCCTTTCCGATCATCCGGAAGATTGTTATGGGTTAGGCGGCAACAGCTACGTTGGAAGCTTATATGTTGGAAAGTATATATATCAATCAATCAACGGAGACGCACGTGCGTTTTTAAAAATCAATATGCCGGATCTGGGAGTTGGCGCAAGAATTGTCTCCGCTGAGATGCTGACCAGACTCAGACGTTGTGATCTGTCTATTACGATCACTCTGCATAAAGTCTTGGAACCATGGGTACAGAGTGAAATATGCTGGGCACAAAGTCCGGATTATGATGCCACAGTTTCGGAATACAAGGTAATTGCCGCAAATTCGCTTACCATGCAGGATATTTATTGGGATATAACAGCGCTTGCAGACGCATGGTATCAAAACCCTGCTTCCAATTACGGCGTTATGCTGAAATCTGACGCTGCTGAGGCAGGAAACACAAGCAACGTCGCATGGTTTTATTCCTCTCACTATACGAATGGACCGACGTATGAGACACAAGACGAAAACTACCGTCCGCAATTAATAATCAACTATCGGAATACCTCCGGTTATGAAGATTATTATACTTATTCCGGCGTCTCTGCCGGGCGCGGCGGCAACGCGGACGTAAATCTATACAACGGTAATCTGGTCGTATCGCAGCCGGTTACCACAGCAACGGGCGGGGAGCGGATGCCGGTTTCTCTGCAACTGACATATAATGCGAACAAACATACAGATACAAACGGGCAGGCGTTTCAAAATCCGCTTGGCGCAGTCGGCGCCGGATGGAAGCTCAATTATCAGATGTATATCTGCCAGAATCCGAATCTGACGGCGTCCTCATCTGCTGAAGCCCGAAAATACAGGTATTATCTGGACGACGCCGACGGTACACAGCATTATTTCTATTTTGCTTCCGAAGAGGATACATCAGGGTTTGATGAAGACGGCCTTGGATATACGCTGACCGTCAATACGGACGGTACGTTTATATTGGATGACCTGAAAAAGAATAAGATGTATTTTAATACATTGGGATATTTAACTGAGGTACAGGATCCGTACGGGCAATCCATTTTATTAACCTATAACAACAGCAATAAACTAACCTGTATCACAGACGGCGTTGGCAGACAATATACATTATCTTACAGTGGTTCCAAGATTTCTGCAATTACCGCCCCCGGAAACAATGTCACGTTATTCTCCTATACGGGCAGTAATCTGACGCAAATACAGTTCCAGGACGGGAAAAAGATATATTATACGTATAGCAGCTTGTTGACTGCTGTAACGGAAATAGATGGGATCACCGTAAACGTCGGGTATGACAACACGGTTATGCACAGAGTTTCCGCCCTGTCCCGTGTCGGCGGCAATGAAACCGGCGCCTCTTATACGTTAACGTACAGGCAAAATGAAACGGACGTAACGTCTCTTTCTCAGACCTCTGCGCCGGATCAGACCCAAACGTACCAGTTTGATTCCTATGGGCATTGTACGGGCGTTATATCGCTTTCATCCGGTGAGGCGGCAGCCTATACGCACAATCCGGGTAATACCGCTTTGCGTACAGCAAACAGGACGACAGATGCATCCCGCATACAAAAATCCGTAAGAAACTATGTGCGCAACCCAAGTCTCAACGGAACGCTGAATTCTGCATTTTCCGTATACCATTCGCAGGCAGCCGATACTTCTACGGTCACAAAAGATACAACGGTCGGGCACTATGAAAAAGGTTCGGTAAAAATTTATCGGCCGTCAACAGACGTCGGGTTATCTGTTGCGTTGCAACACATCACAAATTTAGATGCAGGCGTCTATACAGCTTCTGCGTTTGTGACAACAAACGGCAGCTCGTTAAGCGGAGCAGCCCCTGTATTGTTTATGGAAGTCTGGAGCGCAAGCAACACATATGTTGCGCGGTATAAAGCTGAAGGTATTACAGGTACAGCTGCTAATGAATGGACAAGACAAACCCTTACGGTGAATTTAAGCGCAGGGCAGTGGGTAAAATTAGAGGTCGGATTGAACGCATCCGGCAGCGGTACGGTTTGGGTCGATGACATCCAATTTGAAAAAGGGGCAGGCGTCAGCGCGTTTAACCTGCTTCAAAACCCGGAATTCAAACAGTCACAAACAGGATGGACAAGCAACGGTACTACAAGTATTTCATCTGAAGCGCCAGGTGGGTTTACCAACTCAATGAAATTAACGCTGAGTCCGGGAACGGCGAAAAACATATCGCAAACGGTTCCGCTCAACAGTACGGCGGGCGTGTGCTTCAGCGTCGGCGCCTGGGTGAAAGCCAACAGCGTACCTCTGACGGATAAAAGCAGCAACGCTGCAAATTTAAACGCCAGATTGGATCTGCAGGCGGAGCTTCTCGCTCAAGACGGCGCAACCGTAGTTACAAGTGCCTCGGCTGCGGCAAACCCGTTTGTTGCAGGATGGCAGTTTATCAGCCTGCCGATAAAAGCGACGGGAGCCTATGCGTATATCCGGATTTCCGTGGTTGCCGACAATAATGCGAACGCCGTCTATACAACGGGCCTGTATTGTCTGGCTGAGGAATACGGAGAGACGTATGTCTATGATGCGGACGGGAATTTGATTTCCGTTGCGGACGTTTCCGCGAATACGCAGAATTACGGGTATGCGTCAGACGTTTTAACCGCTTCTTCAGCGGCAACGGGCGTTGGTTCTGTTGCATCCTATGATGAGAGCACAAACCGACTTGTAGCAGTTCTTTCTAAAGATGATACCAGAAGAATTGATTATCATAACACGAATTACGGACTTGTCACAACTTCACGATACGGAAGTATCGATTTCGCGAGACAGGTTACAGCCAATGAATCATACTATATCGTAAATGTTGCAAACGGGAAGGCGATAACCGTTAACAACACTACAACAGCGTCAGATGTAAAAAATGCTTCATGGTATTTTTCAAAAGCAGCACAGAAATGGACGTTCGTGCCTACCGGAACGGCCGGCGAATACTATATCAAGCTTGCCAATACAACTTTGGCGCTGACGGTCAAAAACGGGTCTTCTGCGGATAGCGCGATCCTGAGGGGAGAAACGTTTTCTTCCGGCAGCAGCAAACAAAAGTTTAAGGTTCAGTACGTCGACCAGATCGGTTTTAAGATCTCAACAGCCGTCACCTCTTATGCAAGCGTTGTAGACAGCAACGCGATGAATCTTCAACAGATATCAAACGGAAATCTGATCCGACAGAAACATTATACCGGCAGCAGCACACAGCATTGGTATCTGGCTGCCGTTTGCGGGGATATTACCGAAGCGCCGTATCTGGAGACAAAAACGGGCTATACAAGCAATTGGAATTACGTCAATTCAAGCACAAATGCGGCGGGCAATACGGTGAACTACACCTATAACACCACAACCGGTCTGCTTCAAAGCGTTACGGACCCGCGCGGCGCAACGACAAGCTATACCTATAACGCAATGGGCGCTGTTACTAACGTGCAGAGCGGAACGCTTTCGGCTTCATACGGATATACAAACGACAGGCTGACTTCCATCCAAAACAACGGCAATACGTATACGGTTTCTTATGACGCGCTGGGCAGGACGGAAATGGTAGAGGTCGGAGAGCAATTTCTTTCCGGCGTCCTGTATGAGAACAACCTTCCCTCTGCATCGGCGATCGGACATCATATGGAAGAATATACATATGATGATGAGATTACCGGCCGGATTGCCAAAACAACATATACAAATCTGCTGACCGATGATTCGTTTGAACAGAATTATTATTACGGCGCGAACGGGCAGCTCACCATGACGACCGATACGGCGGCAAATACCCGCACGGCGTATATTTATGATCTTGCAGGCAGGCCGGTTTCCGAACGGACGTATTACAGCACGTATTTACAGGCAAATACGCTCAAAGCGTCATTGGATTATACCTACAACAATCAGAATCAGGTAACGGCGCTCAAGGCATATACCCCGCTTGGATCGGATACGCTGACCTTGACGTATGGCAGCTTTGAATCGGGGCAGAAGCCGGGCTATTTGTATCAGGAAAAATATAACGGGAACACCCTCCTGAATTACAGCTATGACGGTTTGGGCAGATTAAGCAGTAAAACCGTTCACGGCAATCTGGTCTACAGCTACGGGTATCGCAATCTGACCGGCAACCGGACCACGCCGCAGATCCAGACCCTTACAACTCCTATCGGGACTTATACTTATACTTACGACGCAAACGGGAATATATTAACGGAGACCCTCGGCAGCTATACGACAAGCTACGTATACGACAGCTTTAACCGGCTAACGCGGGAGAATAACCAAAAAGCAGGGTATACCTATGTGTATACCTATGACAACGACAACATAAAGACCCGTAAGACCTACGCGTATACCACGGGCACGCCGGGTACAGTTCTGAATACGGATACATGGACGTATGATACCAATTGGAAAGATCTGCTGAACGCATACAATGACGACGATTTATATTCCCTGAACGGCGAATTGAGGCTTGTCTATAACGACAACGGAAACGCCGCAAAAAGCGCTCTGTATGAATGGAACCGGCAGGGATTGCTGCAAAGCTATGCGGACAGCGTTTCCGGGGACGCGTTCAGTTACACCTACGACGCAAACGGGAAACGCCTGACAAAAACGGTCAACGGCGCGACGACAAATTATTATTATGCCGGCGGGCGCATGGTCGGGTTGATGACCGGGACAAACGCCATGCGGTTCCGGCTGAGCGCATCGGGCGAGTATATCGGCTTTACGTACGGCGGCAACGCTTATTATTACGTCAAAAACCTGCAGGGCGACGTTGTCGATATTGTGAATATCTACGGGTATTCTGTGGTGCAGTATACCTATGACGCATGGGGCAGGATATTAAGTGTAACAGGCTCCCGCGCAAACGACCTTGGCGTTATTAATCCGTTCCGTTACCGTGGGTATATGTACGACGAAGAAACCGGGCTGTACTTCCTCACCACCCGCTATTATAACCCGGAATGGGGCCGCTTTTTGACCTTTGATACCACCCTCGGCGCCAACGGGGATATCCATTCGTATAACCTGTTTGCATACTGCAGCTGGAACCCGGTGAATTATTATGACGATGCAGGAACAAGAGCGGTACCGATTTGGGAAAAATATGGGTTTGTATACAAAGGTTCTGAAGACATAATCAATATGAAACATGATCTTCCCCCTCAAGAGTTTCAAAGATGGATACAAACCGGAGGGAGACATATTGTTAACATAAGTACAGATAATGAGTTTGGACCAGTAATACTGTTTTCACATGTAGACTATTATACACCTGCACAAGCAGATGAATACTATATTTCTGAATTAGAAAAAGCTTCTAAAAATTCATTGTTTGATATACTATCTGCTGCAATGAGTATTGCTTTAACTTCTATCTCCCCATATGCTCCAGAACTTGCAGGAATAATTATTTTGTTTTGCGATATAATCCTTGCATGTCTTCCCATATTATCAATCGCTTATAAATATAAGAGTAATATGGATTTAGAGAGCTTTAAAGCAGCTAAAGAATCTGGGAATGGTGTATTTGTAGAATACTATTACTATTATTACCCTGATGGATCTATGGGAGTTAATACTTATGAAAGTACTGTCATTTTACCGGGGGTAGCATTATGAAAAAGAAAACGCTGGATATGATTTTTTCTAAATTATGTATTATTATAACAATACTGTTTTGTCTTTGTTACATTGTTTTGATTGTATTAAATCTATACAATCATGCTGAAAACCCCAACAGAATTCAAATTCTTAGATGTATGGCTACTTTTACAAAAATCAGGGATATTCTAACTGCATTATTACTGTTCTCTGATTTAACCCTCTTTTCATTTCAATGTTGGAAAAACAGAATTCAAAAAACAGAAGACAAAAGCCGATCCATATCATTTGTACTGTTGTATGTTTTTTTTATGATATTCTCTATCATTATCAGGATGCCATATTTCTATAATAAAATTGTAGTAATAAAAATTGTTATTACACTCTCTGTTCCCTTATTGCTTTGTTTTATTCTTTACGCACGGCATAAATCGATTATCCCATCCGTCAATCAGGGGACGGTTCCTTGATTGACAGGACATAAAAAATCCAAATTAATACGTTTGAACAAATCCCCCCCTTTTACGATTTGATCAACAAGTAAATCAAGGGTCGGTTCCTTGGTTATATATTTTTTTCACTTCTTTCTAAAACCAATCGGGGAACCGACCCCCGGTTGGCGTTATTTGCTGCAATTAACCTGAAAATAGGAAGCAGCGCTCAGGTAACCGCCCCTTGATTGACGCACAGGCACAGGGGGAC
>JAFRNP010000130.1 GCA_017430145.1 Clostridia bacterium
CCCTACGGAAATGCGGGCGGTCGGTGCCCGCCCCTACGGAGCTTTATCTCTTTCCAAATCAAACCGAGCTGCAGCGCAGTTTCCTTTTGAGGGGCGCCTTGAAACGGTTTTTGTTTGCGCCTTGAAACGGTTTTTGTTTGCGCCTTGAAACGGTTTTTGTTTGCGCCTTGAAACGGTTTTTGTTTGCGCCTTGAAACGGTTTTTGTTTTCCTTGACAGCTTTCCTTTTCATATGCTATGATAAACATGGAATCCTTTATTAAAAAAGAAAGGAACGGAAAGTCTGCCGGCGTTCGTTACGGCGGAGACTTCCCGGGTGACTGAAGATGTTAAAAAAAGCGATGATTTTTGGGCTTCTGCTCTGTCTGCTGGCGGCGCTTTTCGCCGTTCCCGCCGGCGCCTACCCCTTTGGAGACGTCAACGGCGACGGCTCTGTCGGCGCGGACGACGCAAGGCTTGCGCTGAGGCGCAGCGTGGACCTGGAGACCTTTGCGCCCCAGACCACGCCCTTTATCCTTGCGGACTATAACCGGGACGGCGTTGTGGGCGCGGACGACGCGCGCTCGATCCTGCGCCTTTCCGTGGGCATGGCGGACGCGATCCCCTTCCGTACGCCCATGATCGTATACGAGGGCGATTGGCTCCGGATCACGCTTGCGGACGTGACGCAGAAATATAACGAAGGCTACGGCGAAAATATCATCGTCTATAACTTCATGGTCTGGAACAAGACGGAGAAGCGCATGTCGGTCTGGTCGGATTCCGTCACGCTCAACGGCCACCGGCTGCCGGACGATGAGGATTATAACGATTCCATCATGCCCAACGGCTCCGGCATGCGCCAGGTGATTATCCCCACAAGCCGCTTCAAGGAATCCCGTTTCGCCCAGGGCAAGGTGGAGGAGCTGCTGGTCCGGTTTCTGTACGCGCGGGAGAACGACCAATACGGCTATTATTCCACTGTCGCCCTGTATCCCACCGGCAAGGCGCCGGGCACGGTCGGCTATCTGCCCGCCGGGACGAAATACGCGGTCAGCAGCGACGACGACAAGCTGACGTTCGGCTTCATCAACGCGGCCTCGGAATTCACGGAGTATCCGGGCAAAGGCAGAGGGGTCGAGTACATCTACGCGACGTACTATTTCAAAAACAAGACCGACCACGATATGAGCGTCGTTTTCTCGGATATCGATCTTGACGGCGTGCCCTTCGGGTATGATTCATCGTGCTTTGTGTTTGCCCACACCACGGCCACGCCCGATCTTTTCATGGACGAGAACTACTTTTATAACAACTATTTCAAAGACTTTAAAAAATTATCCTACACGATAACGGTCACGGATATGGAAACGGGGGAAACGCTCCTTTCCGAAGACAGAGCGATCACAAAGAGTTAAGGCAACACCGCACAATTCGCGGTGCACGCCTTGCTTGATCTTTATTCCGTCATCCTGCACAGATTTTCCTTGCCAACCGCCAGGTTGACGGCGTCAAATCTGTACAATCTGACGAAAAAATCTACTGCACAATCCGCACACCGGAATTATGCGGTGTTGCCTTAACAGACGCTCAAAAAAACGCGGGGCGCGCGGACGACCCGGACGGATACCGTGCGAAAACCGCGAAAAGCCCCGCAAAATGACCCTGCAAAAAAACCCTGCAAAAAGCTCTGCAAAAAAAGCTCTGCAAAAAAAACCCTGCAAAAAGCTCTGCGGAAAACCGACCGGATCGGAGGCCCCCTTGTACCGGACAAAGCTTGCGGAAAAATTCAGAGAAGCGCTCGGCGCGGTGCTGCCGATCATGGCGATCGTGCTGCTGCTTTCGTTTACCTTTACCCCTATGCCGACGAGCATCCTGCTCGCCTTTCTGTTTGGCGGGGGGCTTCTGGTCGTGGGGATGATGCTGTTCTCTTTGGGGGCGGAGCTGGCGATGGCGCCCATGGGGGAGCGCATCGGCGCAAAGGTCACAAAGAGCAGAAAGCTGTGGTTCATCCTGCTTCTGGGCTTCGTGCTCGGCGTGATGGTCACGGTCAGCGAGCCGGACCTGCAGGTGCTTGCAAACCAGGTGCCCGCCATTCCCAACCTGATCCTGATCGTCTCCGTTGCGGCGGGCGTGGGGCTGTTTTTGGTCGTCGCGCTGCTGCGCATGCTGTTCGGCGTGCCGCTGAGGATCCTTCTGATCGTGTTTTACGCGGCGGTGTTCGTACTGGCGCTGTTTGCGCCAAAAAGCTTTCTCGCTGTGGCGTTTGACGCCGGCGGCGTGACCACCGGCCCCATGACCGTGCCGTTTATCATGGCGTTCGGCCTCGGCATCTCTGCGATCCGTTCGGACCGCCGCGCCTTTACGGACAGCTTCGGTCTGGTGGCGCTGTGCTCCGTGGGCCCCATTTTAGCGGTGCTGGCCCTGTCTCTGGTCTATTCCCCCGAAAACGCGGCGTATACGCCCCCCGTGATCCCGGAGCTCGGCGATTCCGTGGACCTTGCCGGGCTGTTTCTGCGCAGCGCGCCTGCCTATATGAAGGAGATCGGCATCGCGCTTTTGCCGATCGCCATATTCTTCTACGCCTATCAGCTCATCTCCCTGCGGCTGGAGCGCCACGTGGTCCGGAAGATCACGGTCGGCATCCTGTATACGTATTTCGGGCTGATCGTTTTTCTCACCGGCGTCAACGTGGGCTTTATGCCGGCGGGCACGTTTTTGGGCGGGGCGCTTGCGGGCCTGCAGGCAAACTGGGTCATCGTGCCGCTGGGGATGCTGATCGGCTATTTCATCGTGCAGGCGGAGCCCGCGGTCTACGTGCTCATGCGGCAGGTGGAGGAGCTGACCGACGGGGACGTGAAGGGCGCCTCCCTGCGCCGCGCCTTTTCTTTCGGCGTCGCGGCGTCCGTGGGGCTTGCCATGGTGCGCGTGCTGACCGGGATCCCGATCTTATGGTTTTTGGCGCCGGGTTATCTGGCGGCGCTGGCGCTGTCGTTTTTTGTGCCCGATATCTTTACCGCCATCGCCTTCGACTCCGGCGGGGTCGCCTCCGGCCCCATGACCGCCACGTTCCTTTTGCCCTTTGCGGTGGGCGCGTCGGTGGCGCTGGGCGGCAACATCGTTACGGACGCGTTCGGCGTGGTCGCCATGGTCGCCATGACGCCGCTGATCGCGATCCAGTGCCTGGGGCTCAGGTACCGGTTCAAATCAAAACGGGCGCCGATGGCTGAACCGGGCGGCGGGACGGCCGCCGTTTACGGCGAGTATGAAGTGATCGAACTGTAATTAACGGCGGCAGGCGGGTGCGTACCGCCTTATCCTGCGAAAAAGGCAATGCTTAAGAATAAATCAAAAGGACCGCTCGGCCCATCAGGTGACAGTTCCCCGATTGACTGACGAAAATCGGGATAACCGTCCCCGTGATTGACCGGGCTTGGCTGCCTTAAGCTGTTGACTCTATACGGAAAGGAGCGCGGCAAAAGCGATGGGCGCGTTATATTTTACGGTTTGCGTGACCGGCCGCAGCCGGCTCGGGAAGCTGAATACGATCTACAAAAAACAGGACCTGCCGGTAAATCTCATCACCCTCGGGCGCGGCACCGCCTCCGGCGAGCTGCTGGATACGCTGGGTATGGACAACGCGGAAAAGGCCATTGCGTTCTCGGTTGCCACGGACGCCGCCTGGCGGCGGCTCAAGCGCGGCCTGCAAAACGAAATGCACATCGACGTGCCGGGAACCGGCATCGCCTTTACGGTGCCCGTCGGCAGCATCGGCGGCAAAACCGCCTTTGCGCTGATGACCCGCGGCACCGATTTTGAAAAAGGGGAGGAAAGCGTTTTGAAGGACACACAGTATTCACTGATCGTGGTGATCTGCGAACAGGGCTACAACGGCATGGTCATGGAGTGCGCGAAAAAGGCCGGCGCCGGCGGCGGCACCGTGATCCACGCCAAGGGCACGGGCGCCCGGAGCGACGAAAAATTTATGGGCATCACGCTTGCCTCCGAAAAGGACATGATCTTCATCGTGACGAAGACCGCCGGCAAAAACGCGATCATGGAGGCCGTTGCCAGAGACGCCGGCGCCTCCACCCGCGCGAAGGCCATCGCCTTCTCTTTGCCCGTGACCGATACCGCAGGGCTGCGGCTGACCGAGACGGAGGACGCGGAGGCGGACGCATCCGGGGAGGAAGGAAGCGAAGGGGAGTTAGGAATTAAGAATTAAGAATTAAGAAATTCGGAACGCCGCATCGGCGCGGCGTTGGTTACAGTAAGCATTATATATCCGGAAAACCGCATATTTATCGGGGGCTTTAAAGCCGCATTTATAATCGGGTGCGGGTGTCCCGCCCTTATTTGCAACTTTGTATCTTTATTACTTTTTCACTTTCAAAAACCAGGAGGGGTTCTTTATGAAAAAACTCATTTCCGTTTTGCTCGTTTTCTGCCTGCTCATGGGGCTCTCAGTCCCGGCGTTTGCCGAAGAAGAGGCGCCGCAGGCGGCGGTCGTCGTTCCGGGGATGCTGGAGTCGATGCTGCTGTTTGAAGGGGGAGAGCAGAATTCCCGTCGCTTTTTTGACCCGGCGGCCGATTTTCTGCGCGCGGACGGGACGATCGGCGATCTGATCGGCGCCGCGCTGCAGGCGGTGATGCTTTGCCGCTACGCAAAGCTTGACGAGATGATGATAAAGCTCAACGACGCCGCGTTCGGCGGGCTTAAAATGCTGCCGGACGGCACGTCCGCAAATCCGATGCGCACCGTCGTGTCCGGCGCCGCCGGGAGCTCGCTGGCTGCGATCCGCGCCGCCGGCAGATGGGGCGACGTGGACTACGGCGCGATGATCGCGCTGGAGCTTGAAAAGCAGCTCGGCGATGAAAACGTGTTTATTTTCTGCTTTGACTGGCGGCTCGGCCCCGTGGGTCTCGCTCAGGAGCTCAGCGCGTTTATCACCGACGTCAAATCGATCACGGGCGCTGAAAAGGTGGCGGTTTACGGCAACTCCTACGGCTGCCAGGTCGTCGCCCAGTATCTGTACGCCTACGGCGGCGGCGACGTGAGCCGCGCGGTGTTCAACGCCCCCGCCTGGACGGGCACAAAGCTGTTCAAAGCGCTGATGGTCGACAGCGCGGATGAGCTGGTCTTAAACGCCGAGGAAGGCGTGCGGCTGCTGATGCGCTTTTTCGGGCGGGAGATCTATGTGGAGCCGCTTCTCAGGCTCGTCCCCGCGCGCGTGATCAGACGGGCGGCGTTCACGCTTTTGAAGCATACGATCGACGAATACCTGCTGTACGCGCCCGGCATCTGGAGCTGCTGCGCCGCGGAGGATTATGAGGAGATGAAGGCGAAGCTGCTCGACCCCGCGCTCGACGCCGCGTTTATCGCAAAGCTTGACGAGCCGCAGTACGGCGTTATGCGCCATATCCCCGACGTGCTCGCCGAGGCCCAGGCAAACGGGATCTTCACGGCGATCACAATGAGCGACGGCACCCGCCTTGTGGCGGGGGACAACGTGACCGGCGACGGGATCGTGGACGCCCAAAGCGCCTCCGGGGGCGAAGCCGTCCCCTACGGCAGCGTCTTTGCAGACGGCAGAACGGGCGCGCACGTCTCGCCCACCGGCGCGCTGGATCTGACAAACGGCTATCTGCCGGAGAGGACCTGGGTCACGACCGGGCAGCTCCACGGCCAGTCCTACTGGGACGGTATGACCGCGCCGCTTGTTGCGGGCCTGCTTTTGAAGGGCGAGCCCGAAAACGTATTCGCGGACCCCGCCTACCCGCAGTTTCTGGATACGCACTGTCCCGGCGACGGCGTCTCCCTGCGCCTTGCCGGCGGCATGGATAAAACGCTGGATCCTTCCGTCGGCGCCGTGACGGCGGTGCTCCGTAACGATTCCGAACAGTATACCGCCTTCGTCCACGCCGTTACGGTCTGCGGGCTGCCGTATACAGTCTCGCCCGTGATCTGCGCCCTGAAACCCGGCGAAGTAAAAACGGTGGTCCTGACGCCCGCCGGAAACGGCACGGACGCAAATTACGGATGTGTAAAGATCCTGTTCACGGTCTTCGGCCCGCTGCCCATTCCGCGCGTCAGGACGCAGGCGTTCAAGACCGCGTAACGCAAAAACAGCCGCCTCTGTCCAGACAGAGACGGCTGTTTTTTGAAAGTAAGAAAGAAAAAAGTAAGAAAGTAACAAATGAGGAACGCCGCGAAAGCGGCGTTGATTTTCTGTTTTGTTTGTCAGGGAGAGGGTCAACGGTTTCGGTCCGGGGAAAATCAGGGGACAGTTCCCCGCTTGACTGCGTAAATCGGGATAACCGTCCCCTGATTGTCCCCTGCGTTTCTGCGCCGCCGGGCGCGCGGATTTCGGTTTGATCCGTCTCCTGTCCGTTTTCCGGGGACGTTACCGGCAATCACTAAAATCGACCTGTCCATTTTTATGGGTACAGTTTAGTTTAATCCGTTATGGCTAACAGCTAACGGCTAACAGCTAATGGCTGACGGCTGACCGTTATAATCAAGGGCGCAGCCCTTCCTCATTTGTTACTTTGATACTTTCTTACTTTCCTACTTTTATAAAATTTCGATCCTGTCAAACGTAAAAACGTTCTGCGTCACCCTGCCCATATCGTCCCTTTCGGGAACAAGCCCGTTTTCGGCGAGGGTCTGTGCAAAGGCGTCGGCCAGCGCCATGTCGTCGCTTTTCTGGGAGAGCTGGATCACCAGTTCCTCCCGGTGGGCGTACACCACCACGGCGCGTTCCACGGCCAGCATGCCGGGGGTGACGCCGGTGAGCAGCGCCCGGGAGATGGGATTGTTGTTCACCCTGCCGGGATAAGTCAGAAACAGCGTGCCGTTGGTGGCAAGCGCCTCGACGCCGCCGGGGCCGGTCAGCGTCCGGTTGACGGAGACGATATCGCCCATGCCGTCGATGGTATCGCACAGAGAGAGGATATTTGTAAAGGTCCGCTCGGCGTTTTCTTTGGTGACCTGCAGCGCCATATCGCGTTTGAGTTTTGCGGCAAGCTCCCCGAGGGACAGCTCGAGATCCGCCTTTTCCACCGGCAGCGGGCAGTTGTACGCCATGTTGCCGAGGGTATGGGTGTCAAAGAATTTGCGCGCGTCCACGGTGGTGATCACCGAGATCTGTCTGTCGCCGATATCGTACAGCCTGCCGATGGCTTTTGCCGTCAGCGCCGCCAGCAGCGGGGCGAAGGAGGTGTTCAGCGCCTTCGTTTTTTCATAAAACGCCTTGTTGCTGATGCGCAGGTTGATGAGGCGGCAGCCGGTCTCCGCTGGGTCGTAGACCTCCGGCGGCATCCGGAACAGACGGTCGGTATCGATCAGGTCCACGGGCTCGCCGGGGCGGGCGAACTTTGTCAGGGGATCGTAGCGTTCAAGGTCGTCCATGCCGTCGATCTGTTTTTCGCCCAGCCGGATGCCGTGGGAGGTGATGATCTTCGGCTTGATGATCCCCAGCGCCGGGTACAGGTTTTTGAGATAGAGCCACAAAACGGTGATGACGTAAGAGATCATGCCTCTGGCGTCCGTCAGCCCGTGGAAGAGGGAGAGCGTGATGTGTTTTTCGCCGTACAGAAAGACGAACAGGAACCCGTTGGTCCCGTCCTCGCCCTCGGCGCCGAAATACAGGCGCCGCCCGTCGTCGGGCGCAAGCCGTACGGACGCTTCGTTTTTCTTAAAGCAGACCCTGCCGTTATATACCACGGGGCTGACGGCGAATTCCGGGTAGAGCCTCAGCGCCGCGTCCGCCGCCTTCCGGAAGGCGGAAAGGCGCAGCTTCTGTTTGAAATCGAACCGTACGCGAATATCGAAGGTCGCCCTTGGCCCCGCGTACGCGCCGAAAAAGACGGAGTCGTACCGGGCGCCGCGCCGCAGGCCGTTTTCATAAAAGAACGGGCGCGCCTGTCCGGCGTCCGCCCGGGAGATCTGTTCGTTCAATGGATGGCTCCTTTCTGTTTCCGGCTTTGCGCTTTGGATCAAAAATGCCTTCATCTTTTATCTTTGCTCCCCGAAGTTCTCGTCTGCGTAAACCACTTCCAGGTCTTCCAGCCGCAGCAGGCACGGCGCCAAGCCCTGTCCGGCGCCGGTGTCCACGTCGATCCAGGTGTCCGTTTGGAATACACGTCCCCGGTATTCCTGTCCGTAAACGAAGGTCGGGGTATGCCCGAATACGGTGAGGGCGTTTTCGTAATAGCGGTCCGTCGGCTCCGGCCGCGCCCAGAGCAGCGCGTCCGGCTCGTAGGCGTAAAGGGGTTTTTGCGGGGAAAAGCCTTCGATCCCGCTGTGGGTCAGCACAAAATCCCTGCCGCCGGTGTGCAGGGACGTATACAGCGGCGCGTCCGAGATATAATCGACCAGGTCGGCGCGGTCCTCCCGTGAGAGCAGCCGCAGCGCGTCCAGGGTGGGCTTTGCGCCGTTTGAAAGCCAGTTGGCGTACATCCGCATGGCGTGGGGCGTGAGGGCCTCGATGGAGTCGGCGGTCAGGTCGTGGAACAGAAACCGGCACGAAAGCAGCATCGCCTCGTGGTTGCCGAGCAAAAGCGAAACGTTCGGCTGCGTCATCATCCACCGCAACAGTCCGACGCCCTGCGTGCCCCGGTCGATCACGTCGCCGAGGACCCAGACGTCGTCTTCGTGTGTCACGCCGGCCTTTTTGAACAGGGCGCGGATCCCCGCAAGCGGAAATCCGTGCCAGTCTGAGGTCACATAGGTCATCAGCCGATTTCGTTGCCGGAGGGATCCTCCGTCGCTTCCGCCTCCTCGGGGCTTTCCACCAGCTCCTCGGCGTCGTTGCCGGAGGGCAGTTCGGCAGTGCCGTCGCCGGTGACCTCGATCTGGGTCGGCGCCGGGGCGGTCGTGGCTTCATTTCCCTTTTTACCGAAGGGCAGCGGGATATAGTTGTTCACAAACAGCATGGCGACGATCAGCCCGACCGCCAGCACCGCGCTGACGATCACCAGGATCTTCAGCGTCCCGGCAGTCTTTTCTTTTTTGCCGGATTGCATGCGGATCTGGTTGATCTGCATCTGGTCGCACGACGGGCAAAGTCCCTGTTCCGTCAGGGGGGAGCCGCATCTTCCGCAGAAATTACCGTTCACGTCGTTTTTCTCCTGTCTCAGGTCTTTGATATATCTTTATTATATGTACGATGATAACAGATGTCAATGGTTTTCTTTTTTTTAAAAACGTTGCGTTTTTCTTCTTTTTCGGGTATACTGTTGTTTGACGCCGGCCCTTTGGGGCAAGGCATGACGAAAAGAGGGAAAAAATGGAACTGTTTGATTTTCACGCGCACGTCTATCCGTCGGCGGTGGCGCAAAAAGCGACGCAGAGCATCTGCGATTTCTACGACCTTACGTCGTCCAATGTCGGTACGCCGGAGGAAAAAAAGCAGATCGACGAACAAAACGGGATCTCCCGCTGCCTGATTTTAGGCGTGGCGGTGGAGCCCCGGCAGGTGGCGGGCGTCAACCGCTACGTCGCTGCCGTCGCCGCGAACGACCCCCATTTCGTCGCCTTCGGCACCGTCCACGCGGACAGCACGGATACGCTTGAAACCGTTTCGCATTTTGCCGGGCAGGGGCTCAGGGGCGTTAAGATCCACCCGGATATGCAAAAGTTCAGCGTGGACGACCCCAGGCTCTTTGCGCTTTACGACTGGATGCAGGGAAAACTGCCGCTGTACATCCATTCGGGCGACCCGCGCAGCACCTATTCCCACCCCGCCGGCACCGCCCGGATCATGAAGATGTTCCCGCGCCTTACGGTCGTGGCGGCGCACCTGGGCGGCTGGAGCATGCAGGAAACGGCGCTGCCGCTGCTGGGGCCGCTGGAAAACGTCATCGTCGACACCTCCTCCGCCATGTCCTTTATGTCCGGGGAGCTCGCCCTGAAATACATCCGCGCCTACGGGCGCGAGCGCGTCTTTTTCGGCTCCGATTACCCGGTCGGCGACCCTGCCCTTGAAAAACGCGTCCTGTTCTCTCTGCCGCTCACCGACGACGAGCTTGAACACATTGCGTACCTGAATGCCGAACGGTTTTTTGCAGGAATGTAACGGCCGCGCCGTCCGGCTGTATCCGGAAAAGTGTTTGTTGAGGAAAATCAGGGGACGGTTCCCCGATTGACTGACGTAAATCGGGCTAACCGTCCCCGTGATTGTCCCCTGCGCGGGATGAAATCCGGCGGCTGACCGGCTGACAGCTAACGGCTATGGTCCGGGGAAAATCAGGGGACGGTTCCCCGATTGACTGACATAAATCGGGATAACCGTCCCCGTGATTGTCCCCTGTGCGGGCTGAGATCCGGCGGCTGACAGGCTGACGGCTGACGGCTACGGTCCGGGGAAAATCAGAGGGACGGTTCCCCGAAAGACTAACGTAAATCGGGATAACCGTCCCCGTGATTGTCCCCTGCGCGGGATGAAAACCGGCGGCTGACAGCTATCAGCTATTATAATCAAGCGCGTAAGCGCTTCCGCCTTTTATCTTTTATCTTTAGAAAAAGGGGTTTTACCGGATTTTTACCGTTTTGATCTCAAAGGGACGGAAGGTCAGAGGCAGCTTGCCGTCGACAAGGTCAAGCGCTTCCATCGGGTCTTCCAGCAGGTTCGTAAGCGTCGCCGAGGCGGGCAGCTTGCCGAAGGAAAGAGAGGCCTTCGTGTTCGCGCCCTCGCACTCGTACAGACGCAGCACGCAGCCGTCGCCGTCCTCCGCGGGCTTTACGCTTTCCACAAGGATATTCGCTTTGTCCGTCTTCACGATCGGCGTGACCTTTGCCTTGCCTGCCACGGCAACCGCCGGCACGTTGAGCGCGTAGGCGGCGTAAACCGTGTTTTCGGCGGCAAACGCGCCGTCGTGGGGCAGCAGCGCCCAAGTCATCTCGTGCACGCCGCAGTCGCCGGTGTAATCCGGGTGCGTGCCGCCGCGGTGCAGAGAAAGCCGCAGGTTGCCGCCGGTGACGGCGATGCCGTATTTGCAGTCGTTGAGCACCGCCGCGCCGAAGTGCGGTTCGCTGAGATCCGTATATTTGTAGTTGCAGACCTCAAATTTGGAGTATTCGGTGCTGAGGTTTTCGGTGGTGGGCCTGAGGATGCTGCCGTACTGGATCTCGCTGCGGGCCTCCTTGGCCGCGATATCGAGGTCAAAGCCGACCTTCAGCAGCCGGTGCGGGGTGTTCCAGTCCACAGCGGCGTGGAAATCAACGCGCGGCGAATCGGCGTAGCAGACCATATCCACCGTGATCTTCGTTTTTTCGGCCGTATATTCGCTTCTGAGCCTGATCTCCACCGCGCCGTCCGTGACAAGCGTCCTGCCGCCGAAGGTTTTGACCGGCCGCACGTTTCTGACCACGTCGCGGTCCAGATCCCAGTTGTCCCATGCCGCCGGCACGTCCTCGCCGAACAGCAGCACGCCCAAGGGATCCCCGCCGGGGCGGCGCAGCTCGCGTCCGCTGAGCTTGTCGATAAAGGACGCGATATAGCCGTCTTCGTCAAAACGGATCACGGCGAACGGCGTTTCGAGCGTATTTCCCGTGTAAACGAACGGGGAGGCGGCCGGGACGGCCTCTCCGGCAAAGTCCAGCGCCGCAGCGCCGAAGCCCTCAAGCTTCACGCCGCCCACCGCCAGCACGTCGCGGCCCATAACGTCCGTGTACCGCTGGGAGGGATACTCCTTTGTAAACCCGGGCGCGTTCTCAATGACGCACACGTCCGAGCGGTCAAAGGACAGGGTGTTGAACAGCGTCATGCCGTCGCCTTCGGTCAGCTTTTTCGCGTAATCCGCCGCTGCCGCGCGGTAGTCGGCGATAAGCTTTGCCATCTCCGGCCGGTACTGCTCGTAGACCGGGGTGATGCAGGTGCCGGGCAGAATGTCGTGGAACTGGTTTTTCAGCAGGATCTTCAGCCACTTGTCGGCGTTTTCATTGGGCTTTTCGCCCGCAAGGACGTTAAAATATTCCATGTCGCGCAGGGCGAACTCCGCCTTGCGGTTGTATCTTTTTACGTCGTGCATCTGCGTGAGCGTGCCGCGGTGCAGCTCCAGATACAGCTCGTCGTTGTACACCGGCAGATCCGCCTTCTGCTCCTCCAGTTCGTGCATGAACCGGCTGACCGTCATGCTTTCGATCTCGGGCAGCCCGTCCATATGGGAGGACCGCTTCTGGGTCTCGATCATGCCGGGGGTGGGCCCGCCGCCGCCGTCGCCGTAGCCGTAGGCAAGCAGGCGCAGGTCGGTGGAATCCTTCAGGGAGATCTCCCGGATACAGGCGGTCGTGTCCTCCACATCCGGCCAGCAGTGGGTGCGGTTGAAGTGGGTGAGCACCTCGGTGCCGTCCAGGCCCTTCCAGACGAAGCTTTCAAAGGGGAATTTGTTCAGGTCGTTCCAGCCGATCTTGGTGGTGTAGAAGTATTTGACCTCGCTGCCCTGCATGATCTGCGGGATGTTGGCGTTGTAGCCGAAGGTGTCGGGCAGCCAGAAGCAGTCGGCGGTGTAGCCGAAGTTTTCGCGGGTGAACTGCTGGCCCTTTAAGAACTGGCGGACCATCAGCTCGCCGGAGGTGATGTTGCAGTCGCACTCCACGTACACGCCGCCGTTCGGCTCATAGCGCCCCTCGGCGACCCGCTGCTTCATCTCCGCAAAGATCGTGGGGTAGTAGTCCTTCATCCATTCGCAGTGCAGCGCGGAGGACTGGATGAATTTATATTCGGGGTACTGCTCCATCAGCCTGAGGGCGTTGGCGTAGGTCCGCGCGCACTTGCGCACGGTCTCGCTGACGGGCCACAGCCACGCGGTATCCATATGGGAATGGCCGATCACGCCCACGCGGCCGAAGATGCGGTCGTTTTTGCCTTCAAAGAACGGGCGTGTGATCTTGAGCGCAGCCTTCACGCCCGCCATAACGGTTTCGTCGTCGGCATGCTTCGGATAAAGGCAGAGCACGTCGTTGACCTTTTCGAGCGCTTTTTTCGCCTTTGCGCCGGCAAAGTTATTGCCCGTCAGGTTTTTGGCGGCGCCCAGCAGCTCGCGCACGTCAAAGATCAGCGTAAAGATATCCTCGTTGCGGGTGCAGATCTCGACCCCTTCGAACACGTGGCGGTAGTCCGGCATCTCCATGTCCGGAAAGTCGTAGTTGTCGTACGGAAAATCGCTCACGCAAAAATGTCCCGCGTAGCACTCGAAGCCCAGCGTCAGGGTCGTGCCGGCCTCGTATCTGCCGAGCCACTGGCTTGCGTGGCTGCCGCCGATAAAGTCGCGGTTTTTGGTGTTGAACAGGCCCTTGGGCGCGCCGTCGATGAAAAAGAGCTGCTCCACGCCCCCGCAGCGGGAGACAACGTAGAGGTCCTTTCCGGCAAGCGCCTCGGGTACGGTAAAGCGGGCGCGTACCCAGAGGTTCTGCCACTCTTCGCCCCAGGCGGTCCCTTTTTCAAGGGGCGTAAAGCCGGCGTCGGGCGTCGTGCGCAGATGCTCCTTCGTCTTCAGCCCTTCGTAGGCTTCGGGTTCGGCGACCTTTGTGTAGATCAGCCGCTCGTAGATCGGAAGCACCCGCTCGAGCTTATCAAAAATGCGGTCCTGTAATCTTTCGTAATACATGGATCTCTCCCTCCTTTTTCTTCATTATACACAGCAGGAAGGAGATTTGCAAGAGAGAAAAAAAGAAAGTAGGAAAGTATCAAAGTATCAAAGTAACAAATGCGGAAGGGCTGCGCCCTTGATCATAGATTCGAATAAAGCGCGTTCGGCGGCGCAAAAAGCAGAGGGGACGATCACGGGGAGCCGTCACCCAGATTTTCCCCGGACAAACCTAAAAACGGAACCCAAAAGGACAAACTAAAACCAACCGGGAAACCTGTCCCTGATCGAACGATTCGTTGACGTTGCCTTTGGGGGAAGGCTTTAAAAACCGGGTGCGGGCGGAGCCCGCCGTTATTTGATACTTTGATACTTTCTTACTTTGATACTTTATTCCCGGTTGAATTTCCGTCCCGGATCTGTTATAATCATAAAAAAACCGAAAGGACGGATCACCATGGGCGGAATGCTGCCGATCTACAACGAACTGGCGCGCCTGGAGGCGCTTGAACCCTCGATGCGCTTCGGGGACGGCGCGGACTTTTTGACATGGCGGGCGGCGGCGCGGGAGACGCTTGCACGGCTGCTTGGCCTTGCAAATTTTATCCCCTGCGCGCCGAAGACCGAGATTTATGAACAGACGGGATATGAAGACCATTCGGAGCTTTTTTTCGGCGTCGAAACGGAGCCGGGCTATTTTGCGCCGTGCATCCTGGCGCTCCCCGAAAAACCCGTTTCGGAAAAACCGCCGCTGATGATCTGCCTGCAGGGGCACTCCACCGGTATGCACCTGTCCCTGGGCAGAGAGCGCTATCCCGACGATAAGCCCGATATCGAAAGCGGAGACCGCGATTTCGCCGTGCAGGCGCTGGCGCGGGGGATGGCGGCGCTTTGTATCGAGCAGCGCTGCTTCGGTGTCGCCGGCGGCACGCCCAGGCCCGCGTGCAGGCACGTCGCACTGACGGCGCTTTTAGCGGGCAGGACCCTGATCGGCGGCAGGGTGTGGGATATCTCCCGTGTGCTCGACGCCGTGACCGACGTCTTTTCCGATAAATTCGACCCGGCGAAGATCTACTGCATGGGGAACTCCGGCGGCGGCACCGCCACGCTTTACGCGGCGGCTCTGGAAACGCGGATCGCCGGGGCGATCTCCTCCTGTGCGTTCTGCGGGTTCGAGCGCTCCATTGTGGGGCACGAGCACTGCGCGTGCAACTACATCCCCGGCGTCCGGCGTTATTTTGACATGGGCGAGATCGCCGCCATGGCTGCGCCCCGACCGCTTGTGATCGTAAACGGAAAGGACGACCCCATCTTCCCGCTGGACGGGACCGTCGCGCCCTTTGCCGAGGCGCTGCGGTGCTACCGCGCCGCCGGCGCCGAAAAAAACCTGCGCCACGTGATCGGAAATGAGGGGCACCGGTTTTACGCGGCAGACGCCTGGCCGGTGTTTTTGGAAATGACAAAAGGAAAGTAACAAAGAATCAAAGTATAAAAGTAACAAAGTTCCTTGAATTTCCCTCTCTGCTGTGCTAAAATAAAACCGGCAAAAATATGCCTTGCCCTTACGGGCGGAAAGGAGCAACAGATGAAAAAGAAAAAGATCCTTTTGGGGGTCCTCAGCGTTTTATTGATCGTATCCATGCTGGTTTCGTTTACCGGCTGCGATCTGAAGACGAAAATGCAGGTCAGATCCATGCTGTCGGATTTCCAGAAGTCCTGCAACGCTTTGGACGTGGACGCCACCCTGAACTACATAGACCCCAACGTCGCGTCGCTCGTGCGCACCGCCACCGGCATTATCGGCATGTTTACGGGCAGCGACGCCTCCGAGCTGTTTGCAAAGCTTTCGGGTTTTCTGATCCAGCATGAGACTGCGCTCGGCGTCGAGTTTTTCCGCACGCTGCAGATCAAGGTCAACGACGTAACGGTCACGCCCGGCGGCGCGCAGGCCGCGGTCACGCTGACCTATACCGGGTCCGACGGCGCGCCTGTCACAAAGACCGCAAACGTGACCTGTTATCAGAACGGCGAGCAGTGGTACGTGAACAGCATCAGCTTTACGGCCGGAACAGGCGCGCAGCCGTAACGGAGGCAAACGGATATGATGAAGATCCTGGCTGTTTTCTTCGCGCTGCTAACGGCGGCGGCGAATATCGGCGTGACCTATCCCGATGGCTATGAGCCCTTTACCGGCGCAAAGGCGGCAAGGGAGGCTTTCCTCAATAAAAAGACCGTGACGGCTTCGGCGTATGTGGGCGAAGCCGACGGGGAGCCCTGGTCGCCGGACGACGAGTACCTGCTTTCGGATACGGCGGTCCTTGAAAAGGACCCGGAAAAGGACTTCGTGATCCTGAACTTTTCCGATATGCATTTTTCCGATTACGACTACCGGGCGTGGACGGCTTTCCCGGAGGAGGCGACCATGCGCAGGCTCGTAAACCGCGTAAAGCCGGATCTGATCACCCTGACGGGCGATCTGGTGTGCGGGGACGATTCCACGTACTATTCCATCCACCGGCTCACGG
This sequence comes from Clostridia bacterium, assembly GCA_017430145.1. Lineage (GTDB taxonomy): Bacteria > Bacillota > Clostridia > Oscillospirales > Acutalibacteraceae > RUG806. Next base: position 16,094 of record JAFRNP010000130.1, read on the forward strand.
ACCTGATGGAGAGCTTCGGCGTGCCGTGGGCGCCGGTCTTCGGCAACCACGACGACGAGGCAAACTGCGACCGGAACTATCTGGCGGACGTGATGACGGCGGCGCCCCACTGCCTGATGAAAAAGGGCGACCCGGAGATGGGCGTGGGCAACTATATCGTCAACATCGCGGAACCGACGGCCGACGGCGGACAGAAGATCGTGGAATCCCTGATCTTTATGGATTCGCATAAAACCCAGCCGAACGAGAAGCAGAAGGCGTGGTTTACGTGGGCGGCGGACGGGATCAACGCGCTCACCGACAACGGCGCCGAGATCTCGCTGTTCATGCACATCCCGCTGCCGGAGTACCGGTACGCGTATGACCTTGCCTGGAACGCGGAAGAAAAAAAGTGGAACGAGGGCTTCGACGCTTACGGCGCGCTGCACGAGACCATCTGCTGCGAGCGGGACGCCGACGAGCAGCCGGTACAGCGCGGCTTCTTTGACGCGGTGAAGGCCGCCGGGACGGCGAAGTTTGTTTTCTGCGGCCACGATCACATGAACAATTTCTCGATCCTTTACGAGGGCGTGCGCCTGACCTATTGCATGAAGGTCGGCAAGGCGTCCGGGTTCCAGATGGGCTATGACGGCGGCACGGAGATCTACGTCGGCGCAGGCGGCGTCAGCCGTATCGTGCAGGATACGGTGAGCTTCGGCCCGGTGGTGAAGCTGGCGGATATCAGAGTATAAACCGCCGTCGGGCGGGAACCGACTTGTAATTTTTTTCAAAGATAAAAGATAAAAGAAGAATGATAAAAGGCGGAAGCGCTTCGCGCTTGATTATAATAGCTGTCAGCTGTCAGCTGTTAGCGGTCAGCCGCCGGATTCCGGCCCGCGCAGGGGACAATCACGGGGACGGTTATCCCGATTTACGTTAGTCAATCGGGGAACCGTCCCCTGATTTTCCCCGGACCATAGCCGGAAAACTAAAACGCAAACAAACAAAACCAATCGGGAAGCCGCCCCCTGATCGACGGCGGCGGTCTGTAACACGGCGCACCTGTCAATCAGGGACCGGTTCCCTGATTGATTTTTCTTTTGTTTGCCGGGGGGAGATCATCGGCATTCGTCCGGGAAAAATCAGGGGGACAGTTCCCCGATTGACTGACGTAAATCGGGATAACCGTCCCCCGTGATTGTTCCCTTCGTCTCTGCTTCC
>JAFRNP010000131.1 GCA_017430145.1 Clostridia bacterium
GCGGAGGTGTCGATACGGTCGGAAAAAAGTCTGCCGAAGCCGCCGAGGAAATAACAGCCGCCGGCGACGACGATCGCAAAAAACGTGGAAACGATGGTTCCCGTGCTGATGGATTTTTCACTTTTGATCGCATAGAATTTCTGTACCATCTGCGGAAGGCCCCATGTGCCGAGGGAAGTCAGAATAACAACCGCCAGCAGATTAAACGGATCCGGGCCGAAGAAGGATGCAAAAATACCGGGCGTGTCGGAAACGGAGGGGTCGTTCACAGCAGCAAGGCCCTGCAGAGAAGCCATGAAGCCGCCGTTTGTTTTCAGCACGGCAGCAATAACGGCAACAATACCGATCAGCATAATGATGCCCTGCACAAAGTCGTTGATCGCCGTAGCCATATAGCCGCCCGCGATCACATAGACCGCTGTAAGGATCGCCATAACGATGACGCAGTATTCATATCCGATATTGAAAGCCATGCCGAACAGACGGGACAAACCGTTATACAGGGATGCCGTATACGGGATCAGGAAAATAAAGGTTATCACGGATGCGGCGATCTTCAGTGCGCTGCCGCCGTAACGCGCCTGGAAAAACTGCGGCATGGTCGCGGCATGCAGGTGCTGCGTCATGATACGGGTACGTCTGCCGAGCACGACCCACGCAAGAAGCGAACCGAGCAGCGCGTTGCCGATGCCGACCCACGTGGAGGCAATGCCGTATTTCCAGCCGAATTGTCCGGCATATCCGACAAAGATCACCGCGCTGAAATATGACGTGCCGTATGCGAAAGCGGTCAGCCAGGGACCGACGCTGCGGCCGCCGAGCACGAAGCCGTTCACATTGGTGGAATGCCTGCGGCAATAAATACCGATGCCGATCATGCTTCCGAAAAAGAGGATAAGTAAGATGATTTTCAATGCCATAACCTTTTCTCCTTGGTTTTTCTGATATTATACGGCTTTGTTAAAAAAAAATCAATATCGGATTTCCGGATTTCCGAGGCGAAATGTATAAAAATCAATGAAAACAATATTTCTCTATTCCGATATAGTAGATCAAAAGGCCGCAATCGACGAATATATGGAACAGCGCGTGGAAATACGGACGGTTTCTGCCGAGACTGAATGGGATAAAGCCGAGGATCAGAGACGCGCTGCCCCCGAGGAAACAGTAAAAAGCGCCGTGCGGGAGGACTTTGTAGGCGCCGGCGCCGCAGACCGCACAGATGACCGCCGTTGCCACATAACAGACCATCTGCGCAGGTTTCGTGGTCTCAAAGGCGAACAACGTCAGGAATAACCCGATCAGTGCACCGCCCCATGCTGCAACGGGCATAAGTACCGCCGGCACAACGCCGACCGTATCGTAAACCGCCGGGACGCAGCCGGTCGCCGTACCGGCCACAGCGAAAAAGATCGCACAGTGGTCAAAAAGACGCAAGACTTTTTTTCGTTCAGCAGAGGAAACTGCATGATAAGCAACAGAAGTCAGAAACGTAAGCGTCGTACCGAAAAAATACAGGCAGCCGCAAACGATACGCAGTCTGTCATGAGCAACCAGTGCAGGCAGAAGACACTGCACAAAAATAAAACCGCTGAGTATCAAACCGAGCGCGTGGGTCGCCGTATTCAGGATCTCCTCCCGCCGGGTATATGCAACCAGAGGGATCGCATTGGCAGACAACTTCATATTCTTTGACAGGCGGATAAGCCGTGCTCCTTACAGAAAACAAACGGACAGCACAAAAAATGAGCGTCCGTTCGTTTCGTACTTTATTCCATTATAATCAATTAGAGCTGAAAAGTCAATTCTTATTCTTTCGGCAGGCAGACGAGTTCATCGTCTTCCACCGTGATGGTGAGCGTATCTCCGGCATGCAGTTCTCCCGCAAGGATCGTTTTTGCGATCAATGTCTCTACTGCGCCCTGCAGATACCGTTTAAGCGGACGGGCGCCGTACAGCGGATCATAACCGCGATCGATGATCAGCGCCTTGGCTTCGTCCGTGATCTCAAGCTTCAGTTCCTTATCTTCCAGACGCTTTGCGAGCTTGACCGTCAGGATATCGACGATCCCTGTCAGGTTCTCTTTCGTCAGCGGACGGAAAAGGATCGTCTCATCCAGCCGGTTCAGAAATTCCGGTCGGAAAGCGGTTTTAAGCTGCGCCATGACCGCCTGTTTAGCCGCATCGCTGATCTCTCCGTTTTCATTGATACCTTCAAGCAAGAACTGGCTGCCGAGATTCGAGGTCAGGATGATCACCGTGTTTTTGAAGTCGACCGTCCGTCCCTGCGAATCGGTCACGCGTCCGTCGTCAAGGATCTGAAGGAGAATATTGAACACGTCCGGATGCGCTTTTTCGATCTCATCAAACAATACCACGCTGTACGGTTTACGGCGGACCGCCTCCGTCAGCTGACCGCCTTCATCATATCCTACATATCCGGGAGGTGCGCCGATCAGACGGGAGACGGAGAACTTTTCCATATACTCCGTCATATCGATACGAACCATGTTTTTCTCATCGTCGAACAGATTCGCCGCCAACGCCTTTGCAAGTTCCGTTTTACCTACGCCCGTAGGTCCAAGGAACAGGAAGGAGCCGATCGGCCGGTTGGGATCGGCGATCCCCGCACGGGAACGCATGATCGCTTCGCTGACGCGCTGGACTGCCTCATCCTGTCCGACAACTCGTTTATGCAGAAAACTGTCGAGATGCAGGATTTTTTCCTTTTCACTCTCCATCAGCTTCGCCACCGGGATGCCCGTCCATTTGGCAACGATACCGGATATCTCTTCTTCCGTAACCGTGTCATGGACCATGGAATTCTGACGGGAAGACTCCGTACGCTTTTCAGCTTCGGCAAGCTTTGCCTCCAACGCCGGCAGTTCGTAATATTGAAGCCTCGCGGCGGTCTCATATTCATACCTGAGCTGCGCGTTTTCAATATCCGCGTGCAGCTTTTCAAGCGCAGCTTTCAACTCCTTTACTTCGCCGACGCTCTCCTTTTCCGCCTCCCAGCGGGATCGCATGGCGTTAAAGGTATCCTTCAGGTCGGCAAGCTCCGCACGAAGTTTGGTAAGCCGGTCGCGGCTCAAAGAATCCTCTTCTTTTTTCAGGGCAGTCTCTTCGATCTCAAGCTGCAGGATCTTGCGGCGGATATCGTCCAGCTCCGCAGGCATTGAGTCGATCTCCGTGCGGATCAGCGCGCAGGCCTCATCCACAAGGTCGATCGCTTTATCTGGCAGGAACCTGTCGCTGATATACCGGTCCGAAAGCGTCGCCGCAGCGACCAGCGCATTATCATGGATGCGCACGCCATGGTAGACCTCATACCGCTCTTTTAATCCGCGCAGAATAGAGATCGTATCCTCCACGCTCGGCTCATCGACCAAGACCGGCTGGAAACGCCGCTCGAGCGCAGCGTCTTTTTCTATATACTTCCTGTACTCGTCCAGCGTTGTTGCGCCGATACAGTGCAGCTCGCCGCGCGCAAGCATCGGTTTCAGGATATTGCCGGCATCCATGCTGCCCTCTGTTTTGCCTGCGCCCACAATGGTATGCAGCTCGTCGATAAACAGCAGGATCTTCCCTTCCGCACGTTTGATCTCCCCGAGTACAGCTTTCAGACGCTCCTCAAATTCACCGCGATATTTTGCACCAGCGATCAGGGCGCCCATATCAAGAGAAAAAACACTTTTATCACGCAGGCCTTCCGGTACGTCTCCGCGAACGATCCGTTGGGCAAGCCCTTCGGCGATCGCGGTTTTGCCGACGCCCGGTTCACCGATAAGAACCGGGTTGTTCTTCGTTTTTCTTGAAAGGATCCTGATCACGTTGCGGATCTCCGTATCCCTGCCAATCACAGGATCCAGCTCATTTTCCCTGGCGCGCTGCACAAGGTCTGTTCCGTATTTCGTCAGAACGTCGTAGGTCTCTTCCGGGTTATCTCCGTTGACGGGGGCGCTTTTTACCTGGCTGAGCGCCGCCTGGAATGCGTTTTTCGTTATGCCGTGTTCGGAAAACAGCTGCTTGATCTCCGGAACGCTGCAGCGGAAAAACGTAACGAACAGATGCTCCACGGAGACGTGGCTGTCCCCTTCTTCCCGGGCGTTCTTTTCCGCCTGGTTCAAAAGCCTGTCAGTCTCTGCCGCAAGATAGATCTCTTCTGATTTTGCCGTAACGGGCAGGCGGTCGATCAGTGCGGATATCTCTGCAAGAAGTCCGCGGCAGTCTGCGCCCATTTTTTGCAGAAGCGACGGGATCAGCCCATCATCCTGTGCGATCAGCGCATACAGAAGATGCTCGGGAGAAAGCAGATTGTTTTTGTGTTCTTCCGCGAGATATTTTGCGGCTTTGATCGCATCCATGCTTTTTTGAGTGTAAATATTCGGATTCATATACTCTGCCTCCTGACTAAAAATACAATTTTTAACAATAATTAGTTATAACAGAATGCCGTCATTCTGTTGCGAGCTGCGTACGTACGCAGCGTATTCCTGCATGAGTGCAGCCGGCGTACAGCCGGTACAGATATACGCTTTCATGCAGCGGTCAAACAATTGGATATATTCAGAGATCGCACGCGCAAGCGCCGTAACGGCAACCTGCGTCTTCGGCTGCTGCAAAGTTCGGACGAGTTTTCCGCCGCTGAAGTCATAGGTGACAGCGCCGTCAAGAAATCTGTTCTCTATATCCTTCCATAACAGGAAGAAGGCTGCGGTCACCTGCGTAAGCGCCGCCGACTGCGTGCGGAACTGTACGCTGAGTTGACCAAGCGCATCCGGGTGGCCGGCATATAGCTGTACCTCATACCTGACCGTCGGCCGATATTTATACTGCAGGGCGCTTTTGAGACTGAAGCTTGAGGCGTTCGGAACAAAAAACGGCGCCAGTTCTCTGACGGGCTGCAAAAGCTGCTCCACTTCGTCAAGGATCTCGCCGATCCGTCGCTCCGGCGTCTGAAAACCAACGTATTCGGCAAGGATCCGGTTGACAAGCGCACTGCGCGTCATCCCCAGACGGTTTGCCATGACGTCCACTTCCCGTACCACGTCGTCGCTGAGCATCATACTGTACAATGTGTTTTTCATTTCTATCACCCGACTATCCTGATTCAATAATACTATATCACACAATTTATAACTTGTCAATAGTTTTATATAATTTTTATTACGAGTTATAGCACTTTGATGTATTATCAATCTATATGTGATACGGTCTTTGAAAAAAACAAAAAAAACTCTTGTTTTCAACTGCCGGAAAAGATATAATGGGTCTGAAAGCACATATAAAGAAAAAATCAGATGAAAGGGCGATATGCATAAAGAACGCTTTGGGCTTCTTTAATTTGCATATCATACGGTAATCGCAATGATCCTCCTTTTCAAGCGTATTTTCACTACCCTGTTATGCTTTATGCAGATTTTCATGCTTTCGCACGGGATGAAAGGCGGCGATTACGTGACAAAGGCAAACGTCAATTTTCTGATCCAACCGCATAAGACCATGCAGACAGTCGGCGGCTTCGGCACTTCCGCCTGCTGGTGGGCGCAGGACGTCGGAGAAGGAGAAAGCGCCGAGGAAATCACGCGGCTGCTCTATTCCAAAGAAGGGCTTGGGCTAAATATTTACCGCTATAATATTGGCGGCGGAGAAAAAGAGAACCCGTCGTCAAGGATCTCCGGGAACCGTGCGACAGAAAGCTTTTATTATTATGACGCCGAAACCGGGCAATACGCCTATGATTTCAGCCGTGACGCCGCCGCGCAGAAAACCCTCCGTCTTGCCCTCTCCTACGGATGCGTGGATACGGTCGTATTATTTGCGAATTCTCCCCACTATTCCATGACGGTCTCGGGACAGGCAACCGGCGGGACGGAAGCGTATACGTCTAACCTTCCGCCGGAGAATTACGAGGCCTATGCCGACTATTTTATTACGATCACACGGCATTTTACAGAAGAAGGTGTTCCTGTAAAGTATATCAGCCCCATCAATGAGCCGCAATGGAGCTGGGGCGGCGAATGGGTCGGACAGGAAGGCTGTCATTACGAGCCGGACGAAGTCATCGCACTTCTGAAGGTTTTTGCACAAAAGCTGGCAGGTTCCGGTCTTGACGTAAAACTGATGGCGCCGGAGAGCGGCGAGCCGTCAGACCAGACGATCGATTGGTTTGACCGTCTTTCCGCAGACGAGGATATTGCAGCAGTCCTTGGCTCACTGGCTTACCACAGCTATTGGAGCGACGACAATATCCCACTGAAATACGACTTCGGCAAAAAACTGGCCGAGAAAGATTATGCGTACCCTGTCGACATGACCGAATGGTGCGAGCTGCCGCTTGCCCATGACTGCAGTGATTTTGACGCCGCCATGCGAATGGCGCGCGTGATCAACCAGGACCTTACGCTTTCCGGTGCAAACAGCTGGAGCGCCTGGGTCGGCGTAAATACATACGGTCTGGATGAAAACGGAAACCGCCGTTCCGACGGGCTGATCTCTGCAAACGGAGACGGAACGGATCATGAGATCTCCATGCGATATTACGCGTTGGCGCATTTCAGCAAATTCATTCCTGCCGGGTCCGTACGGGTGACGGCAAAAACAGACCTGTTCGACGCCTCCCTTGAAGAAAAAGACAATTATTATCTCACCGGCGTCGATCATTCCGCCTATAACACCCCGGACGGGAAGATCGTCCTTGTGGTGATCAACAGCGGCGTCGAAAGGAACTTCAGTATTCTTTGCGCCGGCAGGATCACGGGGACGCTCTGGCAATCTACTGCCGATTCTCAGATGTCAGAAAAAAAGCTCTGTTCCCTGTATTCCATCCCATTGCCGGAAAACAGCATTTCAACCGTCGTATTATCCTGAAAGCGCTGAAACAGGCGCTTCCCGAAAAATAAAGGAGTAAAAGAATTATGAACAGTATCAAAATCCAATCCGGGGCGACAAAGATGGTCGCGCACAGAGGCCTGAGCGGCATTGAACTTGAAAACACCAACGCCTCGTTCATTGCAGCCGGCAACCGCAGCTATTACGGGATCGAGACCGACGTACATAAAACGTCGGACGGAAAATTTGTTGTTTTCCATGATGATAATACCGGACGTCTGTGCGACACGAACCTTTCTGTCGAAGGGACCCCGTTTGAAACGCTGCGCGGATTGACGTTAACGGACCGCGAAGGGCACAAAGACCGTGCAGACGCCGTCATCCCGACGCTCAGGGAATATATCCGGACCTGCAAACGGTACGAAAAGATTGCCGTATTGGAACTGAAAAATGCGTTTGAAAAAGAGGAGATCCGCGCGATCTGTGACGAGATCACAGAAGAGGATTATCTTGCAAACGTGATCTTTATTTCCTTCTCTTTTGAAAATCTTGTGTTTATCCGGGAGTTTTATCCTGCGCATCCCGTACAGTTCCTTACGGAGAAATATGACGAAGAACTTCTTATACGCCTTCCTGCACACGGCTTTGATATTGATATTGAATATACTGAGCTTACCGAAGAACGCGTAAAAGCCTTCCATGAAAAAGGGATCTCCATCAACTGCTGGACCTGTGACGATAAGGCCTTCGCGCAGGATCTTGTTAAATGGGGCGTAGATATGCTTACCACGAACATCCTCGAATAAATCAGCAAAAGAAAAGATCGGCGCCCGTCCGTATTCGGATGACGCCGATCCTTTTTTATTATTTATCCGTCAACTTCATTCAGCGTCGGGATCGCAGGCGCTGCGCCGAGGCGCGAAACACAGATCGCCGCCGCTTTGGCAGCGCGCGCCATGCAGTCTTCCGGCCGGAGCCCCTCCACAAGTCCGGCAAAGAAAAATCCTGTAAAGGTATCGCCTGCGCCGGTGGTGTCCACGGCGTCGGTTTTTATGACCGGTTGATAATACGGCTTTTCGCCGGGACGGCACAGTAAGCTTCCATCTCCGCCGAGTGTGATCACGGCGTGAAGAGACGGGAACCGTTCGTGCAGCGCTTCCCAAGCCGCGTCGGGTTTATTCTTCACGGTCAGCCGGAGCGATTCCGGCTTATTCATGATCACCCAGTCTATTTGATTGTAGTCAAGCGACGCCGTCACCTCGTCAAAAGGAGACGGGTTCAGAATAATGTGCATCCCGCGCGCCTTTGCTGCGGCGATCAGATAAGGCAGTTCGTTGACTTCATTTTGCAGCAGCAGCCAATCCTCTGACGTAAAATACGACAAAACACCGTCGATCTGCCCGCGGGTAAGCGCGTAATTGGAGCCGCCGTATAACAGGATGCTGTTTTCACCGTCCGGCGTTACCTGGATCATGGCGCACCCCTGCGGCACGGGTACGTCTGTCAGGAAACGGAGATCCACATTGTTTTTCTGCAGCATGTCTCTCAGCATCCCGCCGCCTGCCCCGACACACCCCGCATGGTACACCTCGGCGCCGGCGCGGGCAAGCGCGATCGACTGATTGAGCCCCTTCCCCCCTGCATTGATCTGGAACCCACTGACGGCGAGCGTTTCTCCGGAGGAAACAAACCGGGGAACGCTGTATACATAGTCAAGATTCAACGATCCGTAATTCAGTATCCGCATAGTCGTACCTCGTTTTTTTTCTTTATTATATTTCAAGTTTAATGTGATTGTCAAGCGCTAACCGGATATTTCAAGACGAAGCGTTCTCCGCCTATCGCTTCATGCGCAGCAAAAATAGCAATCCTAAACATATTCTGTGAAAAAAGCGGCATACTATCAGTAAAACAACGAGACTAAGGAGACTGGATGCATTGAAAGCGACAGGAATTGTCAGACGGATCGACGACCTCGGACGGGTCGTGATCCCCAAGGAGATCCGCAGAACGATGCGGATTCGGGAAGGCGACCCACTGGAGATCTTTACAGCGGCGGACGGCGAGGTCATCTTCAAAAAATATTCCCCGATGGGAGATTTTGCAGAATTTACGGCTCAATACGCGGAAGTTCTCGGAAAAGCGCTGAATATGCCGGTACTGATCACGGACAGAGACCGTGGTATCGCCGGATACGGCATCAAAAAGGACGGACTGGAACGCCCCGTCACAAGAGCGCTAGAAGAAATAATGGAAAACCGCTCCGGATATGTTGCCTCCCACGCGCAGGATATCCGCCTCGTTCCGCTGGAAGGGGATGCGCACGTTGCGTGCCTCGCCTTCCCGATCATAGGGAACGGAGACGTATCGGGATGCGTATGCGCACTTTTCAACCAAAGGGAAGATTTCCCGACGCAGGCGGAGATCAAACTGGTACAGGTTGCCGCAGGATTTTTAGGGAAACAGACCGAAGATTAACAATTTTTTGTCTTATTAATCAATACGATATCCGCAGCCGGCTGTTTTATAAAAATGCAGCCGGCAAATTTAGTTAATAATCACAAAAAAATATAGAAAAAAATATAATTTTAGGCTTGTACTTTTTCTTTTAATATATTATAATACATAAGACTACGGTGTTTCATCCGTTGAATCTACAGATTGAAAGGTGCTATGTATGGCAAAAACTGACGCTGAGAACGCATACCGTTCCGAAAGAAAAGCAAGAATTGCAAACGCTGCGAAAAAGAAAAGCGCGAAAAAAGCAGACTCCACGACCATTATCAGCCGGATCATTATCGTCCTCGTGATCATCGCATTGCTCGCAGGCTGCTGCGCGTTGTTGTGGTGGTTCGGCGTCCCGCAGAAGATGATCCCCGCATTGAAGGTGGGCGACAGGACCTACACGATGCCGGAATACAACTATTATTATACTTCGGTATATCAGACATACGCAAACCAGGCTTCCTCTCAGCAAGAGAGCTACGGGGTCAACCTGACCGGTTTTGATCCTGCTGTTGACCCTGCCCTGCAGACGACAAAGGATGACGACGACAATGAAATCACCTTTGATCAGAAATTCAAGGATCAGGTCAAGGAGACGCTGGAAGTCAGCAACTATTACCTGAAAAAGGCAAAGGAAGCCGGCGTCACGCTGAACAACGACAGCAAGGATGAAATTGAAGAGACGATCTCCCAGATCCAGACTTATGCGACCCAGTACGGCTACTCCGCCGACCGGTACGTCAGCATTCTGTACGGTAAGGGTCTGAACGTCAAAAAATTCCGTTCCCTGCTTGAGGATCAGTATCTGGTGACGCAGTATCAGGAACAGGAACAGGAAGCCCTTGCAAAGGAGATCTCCATGGATGAGATCGAAGCGAAGTACGACGAAGATCCCGACGCATTCAGAGTTGTCGACCTTCGCCTGCTCGGTATCGCCATTGAACAAACGGAAGCGACCGATGAAACCGATGAGGCCGAGCTGACTGAGGAAACAACTGCCGATACTGCCGCCGATGAGACGACCGAAGCAGCTGCAGAAACCGAAGAGACCCAGGCCGAAGAAGCTGCTGCGGAAGAAGAAGCTGCTGCGGAAGAAGAAACTGCGGCTGAAGAAGAGACTGCAGCCGAAGAAGTCACCGCAGAGCCCACCGCCGCAGAGATCAGTGCCAACGAAATGCTCGGGAAGATCACGGATGAGGATTCCTTTATTGAGCTGGCACAGCAGTATTGCTCCGAATCCGATAAAGAAACCTTTAAGGATCCTTCCGCCAGCCTTGCCAAGGCGATCGCAAAGTCCACCGTTTCTTCCAATATCAGCGAGGAGCTTGCAGACTGGCTGTTCAGTGAAGAAAGACAGGTCGGAGACAAGCGCGTGTGCATCACAAGCGATTACGCGTACGTCATCATGATCAAAAACACGGCATACAGAAATGAAATGCCGCTTGCAAGCGCGAGACATATCCTTGTTTCCTTTGATTCCATTCAGACCGAGCTCGACGCCGAAGCTGAAAATGAGGCTGCAGAAGAAACGGAAGCGATCGTTGACGAAACGGTTGCCGAAGCAGAAAATGAGACCGCAGCTGATGAGACTGCCGCTGAAACTACCACAGCAGCCGACGAAACTGCTGCTGTGGCAGAAGATACTACGGCAGCCGATACGACTGCAGCTGACACCGACGATACGGCTGCAAACGACGTACAGATCGAAACTGCTACTGCATCCGACAATACCGAGATCAGCAATGAAGGCACTTCCTATTCTCTGGAAACTGTTCTGAAAGCATATGAAAAGGCAGCAGGGATCCTTGAGGAATTCAAGAGCGGCGAACAAACCGAAGAAGCGTTTGCCGAGCTTGCGGAAACCTACAGCAATGACACCGGTTCCGTCGGAGAAAACGGCAGCGGCGGTCTGTATGAAAACATTGAACTTGGCAAAATGGTTGCGCCGTTTGAAGAATGGGTCTATGACGAAAACAGAAAGGTCGGTGACGTCGGACTGGTCAAATCGAACTACGGCTGGCACGTAATGTACTATGTCGGGCATCAGGATGAGGCAGCCTGGATCACATCGATCCGCAATACGCTTGCTTCCGAAAAGGCCGAAACCTCGCAGGAAGAGATCAAGACGCAGACAAGCAACACCGCGGAGGTCGTAAAACCCTTTACCGCTTTCTGTGAAAAGCTTGCTCTTAAACACGTCAACAAAACGTTTGTTGAACCCAGCAAAGCATCCTCTGATACTTCTTCCGACGCAGAATAAATAACCGTTCCGATTTTGGGAGCCGCATTGATCGCGGCTCCCTTTTTTTGAAGCTTCAGCGCAAAAAAAACACACCGGCGCAGACGGCGGAATAAAAAACGATTGATAAAAAAACCTCCTATGATAACTTAATCGATTTCGTCAAATGCGATATTATCATAGGAGGTTTTTTCTTAATGAATGAACTCAATAATTTCACGCATCCCAAAAAAGTAGAATGGTAAATTCCATATTGTCCACTGAACAAAAAAAATCATAGAATAAAAGAATACCTCTTGATACAGCCATAAATCAATTATAAAACAGCCGCTATGATGAGCACATAACGACTGTTTTATAATAATAACGATCTCTTAAGATATAACCTTAAAACGCTTACGCGAAAATACGCAAAGCCAGATCAAGGCACCGTTATCTTAAATACCACCGGGGAAATAGTTCATGGGGTTGACCTTGTTTCCGTTGACACGGACCTCAAAGTGGACGTGCGCGCCGGTGGCATAACCGGTAGCGCCAGCATAAGCGATCGTATCCCCCTGATTTACGTATTGCCCCACGTGCACGTTAAGCGATGAGTTATGGCCGTAAAGCGTCACGATCCCGCCGCCGTGGTCGATCGCCACGTAGTTGCCGTAACCGGAGGAACTGTAGGTGGCAATAATGACAGTTCCGGACGCCGCGGCACTGACCGCTTTTCCGTACGTACCGCTCCAACAGCATGTATCCGTACCGCCGTGAAGCTTTGTAACGCCCGTAGCCGGGTCACTGCGGTATCCGTACGGAGAAGAAATATAAACGTCGGAATACTGAAGCGGCCAAATCAGCCCGCTGCCTGAAGAACGGGTCGTCTGTCCCGAAGAGGAAGACGAAGACGAATCGGAAGAGGAGGAGGAAGAGGAGGACGACGAATTGGAACCGGAAGCCTCGGCAGCTTTTCTTGCCGCTTCTGCGGCAGCAGCTTCTTCAGCAGCTCTTCTTGCGGCTGCTGCGGCAAGGATATCATCGATCTCCTTTTCAAACGCGTCAATGTTCGCCTCATAATTGGCAAGCAGGGCTTTGTATTCATCACTTTCGTGATCGAGCTCCGACAGGTACTCCATTGCCTCAGACTGCAGGACGTTGACTTCCTCCTGAGAAGAAAGAAGCGAATCTGTGGAGTTCTGGAGATCCTGTTCTTTCACGTCAAGCGCATTGATCTCCGTCTCATGTTCCGACCGTTTGACGTCAAGATCTGCGATCAGTTTATTTTTCTGCTCGATCAGCGCGTCGATCTCAGAGATCTTATCTTTCAGACCGGTGATCAACTCATTATCGCGCTTTGCCATACTGGAGCTCAGCTCCATAGTGATCAGGAAAGATTTGAAATCGGTACTGTTCAGAAGAAGCTCAATATCAGAGGTCCGACCGTATACGTAGATATCCCGGATGCGCTGCTGCAGTTCCGAATAGGTGTCGTTGATCTCACCCTGAATCCCTTCCTGCTCCTGTTCGTTTTTATCGATATCGGTCTGGATGCCGCCGATCTGCTCTGTCAGTTCATCGACTTTTGCCTGGATCCCGGCTTTTTCCGTCTCAAGCGCAGCAATACTGGCGTTAAGCGCATCGATCTCCTTCTGATAGGCGTCGATCTGATCGTTCAACGTATCGACGTATTCCTTTTGCTTGTCAATATCGCCCTTCAGTGTATCAAGCTTTCCTTTATTTTCATCGATTTTTTCCTGATACGCTGCAGCCTGTTTTTTATAATCGTCGATTTTTTGCTGTTCCGAGTTGGTCAGATTGGAAGCAGCCGCAGAAAGGCCGCTTGAAGTGATCAGCATAATACAGGCGGCAAGGACCGCGATCAGGCGCAGAGTTTTTTTAGTTCGCCGCATCAACAACACTCCCCTGTTCTTTCAGATATTTCCGGATGGAGAAAATACTTCCGATCCCGCTTGTAAAAAAGCTGATGATCAGGAACGCGACAAAGATATAAGGCGCATAATCCATGAACGAAATGAGCGTCCCACCGAACACGCCGAATATCGAGCGAAGCGCTTCCCCGGCAAGATAATAAATCAGATACAACACGCCCAGAGACAAAACAGCGGAAATGAATCCGATCGAAATACCCTCGATCAGGAACGGCCAACGGATAAACCAATTGGTTGCGCCGACCGCTTTCATAATGCTGATCTCAAGACGCCGCGTATACATCGTCACACGGATCGTATTGGCGATAATAAACAAAGCAACGACCAAAAGGAGAATGATCACGCCGATACTCACGTACGTCACAGCCGTACGGACCTTTTCAAGACGTGCGGCAAGATCGCTGTTTTCTCTGACATGAACGACCCCTTCAATGTGTTTGATCTGATCAACAGTCTGGACAAAAGCGCTCATATCATTGACCGTTACCTGGAAACCGTCAGGAAGGAAGGACGCATCGATCCCGTTGAAGATGTCGGCGTTTTCACCGAGCGACTTCAGCACGGTATCATACCCTTCTTCCTTTGCGACGAACGTCACGTTCTGGATATTCTCCACTTTGTTGAGCTCCGTCTCAACCGTTGATATCGTCTGCTCGTCCGCATTTTCGCTGACAAAGACCATTATGACATTTTGCGCTTCGATCCTGTGGACAAGCGTATCGATATTAAAGAAGAGAAGAACGGCGAAACCGATCATCACAAGACAGGACATCAGAACCGCGATGGATGCAAAAGACATGATCCGGTTGACGCCGATATTTTTAATACCTTCACGCGTAAGGTACCGCAGATTCCTGTTTTTTTTCATATGCTTTCAAGCCTCCGGGAGGAACGGACTTTTTTATACCACAATCTCCCGTTCACGGCTTCCCTTTCTTAAATCTGATCGTTGAAATCTTCGCTTCCGTAATTTTTCAGGAAGTCCTCGATCTCAGCGTCCTCACTGGGTGCTTCGTAATAACCGCCGAGCGTGCTCGTACTCTCAGGCTGCGTATCCTGCTCTTTCTTTTTTTGTCTCTTCTCGATCTCGGGATGCGCCGTATCGGAAACGACGCAGCCGTTTTTAATGGTGACGATACGCTTGTCGTAAGATTTGATCAGATCGACGGCGTGCGTCACCATAATGACCGTTGAACCCTTGTTCTGGTTGATCTGACTTAAAAGGTCTACGATATCTCTGGACATTTCCGGATCAATATTACCCGTTGGCTCGTCGGCAACGATGATATCGGCGTCGTTGACCAGCGCACGCGCAAGGGCAACCCGCTGTTGTTCACCGCCGGAAAGCTGGTTCGGATAACTTTTCGCCTTCTGGGAAAGATTGACAAGGCTCAACGCATAAGCGACACGGCGGGAAATATCCTTTTGTGAAGCACCGATCACATGCATGGCAAAGGCGACGTTCTCATAAACGGTCTTCGTCGGGATCAATCTGAAATCCTGAAACACGATCCCCAATTTTCTGCGGTAATACGGGACCTTACGTGCCTTCATCGCGTTCAGGCTTTCACCGTCAATAATGATCTCACCGGAGGTCGGGACCTCCTCGCGCATGATCATTTTCAGGAACGTACTTTTTCCGGCGCCGGATGCGCCGACGACAAACACGAATTCACCTTTATCAATATGCAGATTGACCTTGCTCAACGCTTTTACATCGTTCGGATAAAGCTTTGAAACATTTTTAAAATCTATCATAACTGCATTTCCTTTTCTGTTTTTTGCCTAAGGGATGAAAATACATGTCCCTTATCGAACAAAAATCCGCAATTTTTGCAAAAAACGATATGTACGGGACTCAGTATACCGTTTTTCGCTTAAATTGAACTTAAGTTTTTTCTCCTTACGATTCCAACGGATCTTTCACCCCGCAGGGCAAAAGATCCGTTCTCTGCTCGTTTAAATATCAGGATCAGCGAAAATAACGGTCATCAGTATTTGATCGGGGAAGAATCCAGATACTTCTTGACCATCAATGCTACTTTGAAAACGATGGCGTCATCGAACTCCCGCAGATCGAGGCCTGTAAGTTTCCGGATCTTTTCAAGCCGGTAAACAAGCGTATTGCGATGTACAAACAGCTTTCTGGAAGTTTCGGAAACATTCAGATTATTTTCAAAGAACTTTTGGATCGTAAACAGCGTCTCATGGTCCAGGGATTCAATAGAGCCGCGCTTGAACACTTCACGCAGGAACATTTCACAGAGTTTTGAGGGAAGCTGATAAATGAGCCGCGCTATACCGAGGTTTTCATAGCTGACGATCACTTTTTCGGTATCGAACACCTTGCCGACCTCCAAAGCGACCTGCGCTTCCTTGAACGACTTTGCCAGGTCCTTGATACCCTTCACCTGCGTACCGATACCTACGATCGCAAAACCGGCAGATTCCGATTCCAAAGAATCTATCACGCTGCGCGCGAGTTTTTCAAGATCCTTGACCTCGATCGTCGGCGCGATATCCTTGATAATGGCTATATCCGTCTCATTGATATTGACGACAAAATCTTTTGATTTATCCGGAAACAGAGAAGAGATCGTATCGAATACACTGATCTCACAGGGCTGGGACAAACGGACCAAAAAGACAACGCGCACGGCGTCGTTATTAAAATGCAGTTCCCGTCCTTTCAGGTAAATATCCCCGGGCAGAATGTTGTCAAGCATGACGTTTTTGATAAAATTGCTCTTATCATATTTTTCATCATAATACTGCTTGATATTGGCAAGCGAGATCGCAAGGATCCCTGCATACTTGTCCGCCAGTCCGTCCGTTCCTTCGACGTAGACGGCAAATTCCGGCTGCATCGGGGAACCGAAAGCGCGATAGGTACAACCATCCAAGGCAACGCTTGCATTGACAGCAAACACATCGGCGATCCGTGTGCCGATCACTTCGCCGATCGTTGTCAGCTCCGTGCTTGCAACCACCGTACCGCTCTCATCCACAACGCCGATCGTTCTTCCAAGAGTTTCCTTCATCTGATGAATGATGCTTTGAAACAGTCTGTTTGACATATGATCCTTTCCTTTCCTGATAGAAGCTGCCACAATACCTATACAAAATAACAAAAGATAACAGTTATATTCTACTCAGTTTTTAAGCAAATTGCAAGTGTTTTTAGAAAAAACTTACAAATTTTTTTCTTTTTTTTTATGCAACACTGTTCAAGAACAAAAAAAACCGCCGTGTCAGCGGATTTTATTGGCAGAAGAAAAAGGAAAAACTACGGTCAGGCTTTTATCAAAGACAGAACTTCATAGTCCCTCATAAGCCGGCATTCACCGGGCAAAAGCGTGGGATCAAGCAAAACGTCACCGATCGCTACCCGGTCAAGTTTTATTACCGCATTACCGACAGAAGCAAACATACGCTTGATCTGATGATATTTTCCCTGCGTCAGAACGATCTCATAAATCAGCGCATCGGAAGACAAACGCCTCAACGATGCAGCCTGCAAACGTTCACCGTCCAGCGTAAGACCGGCGGCAAAAAGTGTCGGAACAGACGCCGGCACGGGATCCCGCAGCCAGACGTGATATGTTTTCGGCACATGTTTTACAGGAGAAAGGATCCTGTGGGCAAATGCGCCGTCGTCGGTGATCAGAACAAATCCGGTCGTATCCTTATCAAGCCTGCCGGCAGGAAAAAGCCCGGGGCGCCGCCAGCATGCAGGTACAAGATCCACGACCGTTTTCTCTTGCCGGCTGCCGCCGTCAGAAGCAGAGATGACGCCTTCGGGTTTGTTCATCATAATATATAGATGCTCTCTGTATTCGACCGTTTCCCCGCCGACCGTCACCGTACTGACGTTCGGATCAAACAGAAAACCGGCGTCTGACATCCGGACGCCGTCAACACATACGTTTTCCCGCCGAAGCATTTTTTTTGCGTCAGTCCTTGTAATATTCAGTTGTGCGGACAAAAACCTGTCAAGCCTGCATTTTTCCATTATTTAGAGCGCAGAAGCAGCGTATCCTTTTATTCTCAATTATTAAAATGCTCCGTTTTCCGAAAGCCGTGCATAAAACCGTCAAGCCGTACGCTGCAAATATCCCCGGCGATCACGTTTCCGTGAAAGACAAGCAATGTCGCCTGTACGCTGCCGTCTGTCACACCGGGATAATTCCCGATCCTGTACACGAACTTATCGACCTGTTTTCCCCGATAGGGGGTCAGGTCAAATCCCTGCGATAACTGCAGCGCATTGTATTCTTCATACGTTCTGTCAAATACGGCAGGAACCGTGACCTGCGTCTTTTCGACCGGCATATCCCCTTCGATCTCCCATCCGTAAGACTTAAGGAACGAACGGTGCCTTTCGATAAAAGACTCCTCCGGTGCCGCCGACGACACCGGACGCGTACAAGCGGAGATCTGCACGAGAAGAATGACGATAAAAACGATCCCGGCGCTTGCCAGAAGGCCTGTCAGGTAAAAGCGAGGAGAACGGAACGATATGACAACCATAAAAACACCTCGCATGATTTTTATGCGAGGCGTCTGTTCGCTATTACCGGATCAGTTGCCGGGGTTTTTCGCAGTCGCGGATTTCAACTGCTGAGAGGCAATGCGGACCTTGTTCAGGCTCTTCGAGAACTCCTCAATACTGGTGGCAAGGATCTCGTCGCTCTCGTTCATGATCGTATCGACAAACATGCTGGCGCTGGAACGCAGCTCCTGCGCCCAGTTCTGTGCGTTCGTAATGATCTCGTTGGAATTCGCCTTTGCCTTTTCGATCAGCTCGGCGGCCTGCCGCTTTGCTTCGTTGATGATCTCAGCGGCATTCAGCTCCGCATTTTTGGTGATCTCATTTTCTTCGACAAGCTTTCTTGCCTGGATCTCCGCCTGCTTGATCTTCAGCTCAGCAGCATCAGATGCAGCAGAAAGGATCACCTTGCGCTCCGCAGCGATCTTTCTCGCCTGGATCACTTCATCCGGCATATTGACTTTGATATCGGCAATGATCGAGCGCATCGCATCTGCATCGACCTTGATCTTTCCGCCGCCGACAAGCGAAGGTTTCCCTTCTTCGATCAAATCTTCCATCTGGGCAAGTAAATCGTCAACTTTCATTGCGTACACCTTTCTCTTATAAGTTTAATTATATCCTCTTTGATTTCCGGCGGGACAAACCCACCGATATCTCCGCCGAAGGACCCGATCTCCTTGACGACACTGGAACTTAAAAACATATGCTCCGCGCTGGTGACAAGAAAGACCGTTTCCACGCCCGGCGCGATTTTTTTATTCGCCAACGCCTGCTTGAATTCATCATCGAAATCAGACAGTGCGCGCAGGCCTTTGACAATAGCGATAGCGCCCTTCTCCTTTGCATAGTCCGCAAGCAGGCCGTCAAAGAAATCGACTTCCACGTTCGGAAATTTTGCGGTTGCGCGCCGCATAAAATCCACGCGCTCCTCAGGCGTAAACAAACTGACTTTTTTTCTGTTGACCATCGTCAGCATGATCACTTTATCAAACATCTTGGATGCTCTGCCCACAATGTCCACATGCCCGATCGTGATCGGGTCAAAGCTTCCCGGGCAGATCGCGACCGCCACAGCCATCACCTCATTTTATCCGGTTTCCCCGCCGGAACGATATACCGTAAGTTTTGTCGCCGAATACCGGTAGGTTTTCGGCCGGTCAAGCGGACCGATCGATGCAGGCAGCACTTCCGATTCATGCGTTTCACATATGACGACCGATCCCGGATGAAGCAGCCGCGGTAAAAGCTCTGCCGCCGCTGCACAAAGGCCCTTATCGTAGGGAGGGTCCATCAACACAACGTCAAAGGTTTGCGAAGCATTTTGAAGAAACTGCAGCGCATCTGCATGGACAAGGGTGGAAACATCCTCAAACCCCGCAAGTGCAATATTCTTTTTTGTTATTGCAAGGCTCCTTCGGTCACTATCGACGAAAACGGCGTTTTTTGCGCCGCGGCTGAGAGCTTCAAGCCCCAATTGCCCGCTGCCGGAAAACAGATCGAGCACGCGCGTCCCTTCCAGGTCAAACCGAAGGATACTGAACATCGCCTCTTTGACTCTATCGGTCGTCGGACGGACCTGCAGCCCCTCGGGCGACTCCAATCGTCTGCCGCGGGCGCTGCCGGAAATGATACGCATGGTTATCTCCTTTCGCTGCCGGAAGGACTCATGCCGATAAACAAAGGCGTCCGATCTCATATCCCGGTTCTTGCCGACATAAATTGACAGGATATATCTTTTATATTATCCCACATGACCCCTTGTTTTGTCAACACTTATTTTAACTATTTATAAGAAAAATAAGTGATTTGCCGCCGATGTTTTCAGGACATACTTTCATCCCCGTGGAAAAACGCATATACATTCTGTGCCGCCTGTGCAGTCATTCCCGAAACACTTGCCAGCTCATCCGGCTGCGCCTGCCTCAGGGCGTCAAGCGTCAAAAATCGTTCAAGCAGAAGCTTTGCGCGCTTTTCTCCGATCCCGGGTATCCCGGTAAGCGAATTGATAAGCGTATGCTTTTTTTTCAGGGTTTTATGATAACCGATCGCAAACCGGTGGACCTCCTCCTGGATCTCGGCAATCAGCGTAAATACGCTGCGCTTGTCCTGAATACTGATCTCTCCGCCGCCGTAAGCAATGGCGCGGGTACGGTGTTTGCCGTCTTTGACCATACCAAAAAGCGGTACGTCAAAATTGTATCGTTCAAGGATCGGTTTTACCGCGTTCACCTGTCCGATCCCGCCGTCCAGCAAAATCAGGTCCGGTTTGCGTCCGAACCCTTCTTCTGTTTTCTCAGGGATCTCCCGATATTCCCGGATACGGCGCTCCATGACTTCGGCAAGCGATCGGTAATCGTCCTGTCCCTCAAACGATCTGATCTGAAACCGTTTATAGCAGCGCTTGAGCGGCCGCCCGTTACGGAAAACGACCATGCCGCACACGTTTTCCTGACCGGCCGTATTGGAGATATCGTAAGCCTCGATATAAAGCGGCAATCGTTCCAGCCCCAGCGCTTCCTGCAGCTCATAGAGGGCGGCGCTGTTTTTATTATTGGAAGAAAGCACTCGTGCAAGCTTTTCCGAAGCATTTTTCCCAGCGACGGCAAGCAGTGTTTTGCTCTCCCCTGCTTTCGGGACGTAAAGCGTGACCTTTTTGCCAGCCATTTCCGAAAAAGACTGTTCCAAAAACAATGACTGCTCCGGTTGGGTATCCAAAGTAATGCGGTCCGGCCAGTCGCTGTCCGCCTGATAAAACGAAGCAAGCATTTCGGCGTACTCCTCCGCCGGGTTTTCAATACGTTCGACCACAGTGGTCTGCGTATCGATCAGATCCCCTTCACGGAAACGCAGAA
The DNA here is from genome assembly GCA_017430145.1 of Clostridia bacterium. Classification (GTDB taxonomy): domain Bacteria; phylum Bacillota; class Clostridia; order Oscillospirales; family Acutalibacteraceae; genus RUG806. The sequence goes on from JAFRNP010000131.1 coordinate 20,917, forward strand.
CGCAGACGGCGGAGCGGGTATTCATGGACGCGACGCCGAACACATCCTGATTTTTATACTTGGTCGCCACCATATACTGCCGCTGGGAGACGCGTTCAATGGCACGGATCCGGTCGCGAAGCTTTGCGGCGCGCTCATAATCCAATGCTTCGCTTGCTTCATTCATTTCGGCACGCAAGGTGCGTAACATCATATTTTTACCGCCAAGAACGAACTGAACGGCGTCCTCAACGCTGGCGTTGTGATCCTCACGGGTCACGCCCTTGCAGCATGCGCCTGCGCAGAGCTTGATATAATAGTTAAGACAAGGGCGCGCATGGCGGCTGGCGTCCCGCGGGAACTGCTTCTGGCAGTGCGGCAGCATAAAGATATCGAGCGCCTGGCGTACAGCGTTCCCGACGGCATCGGAAGAAGTGTAAGGACCGTAGTATTTCGCGCCGTCATCCGCCTTTTGTTTGACGTCGTACAGCATTTTCCAGCTGTCGTTTGTCACCTTGATATAATGGTACCCCTTGTCGTCTCTGAGAAGGATATTATATTTCGGCATGTGCTGCTTGATCAGGCTGCACTCCAATACCAGCGCCTCAAATTCCGAGCCGACGATCACATAATCAAAATCACTGACGTTCTGCACCATGCGTCGGACTTTACGCGTATGATTGTTTTGAGAACCGAAATACTGGCTGACGCGGTTTTTCAGCACCTTTGCCTTGCCGATATAAATGATCTCGCCGGCAGCGTTCTTCATCAGATATACACCTGGCTGCTCCGGCAGCGCCATGGCTTTTTTACGCAATTCCTCAATTTTCATGAGAAATACAAAAAGCGTACCGGATGATAAACCGGTACGCCGCAAGTCTGAATGATTATTCGGCAAAGCCGGAGATCACAAGCTTGGAAAGCGCTTCCACAGCTTCGTTCTCATCCTGCCCGTCCGCAATGATGCTGATGTCCGTACCGCCGGTGATGCCAAGGGAAAGAACGCCCAACAGGCTTTTTGCATTAGCTCTGCGCTCTTCTTTTTCCACCCAGATGGAGGAGCGGAACTCATTTGCCTTCTGAATAAAGAACGTAGCGGGACGTGCATGTAAGCCCACTTGATTCTGAACCGTGATTTCCTTAACGACCATAATATAGCTTCTCCTTCCGGAACCCTTATTTCTTTACTATATTATAGCACAAAGAATTTGTCCGTCAATCAAAAGAATTTCGGAAAAACAAATTTCGTTTGGTAAACTAAAAGAGCCGATTTTTTCTCTTTTTGAATTGTGCATATTCACTATAATTTTTCAGTAGTTTTTTACAATTAGACCAAAGAAAACGCCGTTATCCGACCGCATTCATCATTGTGTGCACCGAAGTATAGCGTGCGTCGTCAGTAGCGGCGCCTAAAACGACTGCAATATATTGCCGTCCGTTTTTTGAAAACGTAACCGTAATACAAAGCCCCGCGTCGGGCGTGCTGCCGGTTTTCAGACCGTTTACAAGCGGAGAATAATACTTATCCTTCGGATTCAGAAGACGGTTTGTATTGTAAAAGGTCAAGTCCGTACCGTTTGCAAGATACGCCGTCAGACGGTAGGTCCCGCAGATGCGCATAACGGTCGGATTATTTGACGCAGCTATTGCAAGCAGCAGAATATCCTCAGCCGTCGTGTACTGGCCGGCGGCGTCATAGCCGTCCGGGTTTACAAACCGGCTGTGCGTCATGCCGAGTTCCTTTGCTTTCAGATTCATTTTTTCAACAAAAGCGTTGACCGCATCCCGATCAGACAGGTAAGTATGTCCTTTTCGCATGACGTTGACAGCAACGGTGTACGCCGCGTCGTTGCCGCTGGCGGTCAGCATACCGGAAAGAATCGTTTTCAGAGAAGCACGCCAGCCTTTGCGCACATAGCAAACGGAACTGTCCTCTCCGATCAGGTCGATCTCATTGCCTACGGTCATGACCGTATCTTCAGAACAATACTCCAGGGCGGTCAGCGCGGTCAGAAGCTTTGTAATGCTTGCGGGCGCAGTGGTACGCGCAGTGTTTTTGGCAAATACGGTCTTTTCAGCCTGAACGTCATATAACAGTGCGGATGACGCGCCGACTTCAAGCTGTAGGATCGGCGGTTCGGCAGGAAAAACGGTTTCAAGCCCGACCGAATACCGCAGCACAAGACGCGCGTCTTCGGCGCCGATCTCTCCGTTGCCGTCCACGTCCATCGTGCGTTTATCGGCGGTGGGCGTATCCAATCCGACGGAGGCACGCAATATGATCCTTGCATCATCCGCCATCACCGCACCGTCGCCGTTTGCATCACCGAAAATGACGGCGGCAAAAGATGGGAAGACAGTCAGAGAGAGTGCAAGGGCAGCGCCCAGCAGGATGGAAATTGATTTGATAATACGTTGTTTTAACATAAGATTATTTGTCCGCTCCGTCTGCACCGTGCCCGCATTTTTCCAGGGTCTGCCGAAGCCATTCCCGTTCTTTTTCCGTCAGTTCGGCCTTTTCCAGAAGATCAGGCCGACGACGTGCCGTGCGAAGGATCGATTGTTCTCTGCGCCATTTATCAATATTTGCGTGATGACCGGACAGAAGCACTTCAGGCACTTCCCTGTCGTTCCAAACCGCAGGTTTCGTGTACTGCGGATATTCCAGCAAGCCGGAAAAGTGGCTCTCTTCCGAGTACGCTTCTTCATTCGGCAAAACGCCGGGCAGCATACGGGCGATACAGTCGGTCAATACCAGCGCAGGCAGCTCCCCGCCGGTGAGCACATAGTCGCCGATGGAGATCTCTTCATCCACGATCTCCTCCAACACCCGTTCATCAACGCCCTCATAATGCCCGCAGAGCAGAACGAGATGCGCTTTTTCACTCAGCGTTTTTGCTTTTTTCTGCGTCAGGACCTCTCCCTGCGGCGAAAGATAGACGACGAACGGTCTGGTTTCGGCTTCGGCTTCGATGGCACGGTAACAGTCAAAAATCGGCTGCGCCTGCATGAGCATCCCCATGCCGCCGCCGTAAGGAGAATCATCCACGCGGTTATGCTTATCGAGCGTGTAATCGCGGATATTGACGGCATTGACCGTAATCGCGCCCTTTTCGACCGCGCGCCCGAGAATACTCTCGGAAAAAACAGCGCGGCACATATCGGGGAATAAAGTCAGAATATCAATCCGCATCGTCAAATATCCCTTTCAGCGGCCGGATCAGAATGCGGCCCTCCGCGACATCCGTTTTGATCACCACGTCCGGAATAACGGGCAGCAGATATTCCCTGCCTGCTTCGTCCGTCACGGTCCACACGTCGTTCGCCCCCGTGGACATGACGTCCGTGAGGGTCCCGTAACGCTTATCCGGCACATCGGCGTCATAAACGGCGCATTCCAGAAGCTCTTCGATAAACCAAGTGTTGTCCGGCAGCCGGACGTCCGCTCTGCGAAAATAGAGCATCTTATTTTTCAACGACAGTGCCGCTTCAACAGAATCGACGTCCTGAAGCGTAAGCAGGATCATATTTTTATGTACACGGGCGGATACGACTTTGACCGGATCCTCCCCGTTTTTGCCGAAATACAGCGTCTTGAAATGCTTTGCAAACGCCGGAGAATCACACCAGGGGTGCACGCGCATTTCGCCGCGCACCCCATGGGTGGAAACGATCTGTCCGAGAGGAAGATAGCTTTTGATCATACTTCGGGGATCTCGATCGCGATCTCTCTGCCGAGCCGGGCGGACTTGGCGATGCCGTCGATGATCGCCTGGTTGTAAAGGATCTGAGAAGAGGGCACGGGCGCGGCGCCGCCTTCTTTCACGGCGTCCACAAACAGGCGGATCTTTTTATAGAAATTATCCACACCGTCGTCCTTCTCCGGGATCTCGGTTTCGACCTCTTCGCCGGCGATCGTCTTGTAGATCTTCAACGGGCCGCCGATGCTGCCGTTCCAGCATTCGGTGGAGGGGATGCGCAGGCCGCCCTTCTTGCCGAGGATGATAGTATCGCCGGGCGTGTCGAGGTTCATTGCCCAGGAGATACGGAAGTCAAGAACGATACCGCCTTCAAGCCGGATGAACGCAGCGGCAAAATCATCCACACTGAACACGTCGGCATATTCGGGATGGCTCTCAAAGTAAGCGGGATCCTTGCCGAAGAAATCGGAGGTATAACCGCTGACGGTCAGAGGCTTGGGATAGCCGATCGCGTTGAGCACCATATCAAGGGAATAGCAGCCGATATCGGCAAGCGCGCCGAGACCAGCAGTCTTTTCATCGATAAAGCTGGTACCGTAAGGCGTGGGAATGCCGCGCCGTCTGCCGCCGCCGGTCTGAATGTAATAAATATCACCCAGTTCTCCGGACTGCACGACCTTTTTCAGCATTTTCATGTTCGCGTCAAAGCGGGGCTGGAAACCGATGGAAAGGATCTTTCCGCTCGCTTTTTCGGCTTTACAGATCTCGACCGCCTCTTCAAGCGTCACACACATGGGTTTTTCAAGCAGGACGTTTACGCCGTGCTGCAACGCATAGATGGTACATTCGGCGTGCGTACGGTTATAGGTACAAACGCTTACCGCATCCAGTTCTTCGGCGTCGATCATGGACTTGTGGTCGGGATAAAGGCGCACGCCCTCGATGCCATTGTCTTTGCAGAACTTCTCCGCTTTTCCGGGCACAAGGTCCGCGGCAGCCACGATCTCCACGTCGTCGCACTTGAGGTAATTCGCCACATGCGCCTCGGCGATCCAGCCGGTACCGATGATGCCGACTTTGATCTTCTTGTCGGATGCGCTCGTGATCTTCTCTTCGATCGTCTCCTTGAAACGGTCAAGAATGTTTGTTGCCATAAAACAGTCCTCCTTAAAGTCTGATTTGAATTTTTATTGACGAAGCACCGCTTCGATTTCACATTTTACCGCCTGATACAGCGCCGCGCTGGTACATAACACCTCCGACGGCGCCGACAGGCTGACCGGTTCGCCGGAGAAGGTCGTCAGTTTGCCTCCGGCCTCGTTCACAATGATAAGGCCTGCGGCATAATCCCAGGGACTCAGCCGCGCCTCAAAAAAGATCTCCGCTCTTCCCGCTGCTATAAAACAAAGATCCAGAGCCGCCGAACCGCTGCGGCGGATATCCACGCATTTATCAAACAGCGCAGCCGCGATCGCAAAAGACCGTTTGGCAAGGACCTGCCTGTCATAGGGCGATGAACCAAATTCCACCAGCGCCTCTTCCATCGGCCGATCGGACACACGGATCGGCTGCCCGTTGCACCAGGCGCCTTTTCCGGCTACCGCGTGGAAAAGCTCCCCGCCGTAGGGATCGTACACCGCCCCGAATACCGGACGCTCATCATAAAACAGCGCGACGCTGATGACGGACGCCTTCATATCATGCATAAAATTTGTCGTCCCGTCGATCGGGTCGATAATGAAACAGTAAGCATCCTTCAACAGCGCAGGGGAATTCTCCTTTTCCTCCGCAAAGAAACGCGCGCCGGGAACGATAACCGAAAGCCCCTCGATCAGCTTTGTCTGGACAGCAAGGTCATAGTCCGTCACGAAATTGCCGGCGCCCGGTTTAAAATGGACCTCTGCGTCAACGGTCGACATTCCGTGCGCAGTCAGCATCAGACGGCCGCAGTCACGCATAAGGTCAAGGATCTGTTCCTGTTGTTTTTCCGTAAACATTTATCGTTTTCAGACCGCCGCAAAAAACGGCAGGCATTCTCCTTCGGTCAATGATCAGTTTTCAGAAGTCTGCTGTTCGTATCCGGTTTCCGGAAGCCGGATACGCAACAGCATAGCGACGCCGAACCGGGTCGTCATCTGTTTTACAAACCCGTGCTTTTCAAAAAAGGCAAGTGCGCGTTCATTTTCAGGGTCACAAACCAGCATAATCCCCGGAACACGCTGATATTTCAGATAATTCAATAACGTTTTCAGCAGCAGCTCCCCTGCGCCGATACCTCTGGAATCCTTACGCACGCATGTAAAGAAATGCGCCCGGCAGATCTCCCGGAACATCCGGAAACGAAACGTCAGGAAACGCGTATCGACATAACACCTTGCGCTGACAGCGGCTGCTTTCGGAAGATACGTCTGCGTAAAAGCATCTTCGTACCGGTCATAATCCGGACAGCATAGAATATACCCGATCAGGGAATCGTCATCCTCCACGGCGACAAAGCAGGCCTCCGGCGTCTCATCAAGATAACAGTCGCAGTTTATCATCAAACAGATCGCACGCGCGGTTTCATCGGCGTCCGTGCAGCCGGCGTTTTCAAGACAAAGAAGACGGACCTTTTCCCGGTACCGTTCTTCATACGGAATCACGCGAATCATGTATCTCCCACCTCAAATAGCATTTTACAATATTTTTTTAAAAAAGTCCATAACTAATTGTTCAAATCTGCGGATTTTTATGCTATAATGAAAAAAAACGGAGGCGCATCTGATGAGACTTGCATCCATCGGCACATCGGGGATCTGCGAACACTTTCTGAACGCCGCGGCGTCTGTCCCGGGGATCGAGCTTTATGCAGTTTATTCCCGTGATCCAGAACGCGGAGAGGCTTTCAGGCAAAAATACCACGCGAAAAAACAGTATAACGATCTGACAGCCTTGGCATCAGATCCTGAGATCGACGCCGTTTATATCGCGAGTCCGAATGCGCTCCACGTCCGGCAGAGCGTTGTGCTTCTCAACTTCGGTAAACACGTTCTTTGCGAAAAACCGGCGACCACAACTCTGATCCAGTACATGAAACTGTCGGAACTTGCAGCCAAAAGAGGCATTATTTATGCGGAGGCGATCATGTCCATCCATACGCCGGCATTTTCAGTGCTTAATAACGCTCTGAAAGAGATCGGCAGGATCCGCAGCGCAACGATCGATTTCTGTCAGCTCTCATCAAAGTATCCGGCATATCTGAAAGGCGAAAACCCGAACATCTTCAACCCGGAATTTGAGACCGGATGCCTGATGGATATCGGCGTATATAACCTGTATCTTGCCGCCGCCCTTTTCGGGCAGCCGGAAAGGATCCAAAGCAGCGCCGTATTTCTTGAAAACGGCGCCGACGCCGCCGGAAGCGCACTGCTTCACTATAAAGATATGACGGTGACGCTGACCTACTCCAAGGTCGCACAAAGCTTTTCTCCATCGGAGATCCTCGGGGACCTGGGCACGATCCGCATCGCGTCGGTCTCACAGCTGACCGGGATCGAACTTATGACGAAAACGGAAACAAAAACGCTCGTCCCGTTTGAGATCCCGCGAAAAGATGTCATGGCCGCTGAAGCCGCATATTTCAGGGACTGCGTGGAAAAAGGGAACCACCCTTCCCGCTCCTTTGCAGAACATACAGCCTGTACAGTCCGGGAAATGTGCGACGAGATACGCCGGCAAAACGGATTCCCGTTCTGATCCCGGACGTCTTCAATACCGGGTCGAGATCCACGTGATCGCGTCGGCGATCGCGCCGTCGTTATTGGAGCACACTTCCACTGCCGCAGCCGCTTTTGCTTTTTCGCAGCCGTTGGCAGGCACGAATGCGGTTTTGACTGCCCTTAGCATATCCAGATCATTTTCGCCGTCGCCGATCGCAAAAACGTTTTCTTCCCTGACGCCGAGCATGGAAGCCAGCTTCAAAAGCCCTTTCCCTTTGTCGGAAACAACGTTGATCAGTTCCACAAAATCCCCGTCCGAAGGGATATATTTGATTTCCCGAGGGATCTCCCTGTCGAGGAACCGCTGTACGGCGGCGCCGGTCTCTCTGCCGCAGCTGAGCATGATTTTGACACAGGGACGTTCGATCGCCTGCGGCGAAAGGATATCCCGCCAGACGATGGACTGCGCCTCAAAATGCCGTTTCGACCGATCGTTGAGCCGGACGGCAAAGCTCTCAAAGGCGTCGGTATAGGCTTCTATACAGATATCCGGAAAAGCCTGCATCAGTTTTCCGATCACCAACCGTGCGTCCGGGACGGGGATCCCGTCGCAAAAAACCGTTTGCCGAAGATCGTATCGGTACGCCATGATACCGTTTGCAAGCAGCACGGGAGCGTTCATCAATCGCGGATCATACGCGTGAAAGCCCTGTTTTGTACGCCCGGTGCATACGGTAAACAGCCCGCCGTCTGCAATAAAACCGGCAAGCGCCTGCCGGTTGCGGCACACGATCTGCCCATGATCATCCGCAAGCGTACCGTCGTAATCGGACGCAAGCAGGATCCCCGAAAACCTGCCCATCAGTTTTCCCCTTTCTAAAAAAAACGGAGGTACACATATGACAAATAGAATTCCCGACGGCGTGTTTCCGACCATGCTTACGCCTTTTACATCCGATAACCGTATCGATTATCCCGCCGTAGAAGCCCTGCTGCAGTGGTATACGCAGCGCGGCGTCGACGGCATATTCGCCATCTGCCAATCCAGCGAGATCTTTTTTCTGTCTTTTGAAGAGCGGCTGCAGCTGCTGCGCTTTATTATGGCGCATAAACCGAAAGATGTATGCATCGTCGCCTCCGGAAATGTCGAAAACGATATAAAAAAACAGCTCGATGAGGCAAAACGGTTTGCGGACTGCGGCGTAGACGCTTATGTGTTTATCTCAAACCGTCTGGCCGCGGAAACGGAACCGGACGACGTTTTTCTGGAACGGCTGCTTAAAGCCGCCGACGCGCTGGATCCCATACCGCTCGGGATCTATGAATGTCCCTATCCTTATAAAAGGGTCCTCACGCCGTATGTGATCGGCAATATCGCCCGAAGCGGCAGGTTCGCGTTTATCAAAGACACCTGCTGCAGCCTTCCGCTCATAAAGGAAAAACTTGCCGCTGCCGAAAATACAGGACTGAAGATCTACAACGCAAACGCAGCAACGTTGCTGCGATCCTTAAAAATGGGCTGCGCCGGGTATTCCGGCGTGATGGCGAATTTCCATCCGGAACTGTATACGGCGCTTTGCCGCTGCTACCGAACTGAGGCTGAAAAAGCCGAACGCCTGCAGACGGTACTGGGTTTTCTATCCGTGATCGAATACCAATGGTACCCTGTTAACGCAAAGTATTATTTGCAGTTGGAGGGCCTTCCCATTCAAACGTTCTCAAGAACAAAAAGCGACGCGCTGCTGACCGAAAGCAAAAAACTGGAGATCGAACAGATGCGCGCGCTGACAAATATGCTGAAATCCGAACCCGGTCTTTTATGACCGGGCTTTCTTTTACCGTACCAGCAAAGATTTGCCCGTATCTTCCAGCCGGAAGAAAACCGGCCGTTCATATAACGACCTGTTGGGACTGTGGAGCGTTAAACGAAGGTCCCCGTTCAGATCGCGAAAGATCATCCCGTGGCCGCCGTCCTGGGTAAACAGAGGCTCTGTCTGCCGCCACGGGCCCGTCACCTTGCCGCTTTCGGACAAAGCAAGACACTGATAATAACTATTATTGATAATAGTAGACCAGATCATATAAAGGCGAGCGTTCAGACCGCGGTAAAGAAACGGCCCGTCGGTCACAAAACGTCCGCCGGGTTCGGGTTTTGCGCCGAATGCGTCGTCGCCAGAGAACAGATAAACGGGGGCGCCCGCCGCAGAAGAAAGATCGTCAGTCAGCGGGACTGTGCAGACGGTGCCGTTCATGATCTGAACGTGTTCATGGCAGAAAACAAGATACGGACGCCCCTCTTCATCCACAAACAGGGTGCCGTCCAGGCTCCACCATTCCTCCGGCGTAAGCGCCGCCGTACTTAACGGGCGGAAAGGCCCCGTGGGCGCATCGGCGACCAATGAATAGGTCCCGCGAAAACCGTTGGGCTGTTCAAAGGTTGCGAAAACATAATACTTCCCCTTATATTTGTGGATCTCCGGCGCCCAGTTTGACGACCTGTTTAACCCGAACGCCGCGGAATCGAAGATCGGGACAGGTGCGCTCCAGTTTTCAAGATCATTCCCGACATAAACGTCAAAACCGCCGGTCCCGATCCCAAAATTCTCTGCGCGCGTCCCGTAGAGATAGTAATTTCCGTTTTCGCACAGAATAAACGGATCCCTGATATTGATCTCTTGATTTTTCATCGAAAACTCCATTTGCTCTTTTTTATTCAAGATACATAAGCCGAAGCTCCTGCAGCTCGTCCGGTGTAACGCCGAACCTGCCGATAACAAATTCCTTCGCGCCGCCATACCGGTTTTTCATCCCGTCGATCAGCCGGCGGAGATATCGGGGCTTAACACTGAGCAGCACCTCCATCGCTGAAAGCTGCCTCGGGTCCGCAAAAGCCGCAAAGGTTTGCAGCAGCGCCCGGCAGACGTCCCCGGTAAACACGCCGGTCAGAAGATAATCCTCCAGAACAGTCTCCTCATCCACCCCGAGACAGAGCTCCAATACGGCGCTGGTCACTCCCACGCGGTCCTTGCCCGCTGAACAGTGCCAAAGTACGGCGCCTTCTTTCTGTGAAAGCAAAACGTCAAAAAAGGAACGGAAGACGGGCGCAGCATAATCGTCGAACAATAGCTTGAGATACATTTCTTCAAAAACATCTTCGGGGGCGCGGTCCGTATCCCGGAACATATTCATCCATGCCTCCACGGAGTATTCATCTCTGGCGATCCCGAAAAAGCTCTCGTCCAGCAAGGACAGATACACCTGCCTTGCACCGGGGACCGGCTTGTCCGGCGCCTGCAGGATCTCCGCCGGCGTACGCAGATCGACGACGGTACCGACCCCGTACACCTTTGAAAGCACTGCAAGATCCGCATCCGACGCACGGCTGAGCTCACCGCTTCGAATGAGGCGGTGAGCTTTGACCGTTTTTCCGTCCGCAGTTTTCATACCGCCGAGATCTCTGGTGTTTTCCAGAGACGGCAACGCCAAAAGCTTATTATACATTGGCCTGATTCTCTTTCAATTCATTTTTATTTGCACAGCAACCGCAACAACGGTTTCAGAAATTTCGGACTGGTCCAGACGATCACGCGCATAGCCACACTCCCTGTCACGCTTTGATGATCAGAACACCGGCGGCAACAAGCAGAACTGCGAGAGTGATCACCACAAATTTCGTCGGGAAACAGCAGGAAAGGAACAATCCGATCCCAAAAGCCGCGACCGCGAGTCCCTTCGGCAAATTCCTTCGTTTCAAAAAGCATCACTCCTACTGCGGGGCACAAACGGCCCTTTCGTTCCGGAACCTGTCAGCCGACATTCTCCGGGCAAAACAGTTTATGATTTTACCTCGCAGTATTATACGCCAGCCGCAAAAAAACGTGAACATCAGTAACGCGGCTTCATGCTTTTTAATTCCTGATACATTTTCGAATAACTCTCGTGCCGTCCGCGGTCGATCATGCCGCTGCCGAGCGCCTGCAAAACGGCGCATCCTTTATCGCAAACGTGCGTACAGGACGGATAGAAACGGCAGCTGAGCGCATATTCACGGAACTCCGGAAAACATTCCCAAAGCGCCTCCTTCGGGATCTCTGCCCCGTCCTGCTCCATATCGATAGAGGAAAAACCGGGCGTATCCGCCAGATACCCCTCTTCATGCGGGTAAAGCCGCACGCTTCTGGTGGTATGCTTTCCTCGGCCGAGTTTGTCGCTGATCTCATTCGTCTCCAGCCGGAGTTCCGGGTGCAGAAGATTTATGAGCGACGATTTGCCGACGCCGGAATTGCCCGTAAAGGCGCTGACGCCCGTTTGGGCCAAAGAAGCGATCCTGTCCATGCCTTCACCCGTCACAGCGCTGCATTGTACGACCTCAAAACCCGCCTCTCGGTAGACGTGCTGTAACGCTGCGGTATCGGAGAGATCCGCTTTTGAAAAGACCAGGATCGGCGTGATACCGTGAAATACAGAGATCGCCGTCAGCTTGTCAAGCACATAAATATTCGGCTTGGGCCTTGCTGACGAAACGACAATAAACAGCCGGTCAAGATTTGCGACCGGCGGGCGCAGCAAAAAATTTTTACGCTCTTTGATCCCGGAAACTACTGCTTTGCCCGTTTCACGCGAAGCCGTGACCGTTACGAGATCGCCCACAAGCGGCGTCAGTTTTTCTTTCCGGAACGCGCCCTTTGCCTTGCATTCCAGAACGCCTTCGGGCGTTTCGACGTAATAAAACCCGCTGATGGCGTGCAGGATCCTTCCTTCTGACATATGCTACCTCTATACAAAGTGCCGCCCGTTTTCCGGCGTCGCAGCAAAACGGCGTTTTCCGGAAAGGGCGGCGCTGATATCGTTTATTCCTGTATTTCCTCAGTGGTAGCTTCCGTAGGCGTCTCTGCGGAACCCTGCTCCGTTTCCGGCTGCTGTGTTGCAGCTTCCGTTTCAGACGACGTCTCCGGCCCGAGACTGACCGTGAGCGTGATGACCGTTGACGTGGAGTACTGCGTGATATCGCTGCTTACCGGAGACTGAGAGATGACCGCTCCCTTTTCGACCGAAGAACTGTACTGGTTTTTTATAACGACGTTTGAAAAACCGGCGCTGCCGAGCTCATGCTTTGCATCATCCTGTACTTTTCCGACCACATCCGGCAGGCGGACCTTCTGCGAATAAGAATACCGCTGCGCGGAGACCGAAGGCGGATCGTCCGTAAAATCGATCGTGCCCTCGCAAAGAAGCGTTCCCTCCAGATAGATCTGGAACTTCGCATTTGCGTCCGTCCCGGTAAAACCGAACGAAAGAGAACTGCCGTCAAGGGAAACGCCGGATTTTGTCTCATAAAGATTCCCGTTCAGATAGGATTTCAGCGTCCCTTTTTCACCGCTGACAGACGGAAGCTGGATCCCGACTGAAGTGGAACCGGTCTGCGGAACGCCGTTCCCGATGACAAGGTTGATCTCGGAACCCTCGGGAAGCAGCTCGCTTGCCGCAGGATTTTGCCGGATCACATAGTCTTTTTGTGAAGCAGAGCTGGAATCGTATTCGATCGAACCGACCTTGAAACCCGCAGCCGTGATCTTTGTTTTCGCAACGGATAGCTGGTAACCGATCAGGCTCGGGACCTCGACGCCTTCCTCGGACGCTTCATCCGACGCATAGAAGACAGTCACGTGCCCGCCGCGCTCCACATAGGAATTCATGCTCGGCTGGGTAAAAACGACCTTGTTCTGTTTTTCGTTGGCGTTCAGCACCGGGACGAGCTCGACGACCAGGCCCTTAGCGGTCAGGATCTCTTTTGCATCGTCCTTATCCTTACCCTTCAGGTCTTCGATCAATACCATCTCCGCAACGGACGCGACGGTCAGTCGGATCACCGTATCCTTCGGCACCTTTGCCCCTGCCTCCGGCACCTGTTCACAGACGCGCCCTGCTTCATAGGTCGTATTATATACGTACTGCGGCTTGTCGATCGCCAAATTCGGGTACTGCTGCAAAGCCTCCTCATAATCCATATTCAGGAAATTGGGGACCTCGATCTTATCATTGGAAAACAGACCGAAAATGTCAAGCTTCTCCCAAAAACTCTTTCCCTCCGTCTCGGTAACGACGCCGGTTTTTTCACCGACAAGGTCCTTCAGGGGCTTTGCGAATGCAACGCCGAGGATCAGCGCAACGGCCAGAACCAGTGCGACGGCAACGCCGATCAGGATCGGGATCGTTACGTTTTTCTTTTCAAGATCCTCTTCCTCCGGGTCATCCTGCTCATCCGGGACTTCCGGATCGGTCTCTCTCGTTACCGCTTCGATAAGGTCGGCGTCTTTCGGAAGGCCGGAAACATATTTCGTGGGGTCCTTATCGATAAAATAGTCGTAGTCGAACGTCAGGTCCGGATCTTTTTTGATCGCGTAAAGGTCCGAAAGAAATTCCGCAGCCGATTGGTAACGGTCAGCCGGGTTCTTCTGCATCGCCCGCAGCGTGATCTGCTCAAGCCCCTCCGGGATGGACGGATTCAGCTCTCTGGGGCGAACGGCTTCGTCCCTGACGTGCATGATCGCAACGGAGATATCGTTTTCAGACTCAAACGGCAGCTTACCGGTGAGCATCTCGTACAGAACAACGCCGGCGGAATAGATATCCGAGCGTCCGTCCGTGTATTCGCCCCTCGCCTGTTCAGGGCTGATATAGTGTACGGAACCGATCGCGGAGCTCTCCACGACGTTTCTGGACTCCGCCCGGTTGAATCTGGCGATACCGAAATCGGTGACCTTGATCGTTGCATTCGGAAGCAGCAGGATATTCTGGGGCTTTACGTCCCGGTGGACGATGCCCTTATCGTGCGCGTGCTGGAGCGCCCGCAGGATCTGGATGATAAAATGCAGCGCTTCCTTGCGGTCAACGACGTGCTGACGTTCAATATATTCCTTCAGCGTGATCCCTTCCACATATTCCATAACGATATACTGCAGGTTGATGCCGAAATTCACGCCGTAAACCTTCACAATATTCGGATGGGACAGCATGGCGATCGCCTGCGATTCGTTTTTGAACCGCATCCGGAATTCTTCATTCGCGAGATATTCGTCCTTCAGGATCTTGATGGCTACGGTCCGGTCATCCTGCCGGTCGTACGCTTTATAAACGACAGCCATACCGCCGATCCCGACGATCTCCTGTATTTCATATCTGTTGCCGATGACTTTTTTCAGATAGTTGTTTTCCATTTTCACTTTCCGCACACAGACGCGGCGCCAGTTTACATATGCGCCGTCTGTATGCGCGTCTTACTCCTTTCTGCCGAAACTTCAGGATCCCGTCACTGATAGCTGACAACGACTGCCGTGATGTTGTCGCCGCCGCCGTTTGCGTTCGCAGCGGAAATCAGTTTTTCACATGCCTCGGCGGGAGAATTCTGTTTCAGCGTATCGGAAATGACTTCTTCGGAAACGAAATTTGTCAGGCCGTCGGAACACAGCAGCAGTTTTTCATTTTTCCTGAGAAGCGTGGAAGTAAAAGTCAGGTCGATATGTTCGTTGATGCCCAGCGCCTTTGTGATCACATGCCGGTCCGGATGGTGGTCCGCTTCGTTGCCGGTGATGATCCCTGCGTCCAGCAGCGCCTGCACGTAAGAATGGTCCTTTGTGATCCGGATCAGCGTAGCGCCGCAGATATACGCACGGCTGTCGCCCGCATGGGCGATCACGACCCGGTCGCCGATGATCAGAGCGGCGATGACCGTGGTACCCATGCCGGCGAACTCCGGAGACGAATGGGCCTTGTCATAAACAAAAATGTTCGCAGCGGAGATCGACGTCAGAAGCAGATTTTTAGCGGAATCCGGCGTCATTCCGTTTCGCCAGCCGTCGCTCACGCGTTTGCTGACGGTATCCACGGCAATTTTGGAGGCGATCTCCCCGCCGTTATAGCCGCCCATCCCGTCGCAGACAACGGCAAAACAGGCGTCGTCACCAAGGCAGAAAACGTTACAGGAATCCTGGTTGTTCTGCCGCTCATTCCCGGTGTCCGTTTGTGAAGAATAAATGAATGTAATCGCCATACGGCTGTCTCCTTCTAACGCTTTCGCTTTAACGGGCAAAAGCCGATATTTTACGTTATTGATCAATATGGCTGCGTCTGAGCTGCCCGCAGGCAGCGTCAATATCCGCGCCGAGCTTTCTGCGGACCGTCACCGCAAAACCTTTCTTTTCAAGGATATCTGCAAACGCGCGGACGTTCGCCTCATCACTGCGTCTGCAGCCGGTCTCTTTCACCTCGTTGACCGGGATCAGATTGATATGGCAAAGCATCCCCTTCAGCCGTTTGGCAAGCTCCAGCGCCTGCTCGGCGGAATCGTTGCGATCTTTTACAAGCGCATATTCAAAGGAGATCCTTCTGGATGTGATCGCCGTATAATCCCTGCAGGCGGAAAGAAGCGCGTCGATATTCCATTTGCGGTTGACCGGCATCATGGAGGATCTGAGCGTGTCGTTCGGTGCGTGAAGAGAAACGGACAGGGTCAGCTGCAGCCGCCGTTGGGCAAGCAAGCGGATCTTATCGACGATCCCGCAAGTCGACAGGGAAATATGGCGCATGCTGATATTGACGCCGTTTTCATCGGAAACAAGATCCAGAAAACGGAGCACGTTTTCATAATTATCAAGCGGCTCCCCCATCCCCATCATAACGACATGGGAGATGCGGATACCGAGATCTCGCTGCGCTGCATAGATCTGTCCCAGGATCTCGGAGGCGCTCAGATCGCGCACGACCCCCTGCAGGGTGGAAGCGCAGAATGAACAGCCCATCCGGCAGCCGACCTGCGAAGAAACACAAACGGTATATCCGTACTTATAATGCATGACGACGCTTTCAATGATCTCCCCGTCATGCAGACGGAAGAGATACTTTACCGTATCATCGTATGCGGAAACCAATTTCTTTTCAACAGAGCAGGATAGAATATCAAAATGTTCCTGAAGGGCGCTGCGAAGAGAGATCGGCAGATCTGTCATTTCATCAAATGAAACAGCGCCCCTGACGTGAAGCCAGCGGTAGATCTGCGAGGCGCGGTATTTCGGAAGCGAGAGCGCCGCCACAGCGGTTGTCAGTTCTTCCAGCGTCATGGATACAATGTCCTGCATTTTTTTCGTCTGCGGAACGTCGTTGCGCCCGTCCTTTCAGTTATGATCAGCCCTGACAAATTTTGCGAAGAAAAAGCCGTCTCCCCCTTGCGGCGTCAGCATAACGGTCTTATACGGCGCGCCGTCGGTCAAAGCAAGGTAAGCGTCATCCGCAGCGGATGAAAAGGCCGGATTCTTTTCCAGGAACAGGCGGCAGACCTCTTCGTTCTCCGCCGGGTTCAGGGTACAGGTGGAATACACAAGCACGCCGCCGGGACGCAGCAACTGCGCAGCGGCAGTCAGGATCTCCTCCTGAAGCGGCGGCAGCGCGTCGATCTCAGCCGCAGACTTATATCGGATCTCCGGCTTCCTGCCGATCACGCCAAGCCCGGAACAGGGCATGTCGCAAAGCACACGGTCGGCGCCGGAAAAACGTCCGGGCAGCGTACGCGCATCCGCCGTGATCGTCCGGATACAGCGCAGTCCGAGTCTCGCGGCGCCCTCTTCGACCAGGTGGGTCTTATGCGGGTAAAGATCGCAGGCGTAAACGGTACCTGTATCCGCCATATCCTCGGCAACGGAAAACGTCTTTCCGCCGGGCGCAGAACAGCAATCGATCACCGTCTCCCCTTTTCTGGCGCCCAGCGCAGCAACGCAGAGCTGCGAAGAAAGGTCCTGTACGTGGAATAACCCCTTGCGAAAGGCATCCAACGCCGTAATATCGCCCGGATCTTCCAGGATAAAGCTATGCGGTAAAGAACAAGCTGACGCTTTGACGCCATCGGCAGCAAGGACGGAGGGAAGGTCTTTGTCCGAACAGCGGATCGGATTTCCCCTGATGAAAAGCGGTCGCGGAAGAAGCGCCGCCTCCAGCGCTTTGCATGCGTCGTTCTGCCCGTATGCTGCGCAAAGCCGATCGATCAGCGGCTTCGGGCAGGAATACTTCACAGACAAATACAGTTCGTCATCTTCAGATGGAAGGATAAGTCCGTTTTTACCGACCTGCCGCAATACGGCGTTGACAAGACCGGCGGCATACGCATGCCCGCCGTTTTTAACAAGCGCCACGCTTTCATTGACGGCGGCGGAAACAGGGATCTTTTGTAAAAAAAGGATTTGGTAAGCCCCAAGCCGCAGTACAGAAAGCACATACGGATGCATTTTTTTCAGCGGCCGGCGCAAATATAACGCAAGATCATAGTCCAGCGTCAGTTTCCGTTCGATAACCCCGTAGACCAAAGAAGTGACAAGGGCGGCGTCCCGCAGGTCAGGAAGCGAAGCTTCGGCAAGCGCCGCTTTCAGGGAAAAGGAGGCATAGGCGTCGGCGGTCTCGATTTTTTTCAGAATATCTGCCGCAAGGGCCCTCGCATTCTTCTGCGCCACCTCGTTATCTCCGTCTCCGCGTAAACAGGATCAAAAAGCGCAGCAGGTTTGCAAGAGAAACCGCAAGCGCCGCGACATAGGTCATTGCAGCACAGCGCAGCACTTTTTTTGCACCTTCATATTCGGACTGATTTTTCAACAGTCCGGTCTCCTCGATCACTTTAAGCGCCCGGCGGCTTGCATTCAGCTCCACCGGCAGCGTCACAAGCTGGAAAACCATGATAAAAGAATACAGCAGCAGTCCGACGGCGACAAGCGGCTCAAAAGAAAGTGCAAGGCCGAGGAGCGCCAGCGGGATCCCGGCATAGGAACCGATCTTCGTGATCGGCAGGATCATGTTGCGAAGCTTGATCGGATAATAATTCTGCGCATATTGCGCGGCGTGCCCCGCCTCATGGCAGGCGATACCGAGCGCCGCGATGGACGTAGAGGAATAGACGCCTTCAGACAGACGGATCACGTTGGAACGTGGGTCAAAATGATCGGTCAGGTTTCCGGAAACCTGTTCGATCCGTACCCCGTTCACCCCGTAATAGCGCAGTACAGCCTCCGCAGCAAGCGCACCGGAGTATCCGCTTTTGGAATAAACCTGAGACATCTTGCGATATGCGCTTTTGACCATACCCTGGGCAACAAGCGAAAAAATGAACGCCGGGATAACAAGCAAGATATAGAGCGTCAGGCTGTCCATCCCCTGTGCACCGGAAGCGATCGCAGAATACATGTTAGGTCCTCCGTAGTTCTTTTAAAAAAGTAAAGGTAAATGCCGCCGGTATGACGGCAGGCAGGAATTTAAGGATCAGAGGGAAACGAGGCAGTCGCCGGCAGCGGAAGGATGCCCGCGCAGGAAATCGGCGGCAGACATACGTTTTGCTCCCTCAAGCTGGATCTCGCCCAGCGCGTAGGCCGTCCCGCAGCCGCATGCGGCAAAAAGGGCGCCCTGACGGACGAACAGCGTACCGGGAGAAAGATCTTTACAGGATCCGGCCGGCAAACCGCTGAATATTTTTAGTGTTTTCCCTTGATAAGTCGTTTTTGCGACCGGCCAGGGATTCAATCCGCAAACAAAATGGTGGATGTCTGCAGCCGGCCGGGTCCAATCGATCGCCGCATTCTCTTTACTGAGCATCGGCGCATAGCTGGAAAGACTGTCGTCCTGCTTTACGGGATGAACCGTACCGTCGATCAGCCCGTAAAGCGTATGCAGAAGAAGCTCCGGACACATGGCGGCAAGGCGGTCGAACAACTCTCCCGCCGTCTCATTTTCCCCGATCGGCGTACGCACACATTCCAGAATATCGCCGGTATCCAGCCCCACATCCATAAGCATCGTCGTAACGCCCGTTTCAGCGTCACCGTTGATCACGCTCCACTGGATCGGCGCTGCGCCGCGGTACTTCGGAAGCAGGGATCCGTGCAGATTCACACAACCGTATCTCGGCAGATCCAGGACCGCTGCAGGCAGGATCTTTCCGTACGCGGCTACAACGATAAAATCAGGTGACAAGGATTTTAGCTTGTCAAGCGCTTCATCAGTTTTTAACGACGCAGGCTGGAACACCTCCAACCCGCATTGTAAAGCAAGCTGTTTTACAGCAGGGGGCGTCAGGACCTGTTTACGTCCCTGCGGCTTATCCGGCTGGGAAACGACAAGCTTTACATCAAAGTCCGTCGCATCGATCAGCGCCTGCAGGGCAGGCAGAGCAAAATCCGGCGAACCCATAAAGATCACGGTATACATCGCATTATCAGCAGGCGGTTCAGCCGGATGCCGTTCCGCCGTCCTTTCATAAAATCAGTTTTCCGTACGGTATACGGCTTCGCCGGGGGCAAGCCTGTCGGAATACAGGATACCGTCCAGATGGTCGAGCTCATGGCAGAAGCACCGCGCCAGCAGATCACTGCCTTCATAAAGGACCCAATTGCCTTCCCGGTTCTGTGCGCGGACTTTCACAGCCATTGGACGAAGGGTTTTGCCGGCCTTGTGCGGAAGAGACAGACACGCCTCATCCTCCGTCTGTTCCCCTTTTGACTCGAGGATCTCGGGATTGATCAGCTCAACCATCCGCTCATCGATATTCACAATGACGACACGACGCAAAACGCCGATCTGTACGGCAGCAAGTCCGAGACCGTTCGCTTTTTGAAGCGTATCTTTCATGTCGTCAAGAAGCACAAACAGCCGTTCGTCAAATTTTTCGACCGGACGGCTTTTTTTACGGAGGATCGGATCCTCCTCTGTTCTGATTTTTCTGATTGCCATTTTTCTATTACTTGCGTTCCGCCTTTATTATTTTCCCTCCGGGACAGACGGCCCGCCTTTCTGATTAATCCATATTTTCCGGATTGATGACTGCAAAAAGATTGATGTTCCGGAATTCTTTATTATTTAACACCGTTTTCAGAACACTGTCGATCAGCGCCCGGAAATTTGCGGAGTTTTTGCATTTGATGATCATTTTTTGACGGTATGCGTTGTTCATTTTTGCGATCTTCGGCTGCAACGGCCCCAAAACGATCAGTTTTTCATGGTATTGATGGGCGTTAAGCCGGATCAGCGTATCAAAAAAGAATTTTGCGCACAAAAGGGTGCGTTCTTCTGATTCATTTGAAACGCCTACCAGACACAGATCGCAGAACGGCGGATAGGTCAGCGCCTTTCTGAGCGCGATCTCCGTTTCAAAAAACCGGGGATAATCCTGCCTTGCAGCGACGGCAAGGATCGAATTATCGGGAGACGCCGTCTGGATCATCGCTTTCCCTCCGGTTTTGCTTCTGCCGGCTCTGCCGACGACCTGGGTCAACAGATCAAACGTACGCTCAGCGCTGCGGAAATCGTCAGAGTACAGCTCACTGTCTGCAGACAGGACGCCTACCAGCGTCACGTTCGGAAAATCCAGCCCTTTGGCGACCATCTGGGTCCCGACAAGAATGTCGTATTTACCGTTGGCAAAGGCGGAAAGCGCTTTTTCGTGCGCGTTTTTTGCAGCGGTGGTATCGGCGTCCATACGCAGGATCCGTGCATCAGGCAGCCGCCGGTGCAGTTCCTGTTCCACACGCTGGGTCCCGAAGCCTGCGTAACGGATATTTCTGTTTCCGCAGGTCGGACAGGTATCGGTATATTCCTCCGAATAGCCGCAATAATGGCACATCAGCCGGTGGTTGGCCGCATGATACGTCAAAGAGATGCTGCATTTCGGACAGGTGATCACGTGCTTGCATTCCTGACAGGCTACAAACGTATTAAACCCCCGGCGGTTGACAAGCAGGATGCTCTGCTCGCCCCTTTTCAGCGCCGCTTCCAGTTCGGACAGCAGCGGCAGGCTGATCGCAGAATAGCGGTCCGTATTGCGTTTATCGCTGACGTCGACGGTGGTCACCTGCGGCAGATGCGCATCCCCGTACCGTTGCGTGAGTGCAGATAACCGGTATTTTCCTGCTTTTGCCTTCGCGTACGTTTCAACCGACGGCGTCGCTGACGCAAACACGACCAGCGCGTTATGGTATGCGCCTCTGAAACGGGCAACGAACCGCGCATCATACCGGGGCGCCATTTCGGACTTATAGGTATGCTCCTGTTCTTCATCGACAATGATCGCACCGATGGAAGAAAGCGGGGCAAATACTGCGCTGCGGGTACCGATCACGATCGACGCCTCCCCGTGCTTGATGCGGTAAAACTCATCCCGCCGTTCGCCCATGGAAAGCCCACTGTGGAGCACTGCGATCTTTTCTCCGTACCGCTCGGTAAACAGAGAGATCGTCTGAGAAGTCAAAGATATCTCCGGGACCAGCACGATCACGCCCTTGCCGTCGGCAACCACCCGGTCGATCAACGCAAGATAGACGTTCGTTTTTCCGCTTCCGGTCACGCCGAACAGTAAAGATGGCAGCTTGTCGACAGAAAGATACGAATCCAGAAGCTGAAGGTAAGCAGTCTGCTGCGCATCGTTTAGGACCGGAGGAATGAACGGCCCGCTTTCCGATTCCCTGATCGGGCTGCGGCTGACCGGCAGGTCAAAAGCCGTCAATACGCCTTTTGTCAGAAGCGTGCGGACCACCCCGGACGTTACGCCTGCATAATAACAGATCTCTTTGGTACAGGCAAACTGCACGTCCGATAAAAGAGATACGACATTCTGCTGTTTCGGCGTAAGCGGAAGATCACACTCTCCGGCGCTGTATGCATCCGACAGGCGGATCATTCGCACAGAGAGCTGGCCGACCTTTGAAAACGCGTCGTTTTCCCCTTCGATCAGTCCTTTATGCTCCAGACGCCGCAACGCATCGGCAGAAGAAAGCCCCATGGCCTTCATGATCTCCCGTTCAGGCACGGGCGCTTTCTGCCGGCTGAGATACGCAAGCATCTCTTTTTCCTGTACGTTGAGACGCAAAGCATCCGCATCGTCGGCATACGCTTCTTTTAACCGGTATAACCGCTGCGTATACAGACACATGCCGCCGGGAAGAAGCGCCTTTGCCGCCGTAAAATAGGTACAGAAAGTCTGTTCACGAAGCTGAAGTGCAAGCTGCAGCATCTCATCCCCGAGCAAAGCTTCTTCATCAAGAACCCGACAGACGGGCTTCAGCTCCCTGCCTGTTTCAGGGTCATCCGTTCCGACAGAAAACACAAAACCCTGACGGAGCCGGTCGCCCTTTCCGAACGGAACAAGTACGCGCATGCCGGGCTGCAAACGGTCCCGAAGCGTCTCAGGGACCCGAAAGCTGAACAGTGAATCAAAGCTGTAGGCGCAGTTTTCAACGCCGATCTTAGCGATCAGATCCTGCGGCACCGCTTTTCACCTCAGTATTTCTTGATCTCTTCGCTATCCTTGATCGTGCATCTGCCTTCAAGGATATCTTCCACTGCGAGACTGACAGGCTTTTCTTCAAGAATGTACTTTTCCTTCTCTTTTCTCTCATACGCTGCATCGTTGATTTCTCTGGCACGTTTTGCAACGGCAACACAAAGAGAATATCTGCTGATACCGCCCTTGAGCATCGGTTTCAAATCAATGTTGATCATGGTATTTACTCCTTTTCATCAGTAATAATGGCATAGACTTCCTCAACGCAACGGTCGAGATCGTCATTGATTACGTTATAATCGTATTGGTCTTTCAATGAGAGCTCCTGCATGGCAATGGTCAGCCGTGCCTCAACTTCTTCCGGCGTATTCTGCCCGCGTTTCAGGATCCGCCTGCGAAGCGCATCCTCTGACGGCGGCAAAAGGAAAATGGATACTGCTTCAGGAAAAAGCTTTTTAAACCGCAGCGCGCCCCGGACCTCAATGATCAAAAGGATCGTATTCCCCGCCTCAGTCAGACGAACGATCTCACTTTTGAGCGTTCCGTAATAGTTTTCCCCGTAACGGACATATTCCACAAACGCGTCTTCGGCAATTTTTTCTTCAAATTCCCGCGTCGACAGGAAGTAATAATCCACGCCGTCCATTTCGCCTGACCGCGCAGGACGGGTCGTTGCGGAGACGGTTTGTGCGAGCGAGGGCATTTTTTGCCGGAGGGCTTCATAAACCGTATTTTTCCCGCAACCGGACGGACCGGACAAAACGAACAGATTTCGCATTTTTCTGGCACATACCGGAAAACCGGTGTACACACCCTCCTTTTCATCAGTCTTCTTCCTGCGGCTCCTCATACCGCATCTGCCGATCCTCCGCCTCAAATTTTGCGCCCAGCCTGTCCGGCCGCATATAGGAAAGGATCACATGTTCGCTGTCGGTAAAGATGACCGACTGCGTTTTTCTGCCCTGTGTCACGTCGATCAGCTTACCGAGGTCCTTCGCCTTTTGAATGATCCGTTTGATCGGGGCGGACTCGGGACTGACGACGCCGATGACGCGCCGGGCGTTTACCATATTGCCAAAGCCTACGTTTACAAGTTTCATACAGTTTTACCGGAACGGCGTTTCAGACGCCGCACTCCTTATTCGATATTCTGGATCTGCTCGCGAATCTTTTCCACCTCTGATTTGATGCCGATCACACGCTTGGCGATCTGAAGATCCTGCGCCTTGGAGCCGATGGTGTTCGCTTCCCGGTTGATCTCCTGTACAAGAAAATCCATATTGCGGCCCACCGGTTTCTCGGAAGAAAACATCTCCCGAAGCTGCGAAAGGTGAGAACGCAGCCTTACCGTCTCCTCCGCCACGGCGATCTTATCCGCATAGATCGCAGCCTCCGTCAGCAGCCGCTGTTCATCGACCGCGGCATCCGCAAGCAGCTCGCGCATCCGCGCTTTTACCTTTTCGTGGTATTCACGCACGGTCTCCGGGGACCGCGCCTCCACATAAGAGACCGATTCCAGGATCCTGTCGGCGCATTCCAGCACATCGTGCTGCAGCTTTTCGCCTTCCTTTTCCCGCATCGCTATAAACGCCGCAAGCGCTTCATCGGTGACCTGCTTTACGGCCGCCCAGATGCGGTCCTCGTCTGCAGGTGCCTTTTTAACGTTAAAAACGTCGGGATGCGCCGTAAGGAACTCCACAGAAGTCGGCATCATTAGCCCGTACTTCTCGGCAAGCGCCTCAGTTGCCCTGTAATACCCGTCCGCCAGAGACGGATTCACGGTAACGACGCCGTCCGTCGTCTCTTCGGTTTCGATCTGTACGAAGCAATCGACCTTACCGCGGGCGATCCGATCACGCAGATACGCCTTTAACTTATCCTCAAGAAAGGAGTAGGTTCTTAAAAGCTTTGCGGAAAACTCAAAGAACCGGTGGTTCACACTTTTTATTTCCACGGTTACGGTCATATTGTCAAAGGCGCCGACCGCCCTGCCGTAACCGGTCATACTTTTTACCATAATAAATGAACGTCCTTTCTGACTAAAAACGTCCGGTTTCCCGTTTGATCAGCGCCACTTCATCCGGCTTCAGCGCACGGTATTCCCCCACGCCGAGACGCCCGAGCGTCAGCTGACCGACAGAGATCCTTTTAAGTCGCAGGACCGTCAGTCCGGTCTCCTCACACATTTTCCGTATCTGCCGGTTGCGTCCCTCATATAAAACGATCTGCAATACGCATCTGTCCGTTTCTTTTGAAACGATATGCACGTCCGCAGGCATCGTCCGGTAACCGTCCAGCATAAAGGAAGCGGTCAGCTTTGTGAGCTGTTCCTCCGTCACGACCGGCCGGACGCTGACCCGATAAGTCTTTGCGATATGCCCGGAGGGATGCAGAACCGCATTTGCAAACTGCCCGTCGTTGGTGAGCAGCAAAAGCCCCTCCGAATCCCGGTCCAGTCTGCCGATGGGATAAACCCTTTGGGGCACATCTGTGAGAAGATCGGCGACACAGCGGCGGTCCCGCTCGTCATCGAGCGTCGTAACGACCCCGCGCGGCTTATACATCATAAGATAAACCGGCTGTTTCGTCGGCTTCAGCTTTTTTCCACCGACGACGACCGTATCCCGATCGGGATCGACTTTCATGCCGATCTGGGCCACTCTGCCGTTGACTTTTACTTTTCCATCGGCGATCCACTCCTCCGCCTTACGACGCGAGGCAAGGCCGCAATCGGCTATGAACTTCTGAAGTCTGACAGTTTTTTCCATAATGCTCTTTTTTTGATTTTTTTAGCGCCGAAATAAACGGCGATCCTCTGTTATTCTCCGAACCACAGAACCCGACGTCGGCGTCCGGTATCAGCAGATAGACGGCGCCGTCACATTTTCATACAGACGTCCGCTGTCGATCGCAGGCAGCGCCGGAATGATGCTGATGGTGCTACAGCTTTCGGCGCAGACAGAAACAACTTCCTTCCCGCCGGCAGCCTGAGCGTGCACGGCAGGAAGAAAACAAATCATACGGCAGGAAGCGACAGTACAGAGAAAACAGGATATCAAGTCATCACCCCGCAGATGGCAACGGCGCCCTTATGTTGACGGAGCATGCCTCTGTAACCTTATGCGGGGAAAAGATTACCCGATGCGATATTATTCCTCTTCAGGAACGGCTTCAGCGTCGCCGCCCTTGAATTTCTGGGCAATACCGGAAACCTTATCGATCACGTCGGGGATCATGTTGACGATCCGCTCCGCCGCGTTATCGTTGGCTGTGATGTGCTTCAGGCTGACTTCTCCGTCCTTGATAACAAGGAAAGCGACCGGATTGATGGTGATACCGGCGCCGCCGCCGCCGCCGAACAACTGGGTATTGTTCTTGGACGGAAAATCCGCACCGCCGGAAGCAAACCCGTAGGTCACCTTGGAAACCGGGATCACAGTCACGTTTTCAGCCAGCTGGATAGGTTCCCCAACAATGGTACTGACGTCAACAAGCTGACGTACTTTTTCGATCGTGGTTGCAAGGATACCGGAAGCAGATTGTTCTTTCATTTGTCTTCACCTTTTTCTGTAGTATTTATTTTTTCTTTCTGTCCTTTGGGCTGTGCGCTCTTTTTCGACAGAAAGGGTTTTGCAAACAGTTTCACGCCTGCGCCGAAAATGACCTTGATTCCGTAAGCGAAGAAAACGCCGATGATGTAAATTGGCGTGAGATGCAACGAAACGACGAAGGAAACTTCACTGAACCGCGCGATATAATCCGGATAGACGTTCACGTCGTATTTTTTCCACCGGCACAGGGAGGCAAGCGCCCCGAGCAGAGGAAACAGGACTGCGCAAACCTCTCCGTAATAAATGGCGGTCGCGGCTGCGTCAGATCGGGTACAGGCAACGGCAAGATACAGTTCGTCGATCACGATGCTGCGTCTGAAATTGCCGGAAAACGTTCTTGTGTACGATAAAAACCGCTTCAGGATATCGATCAGGCCGTCGACGCCATGGGCGTCATACAGAGATTTCATCAAAGCCTTATATTTGGAAGGTTTCTTTTTCGGGGCGGCTTTTTCTTCTTCGGTGGGCGCCGGCAGTTCTTCGGCAGTACCTTCCGTCGCGGTCTCAGCTTCATCCGAAGGTACGCTTTGAGTTTCCTGCTCTGTATGCGCCGATTCCGGCTCGGCTTCGGGAAGTGCCGGCGTCTCTTCCGGCTGTTCTTCTGTAACAGGGGCTGGTTCTTCGGCAGCGTCATGGGACTCTTCTGCCGTCTTCTTTTTTGATTTTTTAGCCGGATAGAGCGGGATCTTTATAAAAAGCCAGCCAAGAGAGGCAATCGTCCCCTCATCGGTATACTGCAAATGGATACGTACACGCACGCTCAAAATAAGAAGAATAAGGACAAGGATCGAAAGCAATACCCATCCGATGATTTTCAATACGATCAAATTCCGTTCTCCTCCCTTATCCTATAAATACTCATTTTATATTTTACAATATAGAAAGCTGACCGTCAAGTCCTGAATTATCACTCTCACGGATATTTTCCAGCACCTGCGCCGCCGCCTTTGTATCCGAGACTTCCGGCAGCTCCGCCAAAGTGGACATACAGAAGCATTTCAGGAAATCTGCAGTCGTACAGTAGACAAGCGGCCTGCCTGGCAGATCCAGTCTGCCGTACTCCTCGATCAGGTTCCTCTGACATAGCGTATTGATGACGCCGCCGCAGTCCACGCCGCGGATCTGCTCCACAAACGCCTTCGTCACAGGCTGGTTATAAGCGATGATCGCAAGCACCTCAAACGCCGCAGGCGATAAGGGCTGGTTGCGTTTCAAATCCAGAACGTTGCGGATCGCCTCGGCGTAAACCGGACGGGTCGCAAACTGTACCTGCGAGCCGAGAAGCAGAAGCTGCACCGCGCTGCCCATAGTCTCATAATCTTCGCGGATCTCGTTCAGAAGACCGTCCAGCTCCTCGGGAGAGCAGTCAAGCGCCTCCATCAGACGCATACGTTCCAGCGGTTCCCCGGAGGCGAAAATGATGGCCTCCAGCGCCCCTTTTTTGCTGACATCGGTATTACTCAAAATCCAAATCTCCCTCCGGCATTTTCAACAGATCGATGGACACGTCCTCCATCTCCCCTTCCAGCGCGATATGGCCGGTTTTTGCAAGCTCCAATACGGCAAGAAACGCCGCGACCATATCGGAACGGCTCTCCGAACGCAGAATGACATCCTTCAGCTTCTGTCTGCCGTCCACACGCAAAAGCCCCACCAGATGACGGATCTTTTCGGATACCGACACGATCCTTTTTTGAACAATGGGACGGAAAATATCAAACGACGGGGGCATATTGCGAAGCTTTTTCCCGACGGCGCGCATATAGGCGTTTGCAAGCTCAATGGCGTCGTGGATCCGCGTGTACGTCATATCCTGCTCGATCTTTGCGGGCGGGCGGGTAAAACTGTTAAAGCCCTGCACCTGTTTGGAAAGCGCTGCGGCAGCCTGCTTACAGGCGGCATATTCGATCAGCTCCCCGGTCAGTTCCCGCCGGAGCTGCTCCCCTTCCTCGTGGACCGGCAAAAGGGAAAGGGACTTGATATGCAGCAGCCGCGCCGCCATTTCCAGGAATTCGCTTTTGACCTCCAGATCCTCCGCCTGCATCTGCCGGATATAAGCCGTATACTGCTCGACCAGCGTAAAGATCGGGATATCGTAAATATTCAGTTTATGTTTTGTGATCAGATGAAGCAATAGATCCATCGGACCTTCAAAAACTTCTAATTTGAAATTCGGTTGTGCCATATTCCTTAAATTTTGTTCGTTAATTTAATCAACGTCATCTCATAAACAAAGAGAACGGCAGAGATACTGCGAAATTGATCGCATTGCTGATCCAGTTCGCAAGCGTACCGATCGGCGAAAAACCGAGCCGGCTGAAAACGAAGATCAAAAGGAAAAGCCCCCACATCATATACCGTTCATACTGCATGACCCGGTAGTAAATACGGTCAGGCAAAACGGCTGTCAGAAGCCTGGACCCGTCCAGCGGCGGGATCGGGATCATATTGAACACCGCAAGGGATACGTTGATATAGACGGCGTAGTTAAAGAAGATCCCGGCAACGGTCAGGACCGTGGTCTGACCGGATTTTGTGATCAGCAAAAGAATCAGATTATAAAATATCGAAAAGAACACCGCAAGCAGCAAATTGGATACAGGCCCTGCAAGCGCGATCAGCGCGAAATCCCGTTTGCGGTTTTTCAGATTGTTCATGTTGACGGGAACAGGCTTTGCATACCCGAAACCGAATAAAAACATCATGATCGTTCCGATCAGATCGAGATGGTCCAGCGGATTCATACTGATCCTGCCCTTCAGCCTGGCGGTATGGTCGCCGAGCTTATATGCCATCCAGGCATGGGCGCTCTCATGCACGGGGAAACAGCAGACGACCATAAACAGCAGCACGCAAAACTGAACGATCAGCGTCAGACCGACACTTTCTCCGTTCAGCAGCGCACGCAGGATCGACATTATCATCGTTATACACCTCTCAGGATTTTTCGAATAAAACAAACCGGTCGCTGCCGTAAAGATCCTTTCTGATCAGTGGCAGGCCGAAGGGGCTAAACAGGCGGCAAATCGCATCCCCCTGTCCTTCTCCGCACTCAACGAACGCACGTCCGCCGTTTTTCAGAAGCGGCAGCCAGAAAGAAGCGATTTTTTTATAGAATATAAGCCCGTCTTCGCCGCCGTCCAGTGCGGTCTTCGGTTCCCGGCGGACTTCTTTTTGCAGCAGCGGGAGCTCGTTTTGCGGAATATACGGCGGATTGGATACAATCGCGTCAGACACGGGAACAGAGGGCGGCGGCAGCTGAATATCGCACTGCAGGATACGGACCCTCGGTTTCAGGCGATCGGGAACGTTAAGCCTGAGATAATGCAAAGCGCCTTCATATTTTTCAAAAAGGTACACCTCAGCCGACGGCAGAGCGTCAGCAATCGAGATCCCGATACAGCCGGACCCGGCGCAAAGGTCAAATACCACCGGCGAACGTTTTGTTTTCAGCGCATCGATCGCCAGATCCGTCAGTTCCTCCGTTTCCGGACGCGGGATCAGCACTCCGGGGCCGACAGAAAAGCTGAGGCCGTGAAACATGACGCTGCCGAGGATATACTGAAGAGGCTCCCCTGCCTGCCTGCGGTCAAGAAGCAACCGGTACTTATCTGCTGCCTCCGGCGGCGGCGTTTCATGCTGCCGCATAAGAAAACCCGTAGAGTCGGTGTGCATCACACTGAAAAGAAGCAGTTTTGCATCAAAGACAGCGTCCGTACCTGCCGTATCGGCAATTGCCGCTTTTCCCTGCTGCAAAAGCGAAAACCAGGTGATCATGCCCTCGTATTCTCTTCGTTATCGGTCCCGTCGTCAAGTACCGCTTTCAGAGAGGCGATGCCCACTTCGATCATTTCATCGTCAGGCTCGCTGGTGGTGATACGCTGCATCCATAAACCGGGCGCTGAAAAGATCTTTGTGACGATATTGTCGTGCCGACCGGCATAACGGATGAATTCATAGCTGATACCGGTAACCACCGGCAGAACCACCAAAAGCTTGACACAGATCCACAGGATCCGGTTGGCGCTGTCGGTCAGAACCGGGAAGCAGATGGAGATTATGGAAGAAACGATTATGCTGATCATGACGATCACGAACAGAAAGCTCGTCCCGCAACGGGGATGGAACCGCCGGCAGGACCGCACGTTTTCCACGGTCAATTCCATGCCTTTTTCATAACAGCAGATGGTTTTATGCTCTGCACCGTGATACATGAACACACGATGGATATCTTTTGTACGCGATACTGCGAACATATACAGAACGATCAGGATCGCCCGCAGGATCCCTTCAAACAGAGCGTGATAGGCGGACAGAGTGTCGCCGAAGCATTTTGCGTCAATAAAATCGACAAACCACGTCGGGAAATACACAAACAGCCCCACGCCGATCAGCGTCGCAAGGATACTTGCCGCCCCGGTGATCGCCGCCAGCATCTTCGGCCCCATATGGTCGCTGATCCAGCGGTCCAGCTTAGACATATTTTCCGGATCCTCGTCATCCTCCAGCTGGCCGGACAGATCGGCGGAGCGCATCAGGCTTTTGTATCCGATGATCATGGTCTCAATATAATTTACGATACCGCGGATAAACGGCCAACCGAGGATCTTGATCTTATCCCGGATATGCTTAAAGTCCTGAAATTCGGTGACGATCTCCTTATCCTTCAGACGGCGGACCGCTATGGCGGCGCCCTTGGGGCCGTTCATCATGATCCCTTCGATCAGCGCCTGCCCGCCGACGGCTGTCGGTTTATTCTGTTTTTTCTTTTCCTTGCTCATATATTTTTACGCCGGGCCCGTTTAGATGATCGGGAACCCGTTCCTTTCTGTTTCATTCAAACAAAGGCGCAGTTATGCACGCATAGGCAGCAGGATATCGACCGTAGTCCCAACGCCGAGCTTACTGGAAATATCAAGTCTGCCGCCGTGCATCTGTACGATCTCATCGCAGACTGCCAGCCCGATGCCGGAGCCCTTAACGGAAACGTTCGCCTTATAAAACTTTTCTTTGACGTGGGGAAGATCCTCTTCCGAGATGCCGCAGCCGGTATCCGACACCGATATTTTCATCGCGTTCGCTTCAAGCGACGCTAAAATCAGGATCCTGCCGCCTGCAGGCGTATACTTGATGGCGTTGTCGATCACGTTTACAAACACCTGCTGTATCCTGTCCGGGTCGCCGTCCATGGGTGCGGCATAATCCGGGGTATTGTAGACGATCTCGATCCCCTCCCGCCGCGCACGGTCGCGCAAGACATAAACGGCGTCGTCAAGCTCCGCAAGGATGTCGATCCGCTCGATCCGCAGAGACATCCGGCCCGTTTCCATGCGGGAGAAATCCAAAAGGTCCTCCACCAGTCCGCGCAGCCGGTCCGATTCCGCAAGGATCACCCTTAGCCCGTCGTCAATGGTCTCGTCTTTACCGTCGCTGACAGTCAGCAGCGTCTCCGCCCAGCCTTTGATCGCCGTCAGGGGCGTACGCAGCTCATGGGAGACGGTCGAAATAAAGTCGCTCTTCATCCGGTCGGTCCGCGCGATCTCAGAGGTCATGAAGTTGATGGATTCCGTCAGTTCGCCGATCTCGTCGTTCCGGTCGGAAACCGGGATCTTTTCGTTGTATTTGCCCGCCGCGATCTTTTTGGTCGCCGCGTTGATCCGATTGACAGGCACAAGGATGGAACGGATGAAAAACAGACCGGAGATCACCACCAGGATCAGTGCGAACAGCACGGTCACCAGGGCGATCAGCGCTACGTCCACCACCTTATGGTCGATCTCTTCCATAGAAGTGATGAACCGGACGGCGCCGTTGCTTTTTCCGTGCGAACGGGGCAACAGCACGGTCAGCGCCATGACCTTCTCGCCCGAATCAAGCTCCGTGACGCATACGCCTCTGCCGGACGGGGAATCAAAGGCAAGGTCATAATCTTCCGACAGCGTCGACGCCACGTCAAAACCGGTGGAAGTAACGACCACGTCACTGCTGTCTTTATAGTAGATCCAGACCTCTGCGATATTTCCGTCGGTGTAGTTGAATACATACTCCCTGGCGCGTTCGGCAAACACGTCCCGGCTGACGTCGAGATACCCGCGGAAGAAATCGGCGATCGCCGTACTCGTCCCGATGGCATTCAGCTTGTTTCTCACCGTATCGTAGTAATAGCCGCGGATCATAAACGTAACCACAGCGGAAAGCGTCAATAAGATCAGTGCGATCACCAGGATCGTCGTCAGGATCCAACGCTTCGTGATACCGCTTTTCAGCACCGTTCAGTCCTCCGTCAGCTCAGCCACTTATAGCCGACGCCCCAGATCGTGGTCAGGTGCCGCGGGGAGGACGGATCGTCCTCGACCTTCATGCGCAGGCGGCGGATATTGACGTCAACGACCTTTTCGTCTCCGTAATACACGTCACCCCAAACGTGCGTAAGGATCTCCGTACGCTCAAGCGCAACGTTCGGGTGCTGAAAGAAATACTCCATGATCTGGAATTCGACCTGTGTCAGGTCGATCTGCTCCCCGTTTTTCAAAAGGGTACGGTTGCGCAGATTCAGACTGAAATCACCAAGCGTGATCACATTGCCCTTTTCGTTGCTGTGTTCGGCATATTCTTTATTCAGGAGCACACGGCGATAGATCGCGTCGATCCTCGCCATCAGTTCAGAAGTCGAAAAAGGCTTCGTCACATAATCGTCGGCGCCCACCAGCAGACCGGTGACCTTATCCATTTCCTGCGTCTTGGCGGTAAGCATGATGATACCGACGGTACTGCTGCGCCGACGCATCTGCTTGCAGACCTCAAGTCCGTCAACGATCGGCATCATGATATCAAGCAGCGCGATATCGATATCATCGATATAGTTTTCAAAAAGGCGCAGCGCCTCGGCGCCGTCCTGCGCCTGCAGGACCTCATAACCGCCGCGCTTCAGATTGATCACGATGAATTCGCGGATGGAGCGCTCATCCTCCGCAACGAGGATCCGTTTCATGTCGTTCTCCTTTTTGACCGTTCAGATACCGCTGATAGCGGCGCGAACGGTTTTTTCCGTCAGCTTGTCGTCCGTATCAAGATCGACAAATTCCCTGATGACCTGCTGGATATCGCCATCCGCGGGAGTGGCAAACCGGATGATACATACCGGCTGCGACAGGTCCTCTTTTGTATACACTGACAATCTTCCGGTTTTTGTGTCGCCGGTCGGCTCCCCTGACGCACTTCCTTCCAGCTCGCCCGCCTCATAAGTCAGGAGGCAGTCGCTGAAATCCCGGTCGATACGCAGGCGGAAGCCGATATCCGTATTGTAATAATAACAAAGTTCCGAATGGGAGAGGATCCCGTTTTCAAGCGATGCGAACGCGGTATAGGCGACGGACCGCGGCGGGTTCTCCGTTTCATTGTCCGTAGACAGGACAGGGACGTACTGCACGGGGACTTCGATCAGTTTATCCTGATTGTAATCTTCGCAGTACAGAGGCGTCGTACGGTGGGTCTCCTCGATCAGAACGCCGCCTTCGGCGTTTCCCGGACGGATAAGCACGGACGCTACAAAGTCATACAAAACGATCTCCGTAAGATATCCGCCGTCAACAGCCAGACAGTCGACAAACAACCGGTAGGTAGCGTTTTTGATATCGCAGCTGATCTGTAGCGGAGAATCAATGGAAGAAGAAAGGGCGATCTGCGTCACGGGACGGAAATCATCCGCATCCGAATACTTGATCATCTGCATTTTATAGCCGGCGCTCTGGTTGACGTCATAGTAGAGATACAACAGCTCGTTTTGTCCGTCGAAATCGAAATCCTGAACGATAAAGTCGAATATCTGCGTGACGAACATCTGAGAGATGATCTGCGGCTGCGACTTATCGTATTTATACAGCACAAGCGTTTTACTGCGGCGCGCGTCTGAGACCGTCCACGTCACCGCGATCTCATACGCGTCCGACTGGTCCAGATTATAAAAATCGATCTGATAGACCTGCGTGCCGCTGCCGGAGATCTCCCCGGCAGAGATCCACTGTCCGTCCACCTCTCGCATCAGATGCAGATATACGTCGCCGGACTGATCGCTGCCGGAATAAAAAACGATACACTCTTCAATACCGTCACGGTCGAGGTCAAAACGGACGAAGGAAGAACAGTGCTTGCCAAACAACGGGTTTACAAGCTGAACGTCTCTTCCTTTTTCTTTTTCAAACGCCTGCTGGATCAATGCGTTCTCACCGGTCAATTTCGGTGCGCGTATGAGCTGGTCAACGGAAAAAACGTTGAATACCGTACATCCGCCGAGCAGCACCGGAATAAGCAGAAGCAGCGCCGGCAGGCAGAGCTTTCGCAGTTTCATTACTCGTCCACGCGGATATCCACCGTATACTCACCCTTGACCCAGCTGTTCGTTAGCGTGCGAAGGACGATCTTTACGGGTACGGTATTTACGCCCGGCTTCCAGTTGACGCCGTCAACGACAGGGACCGCATACCCTTCTGAATCCTCCACGTTCATGACCGTTTTTTCCGGCCCGATCAGTTGAATGGAAGAAAGCGTAGAAGAAACGAGCGACGCGTTTTCGGGAAGCTTGACGCCGTCCGTATTGACGTTGACGGTCAGCCAGCGTTTTGCCATATTTGACATATCGACATGGACCGTGAACCGGGTCACGCCCTCCGCTTCGTAACCGAGATCCGCCGCGTCAAAGGTAAAAACATTGTCTTCATTATTGAGCTTCGAAAAATCAATGCTGCCGACGCTGATCTCCTTGCTGCGTCTGATGGTTTCATCCGCAGTGGAAGACGTCAGTTTGATGTTTGCGGGATATACTGTATAGTCAAAACCGCCGTCTCTGTAATCTTTCGGGACATTGGTAAAAGTAACGACCGTTTTATAAGTGCCGGTGTAACTGATCGGGATCGTCACGTAGATCGGATCGGCGTTGACGATCTCCACATTTTCAGGCGTGATGATCTCTTCCCCGTCGTAATACACGAGTTTCGCTTCCGTTTTGACGTCCGCAGTCAGTTCGCTGTTAAGATCCACAACGGCATGGATCGCCGTAATTCTTTTCATTTCCTGCGCCGGGCCGGTCAGAGAGACCGAGGGCGAACTGAGCGTCGCCTCCCCGCGCGTATACCCTTCCGGCAGATGATACTTATCGCCTTCAACGATCTCCTCTACCAGCGGGAAGGTCCGCTCGACAATTTCGTCAAACGATACCGTAATGGTGTTCCTTGACTGGGACAGAACGGTCACGGAGTTGGCGTTGACGTTGACGTTGACCGGCAGATTATAAGTGCCGGGGGCGCTGACGGACGCAAACGATACGCTTGCGGTGATATTATTTGCGAAATTGGTGTCGTTGAGGATATAGCTCATGCCGCGGACGGTCACGTCGACGTCAAAGGTCTTATCTCCGAAGATCTGCAGATCCTTGCCGGATTCCAGTTTTCCCTCGTAATTCAGAGGGATCACGATCCCCTGGAACGTTTTTTCGATCTCTGTCGTCTGGAACATCGTCACAGCGCACCAAATAATGACTGCCATAACAAGGGAAAACAGCAGAACAACGGAGTTTTTCTGAAAAGATCTTGTCAAAAAGCCTTCTTTTTTGGCTTTATTCTTATTCTTTGCCATTGTCGCACCCTCCCTTATTTCCTTTTCGACTGCTGCCGGGCATCCTTTTTCGCCTGCTTTGCAGCCTTTTTTCTGGCGCCGCGCTCGACGCTGTTCGGAAGAAGATAGGTACCGAGCTGCTCCCTGAGCTCACTGTCGGTAATGCCGCGGGTCAGCGTCCCGTTGACTGCAATGGAGATGATCCCGGTCTCTTCACTGGTGACCACCGCAACACAGTCGGAATTCAGGCTCGCCTCAAGCGCCGCACGGTGTCTCGTACCGACGTTTTCCTGGATCACCCGGTCGTTTTTCATGGGTACGACGCAGCGGGCGGCGATAATGCGCCCGTCCTTGATGATCACCGCGCCGTCATGCAGGGGGGCTTTCGGATAAAAAATGCTGCAAAGCATTTCGTAACTCGTTTCGGAGTCGATCATAACCGCCTGCTTCATAAGATCGCCCAAAAGCGTACTGCGCTGGAACAGGATCAGCGAACCGACCTTGTTCCTGCTCATGGCACCGCATGCGCGGGCGACGGCGTTGATCGCATTGATCTCATCCTCATCCGAATTGCGGTTTAGGAACGGGAGATTTTTTCCGAAGCGGTTTCTGCCGATGCCTTCAAGCGCCTGCCGCAGATCGCCGGAAAACAGGATCACAACGATCAGGATCGCATCGTTGAACAAGCGGCTGAGAATGTAAGAACTCGCGTGCATATGCAAGACGGAAACGATCCCGTAGATGATCACTAAGAGGATGATCCCCTTGATGACCTGGATCGACTGGTTTTTTCTGAGCTGGACGATCACCACATAGATCATCACCGCCACAAGAAGGATATCAAGGATATCCGGGAGCAGATTCATATTCAGAAAGACATCCTTCAACCGAAGAAAAATATCCTGAATCGCCGTTGAGAACGTCTGTAACAATTCAGCAAACATTATGACACCACCGTTTCTTTCTTTCCTGAATTTTTTCCGATTTATTGTATCACGAAAACCTAAAATATGCTGTAAAGGGCAGGGCCTTTTTTATTGTTTTTATGGAACTATGATGCATCCGTCTCTTCGATCAGGGCAACGGCGTGGGCGCTGATCCCCTCCAGCCTGCCGGTAAAACCGAGCCGTTCCTCCGTTGTGGCTTTGACGCTGACGGATGAAACCGGAACGGCGCAGGCGTCTGCGATATTTGCTCGCATAGAGGAAACGTGCGGCATCAGCTTCGGCTGCTGGGCGACCACCGTCGCGTCCAGATTACAGATCCGGAACCCTTTCTTTGCAAGAAGCTCGGCAACGCGCCGCAAAAGAAGCAGGCTGTCGGCGCCGCTGTAAGCAGGGTCCGTATCCGGAAAATGCTGCCCGATATCGCCCAGCGCCGCAGCGCCCAGAAGCGCATCCGCGATCGCGTGGAGAAGCACGTCAGCGTCTGAATGTCCGTCCAGCCCGTACTGATAATCGATTTTTACACCGCCAAGGATCAGGGCCCTGCCTTCGGCAAAGCGATGTACGTCATATCCGTGACCTATCCGAAACATAGAAGCCTCCGTCAGCCAACGTCTGCGCCGAGTTCTTTGCAGGCCGCAAGCTTTACTGCCGCCGCAAGGATCCGCGCCGCCGTGTCAAGTTCTTCGACGCTGGGACAGGAAGGCGCGATCCGGATGTTCGCGTCCGCCGGATCTTTACCGTAAGGATAGGTCGCGCCGACGCCCGTCAGCGTCAGTCCGCAGGCCTTACACAGCTCACCGACATATTTCGCGGAACCCACGTTCACGTCAAGACTGATAAAATACCCGCCGCGCGGAGAATTGAAGGACGCGATACCGCAGCCGTCCAGCTCCGCATGCAGCACATTCAGGACCGCTTCGAATTTCGGACGGAGAATGGCGGCGTGCTTTTTCATCTGCGCACGGATCTCCGTGAGCGACGGATAGAGCTTGCAGTGCCGAAGCTGGTTTAGCTTGTCGTAGCTGATGATCTGCACCGTCATGCGCGCCTTGATGTCGCTGAAGTTGGCGTCGCTTGCCGCGATCGCCGCTACGCCTGCGCCGGCAAACGTGATCTTAGAAGTGGAGGCAAACGCAACGAACCGGTCTTCGGTCCCGTATTCCTTCGCGATCTCAAAGACGTTTGCGAGCTCGTCGCCCTCCTCATAAAGATCGTGGACAACATACGCTTCATCCCAGATGACCCGGAAGTCCGCGGCTCCCGTCTGCATGGCGGCAAGCCGCCGCACCGTATTTTCGGAATAGGTGATCCCGTCAGGATTCGAGTATTTCGGAACGCAGAACATGCCCTTAACGGAAGGGTCTTTTACAACTTCTTCCAGAAGGTCCATATCGGGACCGTCCGGCGTCATAGGAACGCTGATCATTTCAAGCCCGAAATGCTCCGCGATCGCAAAGTGCCGGTCATAACCGGGGACCACGGCGACAAATTTCGGAGCCTCCGTTTTGCTCCACGGCGAACTGCCGAGCGCCCCGTGAGAACAGCACTGAGAGATATAATCATACATCAGGTTCAGGCTCGAGGACCCGCAGACGATCACGTTGTCCGCCGGCACGCCGAAAATCTCCCCGAACAGCCGCCTTGCCTCCGGAATGCCGCACAGCCCGCCGTAATTGCGAACGTCGCTGCCGTCCTCCGCCTTGAAGCCGGTATCCGCCTTCGTAAGGTTCATCAGCGGATCCGAAAGATCCAGCTGCGGCGCAGCGGGACGTCCCCGCGCCATATTGATGGAGATCCCCTGCCGGAGATATGCGTCATAAATATCTCTCGCTTTGGCTGCTTGTGCGCACAGCTCTTCCTTTGTCATTTCCGTAAATAACTGCATTCCGTTTACGCTCCCCTTCCTGCTCAGAAATATACTTAATTATTTTATCATACTTTTAATATAGATGCAACTGTTTTTTATAAAAATATTTTAGATTATATAAAAGGCCGCAATCAACATTCAGAAAAAAACAAATCGGGAATCGGCCGCAACCGGTTCCCGATGGGAAACACATATAAATCATTCACGTTCCCGTATAATATACCGCGTGGGCGTCCCTTCCAGTCCGAACACCTCACGGATCTGGTTGTCGATATAACGCTGGTAACTGTAATGGAACAGATCCTTTTTGTTCACAAAGATCACAAACGTCGGCGGACGGGTGGAGGCCTGCGTGATATAAAAGATCTTAAGCCTTTTCCCTTTGTCGGTCGGCGGCTGGACCCGTGCCTGCGCGTCTGCAAGCACCTGGTTCAACCTGCCGGTGGGGATACGCGTTGCGTTCTGATCGTCAACGAACCGGATCAGCTCATACAGACGTTCCAGACGCTGACCGGTTTTTGCAGAAATGAAGATGATCGGCGCATAGGACATGAACGAAAAATCATCCATCAGCTTTTTACGGTAGCCGTCCATGGTTTTTCCGTCTTTTTCATATGCGTCCCATTTGTTGACGGCGATGATACAGGCCTTTCCCGCTTCATGCGCAATCCCGGCGACCTTGGAATCCTGCTCCGTAAAACCTTCAAGCGCGTCGATCATGATCACACAGACGTTCGCGCGTTCCACCG
This sequence comes from Clostridia bacterium, assembly GCA_017430145.1. Lineage (GTDB taxonomy): Bacteria > Bacillota > Clostridia > Oscillospirales > Acutalibacteraceae > RUG806. Next base: position 60,382 of record JAFRNP010000131.1, read on the forward strand.
CCGAAACGGCGCGCAGGACGCTGTATTTTTCGATCTGGTCGTCAACCTTGGATTTTCGACGCAAGCCGGCGGTGTCGATAAAAACGAACTTGCCGTGCGCATTCTCCACATAGGTATCCGTCGCGTCACGCGTCGTACCGGCAATATCGGAGACAAGCGTACGTTCCTCCCCGCAAAGGGCGTTGACAAGTGAAGATTTGCCGACGTTGGGCTTACCGATGATCGCAACGTGGATCCTGTCGTCGGTATCCTCCTCGGCGTCATTATCAGGGAGAAATGCAACCACCGCATCCAGCAGATCGCCGGTGCCGTGCCCGTGGATCGAAGAGACGGGGATCGGATCGCCGAGCCCCAGATTATAGAATTCATAGAATTCCATGGGCGTCTCGCCCACGCCGTCGCACTTGTTGACACATAGAATGATCGGCTTGCCGCTTTTAAGCAGAATCGAAGCGACCTCCTCATCGGCGGCAACGATACCGCTTTTCAGGTCCACCATAAAAATGATCGCATCGGCGCTGTCGATCGCAGCCTGCGCCTGTCGGCGCATCTGCGAAAGGATCACGTCGTCCGAATAGGGTTCGATGCCCCCGGTGTCCACGAGCATAAAACTGCGTCCCAGCCATTCACAATCGGCATAGATCCGGTCGCGCGTAACGCCGGGACGGTCGTCTACGATCGCAAGACGTTTGCCGCATAATTTGTTGAACAAGGTCGATTTGCCGACATTGGGCCTGCCGACGATCGCCACAATGGATTTCGCCATACTATCCTCCGTCCGAAGAACCGGACCTGTAATAATTTACGATGTTACAGATTCAAAGAAAACGTCAAAAAGCCCCTCACCGCTGCAGTCCACGATCCGGATCTCGGCGTTAAGCGCCCGCGCCGCGTCTTCTTCGGTCACATCGTCCAGAAAGATCCGTTCCTGCCGGGATTTGAACATCACGTCCGGCAGCAGCAGAAGCCCTCCGGAAAAACCCTGCGCCAGCAGCCCGTCGATCACGTCCCTGCCGGTCAGAAGCCCGGCCACCGTAACATGCTCGCCGAAAAACCTGTTTTCAATCTCATACACCGTGATCTTCGCGCCGGGATATTTTTCGCAGAAAGCCTGCGCGAGGGAACGCATCAACGCTGCGGCCGCGCGTCCGGTCGCCAGAGAAAACACTCTTTTTTCACTATCCGGCACGGCGTCCGTGAGCGCATCCGTAAAAACATCCCGCGTCAGCGTCAGCATGCCGACGCCGTTTTCAAGCTGCGGATAATCGCCGTAATACGCCGGTCCCGGCAGCTCTCTGCCGCAGATCTGAAAGAATTCGTCCGACGGGTAGGCAAGGCTGCCCTTGCCCTCTGTTATTCTTTGGGCGTTGAACGCATCGATCCTGTCAATGACCGCAGCCGCCTCAGCGGAAGTAAACGGACGAAGCGGGCACAGACCGTCCCTGTATCTCGTAATGCCGACCGGAACAGCTGCAATGCTCTGCACGCCTTCAAGAAGCGCAAGCTGCGAGAGCGAAAACGAGAGCGCTTCGCCGTCGTTGACGCCGGGGCAAAGCACAAGCTGCGCGTTGATCGCGATACCGGCGTCCGAAAAGCGGCGCAGCAGCGAAAGCGACGTTCCCGCAGCAGGATTTTTCATCATCTGCACGCGCAGCTCCGGATCCATCGTATGGACCGAGGCGTTTATAGGGCTGATATGCATGCTGATGATCCGCTCCACGTCATGCTCCGTCAGATTCGTCAGCGTAATATAATTCCCGAATAAAAACGAAAGACGGGAATCGTCGTCTTTAAAATATAAGGAATCCCGCATACCGGGCGGGAGCTGGTCAATAAAACAAAAAATGCATTTGTTTTTGCAGCTTCTGTGCCTGTCCATCAGATAGGTCTCAAACTGCAGTCCCAGCGCGTCGGGATCTTCGTCGCCGCGGATACGACAGTGTTTGATCGCGCCTTTCCGGTTCTGAAATGCAAGCGTCAGCTTTTCTTCCCGCGTGTAAAAACGGTAATCCAGCACGTCGTTGATCTCGTTACCGTTGACAGACAGCAGAATATCGCCGGCGCGCATTCCTTTCCTGGCGCAGCGTGATCCTTTTATGACGTCAAAAACCGTTACCGCCACTTTGTTCCCTCTCCCGAACCGGATGATACAGCAAAAAGGCGGGAAGGAAAAACCTCTCCGCCTGAAATGCCGGCTGTTATGTTCCCTTTACAGAATGGAGCGATCAGTCTTCTACCGTAATCACCTGACGGCCGTTGTAATAACCACAGGCCTTGCAAAGTCTGTGGGACTGCTTGAATTCGCCGCACTGCGGGCATCTTTCGATGGCGGGAGCAGAGATTTTCCAGAGATTGTTGCGTCTCTTATCTCTTCTTGCCTTGGAAACTCTTCTTGCAGGTACTGCCATTGTATTTTCCTCCTATTGTTACTCGTTCATTAAACTTCTCAGCACGTCAAACCGGGGATCTCCGGGCGCTTTACAAGCGCAGGTCGTCGTATTCAGATCCGCGCCGCAGTACGGACACAATCCCTTGCAGTCCTCGCTGCACAAAAAACGTGAGGGCATGGCAAGGAAGATATCTTCCGCCGTTAGCGCGTCAAGATCCAGCTGCGCCCCGTCCACAACGATATACTCGTCGCTGTCCTCTTCATTCTCATGGGTGATCAGCACATGAGAGACCGGGACCGTGACGGTTTTCCGGATCGGGGAAGAACATCTTGCACATTCGGCAACAAGCGTATAATCCGCCGTGGCCTCAAGATGGACGATCCCCGTTTTGTTGTAAACAGAGCCGACGACCCTGACAGGACTGCCGATCAAAGGATCCTCCAATGCAAAACTGTAATCAAAAGGAAGCGAACCGTCCGTCTGCTGAAAAACAGGTTCCAGGGACAGAATCATCAAAATCCCCCCTTACTTACGCGCATTTGAGAATACAAACAAAAGATATTATAATAATAAAACCGGCGTTTGTCAAGAAAAAAATTCGGAAATATCTGACTTTTCTCTTTTCGGGCTGCGGTCAATTATTCGATCGTGCAGATCTTAAAGATCTTCTCCGGCAGCTTTTCCGTCGCCGTGGAGATCGTAAAGGTAAAGACCGTACCGGTCAGATCGCTCAGACGGGAGATCTTTTCAAGGAATTTTGCAAGCTCCTCATAATCTCTGCCGCCGATCTTCAGCGTCGCGTCCACAAGGATATCCGTGATATCATGGTCGCCCGCGCACAGCCCGCTTAAGAACCCGTAAAAGGTCTCGTAGCCGCTGATCCCATAGTTGGAAGCAGCGATCAGGCGCACACGGTAGCTGACCTGATACCGGAGAAGGTCGTCCTTCTCCACGCATACCACGTTACCCTTGGAATTTCTGAGAGCGCTGTCCACATATTCGAGCAGCTTCTTTGTTTTTCCGGAGCCCTTTTCTCCGATCAGAAGTTTAACCATTTTTAATCCCTTCCTTTATTATTCTTCGATTCTTTTCAGGAGCTGAGCGGTCATGTCCTCATAACCGGGTTTTCCCAGCAGCGCAAACATATTCTTTTTATAGCTTTCGACGCCCGGCTGGTCAAAGGGGTTCACCCCAAGCAGATAGCCGGAAACGGCGCACGCTTTTTCAAGGAAGTAGAACAGCTCTCCGAGCGTAAAGGCGTCCATCGTATCCGCCTCGAGCACGATATTCGGCACGCCGCCGTCGGTATGGGCGATCACCGTCGCCTCAAACGCCTTACGGTTAACGTACGACAGCGGCTTTCCTGCGAGGAAATTCAGGCCGTCCGCGTTTTTGCCGTCTTCTTCGATCATAAGATCCGTTTTCGGACGCGCAAAGGTCACGACCGTTTCAAACAGGATCCGTTCACCCTGCTGCACATACTGCCCCAAAGAATGCAGATCCGTTGAATAGATCGCCGACGCGGGATAGATCCCTTTGCCGTCCTTGCCTTCGCTTTCACCGAAAAGCTGCTTGAACCATTCGTTCATCAAGGTATAATCGGGCTCATACGCCACCATCATCTCAACCTTTTTGCCTGCGCGGTAGAGAAGGTTGCGGATCGCCGCATACTGATAGCAGGGGTTCTCTTTCAGGGACGTCGACGTATACCGACGCATCGCATCCGCGGCGCCGCTCATCAGCGCGTCGATATCGATCCCAGCGGCAGCGATCGGCAAAAGTCCCACCGCCGTCAGCACGGAATATCTGCCGCCCACGTCGTCCGGGACGACGAACTGCCGGTACCCTTCCTCGTCAGACAGCGCCTTCAACGTGCCGTGCGCCCGGTCTGTGGTCACATAGATCCGTCCGACGGCCTCGGCTTTGTCATATTTCGCTTCCAACAGTTTTTTGAATACGCGGAAAGCGATGGCAGGCTCTGTCGTGGTGCCGGACTTGGAGATGACGTTGACAGAAAAATCACAGGTCTTACAGATCGCAAGGACCTCGTTGATCTCCGTAGGGGAAATGCTGTTGCCGAGGAAGAAGATCTTCGTCTTCGTTCCGGGCAGCAGATTATAGTTTTTGGAAGTCACGAATTCGATCGCGGCGCGGGCGCCGAGATAGGAACCGCCGATCCCGATCACGACCAGAACGTCGGAATCCTCGCGGATCTTTGCCGCCGCCGCCTTGATCCTTGAAAATTCTTCCTTATCATAATCCTCCGGCAGTGTCAGCCAGCCGTGGCGGTCGTTTCCTGCAGCATTCGCCTTGTTCTCATATAAAAATGAAACAGCTTCGGAAACCTCTTCCTGCATTGAAAAAAGCGCGTCGTCATCAATAAACGTTTTCAGATAATGACGGTTGAGTGAAATAGCCATGCTTTTCTGTTTTCCTCCGATTCCAATGTACATTGTATTGTACAATAAATCACGTTCAAATGCAAGATACATTTTTACGTTTTTTCATGATTTATAAAAAAAAGATTGAAAGATCCTGCCAAGCGCATCAAAAAACGACAGTCGGTCCACGGATTGTGCAGCCGTCAGATCCAGTTGGGCGATCTGACGGTCCCCGACATAAAAGACTGCGCCGCCCAGTTTTGTCCCTTTTTCCACGGGAGCCTCCACGATCTGCTCAACCGACAGTTCCATATGCACCTCCGCGCTCTGCCCTTTTTTCAGAAGGACGGCGTCCCCATCGGAAACGTTCAGTTTCAGTGTATCCTGCTTTCCGTGCCGAACCGTCACGATCCCTGCGGCGGCGGGATCCAGCGACGGTGTAAAAACCTCATACTGGGAAAAACCGTGATCCAGAAGCAGACGGGCGGCATCAAACCGTTCGTTGGAATTTGCTGCGCCCATTACGACGGCGATCAGGCACATGCCGTCCCTTTCGGCCACTGCGCTGATACAGCAGCCTGCTTTTGCCGTGGTGCCGGTCTTGAGCCCGACCGCCCCGGGATAAAAGCGGATCAGCCTGTTGGTATTGACCAGCTGGGTCTCGCCGCCGCGCAGCGTATCCATCCATATCGTGGTATAATCGGTGATAAAGCCGACGTTCATCAGCGCTCTTGACATCAGGGCTACGTCATATGCTGTCGTCAGATGCGTTTCGGTATCGTCATCCAGGCCCGTACAGTTGTCAAAATGGGTGTCTTTCATCCCAAGCGCCTGCGCTTTTTGATTCATCAGGCCGACAAACGCCGTTTCACTGCCGGCTACGGCCTCGCCGAGAAGCGTACAGGCGTCGTTTGCGGAATAGACGGCAGTCGCCTTCAAAAGGTCCCGGACCGTCATCTCCTCCCCTTCCTTCAGCCAGATCTGAGAACCGCCCTTTGCTGCCGCCGTCGCCGAACACGTAAGCTTTTTGTCAAAGGTCAGTTTTCCCGCTTCGATCGCTTCGCTGACCAGAAGCAGGCTCATGATTTTTGTGACGGATGCGGGATAAAGGAGCGTATTCTCATTAGATGCGGCAAGCACAGCCCCGGTATCTCTGTCCATAAGCACATACGACTTCGCATGGAGCTTGCCGGATACGGAATCGGGCAAAGGCTCCAGAACCGGCATTGCCGAGCCTTCCTCGGCAAAGGCAAAAACGGGGCAAAGGAACAGTAAAAAAAATACAAAAACAAATAAAAGTGAAGCTGTTTTTTTCATTAAACTCCCTCCTTTTGCTATTTATATTCCGCCAAAGAAGCAAAAAACACAAAACCCGTTGAAAAACAGGCGGAATTGTATTACAATAAAAAAGAAAGGAAACGCCGCCTTCAACTGCGTTTGATACACAGTTGCGGCGGCAGGGGTAACAGCAGATGAAAAAAGTCGCGTTTGTCACACTCGGCTGTAAAGTAAACCAATATGAAACCAACGAGCTTTCGGCACTGCTTGCAGAGTACGGGTACGGTACGGTCGGCGTCAATGAGGACGCGGACGTATACGTGGTCAATTCCTGCTGCGTCACCGGCGAAAGCGGCCGAAAATCCCGGCAGGCCGTACGGCGGCTGCGCGCTGCCCATCCCGGCGCCGTCATCGTGCTCACCGGCTGTTTCCCGCAGGCGTTCCCGGAGGAAGCGGCGCTGAATGAAGCGGACATTATTATCGGGAACAGGACGAACAGAAAACTGCCGGCGCTTCTTGACTGCTTCTTTTCAAAACAGGAACAGCGTACGCTGATCCTCCCGCACAGACGGGAGGACCCGTATGACGGCGTACCGATCCGCGATATGCGTGCGCACACCCGCGCTTTCGTTAAGATCCAGGACGGCTGCAACCGGTACTGTACCTACTGCATTATTCCGAAATCCCGCGGTTTTTCGCGTTCCAGATCCCCGGAAGATATCCGTCTTGAGCTTTCTTCACTTTCAAAAAACGGGTATCGGGAGATCGTTTTCGTCGGGATCAATCTCTCTGCCTACGGCAGGGATATCGGGCTAACCCTTGCCGACGCCGTCAGGATCGCCCAGGAAAAGCCCGGCATCGAACGCGTAAGGCTCGGTTCCCTCGAACCGGACCATATTACGGACGATCTGATCGAAACACTTGCAGGGATGGATAAATTCTGCCCGCAGTTCCACCTATCCCTGCAAAGCGGGTGCGATAAAACGCTCAAACGGATGAACCGGCATTATACGGCGCAGGAATTTGCGGCGCTGACTGCAAAACTGCGGGACGTGTTCGAAGACGTTTCGCTGACCACCGACGTGATCGTGGGATTCCCGGGGGAAACGGAAGAAGACTTTGCCAAAAGCTGCGATTTCGTAAAAGAGCAGCGGTTTATGAAGGTCCATATTTTCCCGTATTCCGCAAGAGAGGGCACGCCTGCAGCAGGCTATCCCGATCAGATCCCTCAGGAGATCAAGGCCGCCCGCGCTTCTCACCTGCAGGCGATCTGCGAACCGATCCGTATGGAATGTCTGCGTGCGCTCACAGGCAGCGTCCGGGAGGTCCTGTTTGAAACGCCGAAGGGCGGGCGGCAGCGCGGCTACACCAAAAACTACACCCCCGTTTCTGTTAAATCAGACGAAGCGCTTTGCGGCCGGATACTGCCTGTCCTGATCACGGGCACAGACGGACAGCAATGCACGGGAGAGCTGACTGCGGACACTTTATGACCGTCTGCGGGCTATCCTTTATTCAGCCTTTTATCCAATACTGTAAATAACAGCAAACCGGCGGCAGAGAATAGGTTCTCTGCCGCCGGCGATCTGTATGCTGACGGTTATTTTGTGCCGAAGATCCTGTCGCCGGCGTCGCCGAGCCCGGGTACGATATAGCCGTGCTCATTCAGGCATTCATCGAGCGCGGCGCAATAAATATCCACGTCCGGATGTGCCTCTGAAAGCGCCTTTAATCCTTCGGGGGCAGCGATCGTGCACATAAACTTGATATTTTTGGGCCCGCGTTTTTTGATCTGTGTGATGGCGTCGATCGCCGAACCGCCGGTGGCGCACATGGGATCCACCACGATCACGTCGCGTTCCTCGATATCATGCGGCAGCTTGCAATAATACTCGACGGGCTTCAGAGTTTCGGGGTCCCGGTACAGGCCGATATGCCCGACGCGCGCAGATGGGATCAGCGCCGTTACGCCGTCCACCATACCGAGGCCGGCGCGGAGGATCGGAATGATCGCGAGCTTTTTGCCGGAGAGCTTTTTGACCTTCGCCATCGCAACGGGCGTCTCCACCTCAATCTCTACAAGCTCAAGATCCCGGGTCGCCTCATAACACATAAGCATGGCGATCTCACTGATCAGGGAGCGGAATTCCTTGGATGCGGTGTTTTTATCTCTGAGAATGGAGAGCTTGTGCTGAATAAGCGGATGGTTGGTAATGGTGATATTCGACATTTTCTCTTCCCCTTTTCCTTCGTTTTCTTAATTATAAGCCATTATCTCAAAAAATGCAAGAACAAAGTCGCATCCGCACCTGATTTTTGGAAATTATTGCATATTCTCGATCTCTGTGATCTGGTCGACGCGTTTCTGATGTCTGCCGCCTTCAAATGCAGTAGAAAGAAATACGTCCACAAGCTCGTTTGCGGCGCCGGGGCCGATGACCCGCGCACCGAGGCACAACACATTTGCATCGTTGTGAAGACGCGTATACTTGGCGCTGAAATAATCGCTGCAGCACGCGGCGCGGATCCCGCGGACCTTGTTGGCGGCCATGGAGATACCGATACCCGTGCCGCAGCACAGGACCGCTTTTTCACATACGCCCGAAACCACAAGGTCGCAAGCCTTTTTCGCCTGATACGGATAGTCGACAGATGCGGGGGAATAGGCGCCGCAATCGACATAAAGGATCCCCTTTTCATCCAAAAACTGTTTGATGGACTCCTTCAGCGGGAATCCGGCGTGGTCAGAACTCAATGCGATCATACTGTAGTCTCCTCCTTCATCAATCGCGCCGCCCGTTCCCGCTCAGCCTGCGCGAGACGCAGATAGTCGGGAGCAAGAAGCGAAGCGTCAATTCCTTGTTCTCCGTTATTATAACGCATAAAAGCCGCAAATGCAACAGCACCCGCGCGCTGAAAACGGAAAATTTCCGGAAATCTGCGATAAAATACACGTTCCGTGTCAAAATTCGCCGCCGCCACATCCGTTCCGTCCCCGATCAGAAGGGGCTTTTGGGGATACGCACGCAGCAGGGAGACGAGCGCGTCCAGCTTCATAGGCGCATCCGGCGTCAAACGCTGCGGCGCGCCGTTTTCAAACCGGAACAGCGCGGCGTAGACCTGCTGGCAGCGGGCGTCCATCACCGGACAGATCAGTTCACCCTCGATGCCTGCCGCCCACGCCATCGCCTCAAGCGTGGAGATCCCGTACACCGGGATATCCTGCGGAAAGCTGAGCCCCTTAACGGCAGATACCCCGATACGCACACCGGTAAAGGAACCGGGGCCGCTGGCGACCGCAAGCGCGTCGATCTCTCCGATCGAAGCCCCGGCGCGGTCGAGGCAATCCCGAACCAAAGGCAGCAGCGTTTCGGAATGCGTAAGCCCCGTATTAAGATATGCTTCACTGATGATCTTTCCGTCCTTTGCAACGGCGGCGGACGCCGCGAGCGCAGAGGATTCCAACGCAAGTATCAACATCAGAAACCGCTCCCCTTCACTGTGATGATCCGTTGCGTCTCCGCAGGCGTCTTTGCGATATCGATCTCAAAGAACGGAGGCGACAAAAAGGACCGGATATTTTCGCTCCACTCCACAAACAGGATGCTGTCCGCGCCGAGATAATCGAAAAAACCGGTGGAGAACAGGTCCTCCACGCTGTCAACACGGTACATATCGAAATGATAAATGTGCGGATCGCCGCCGTAATCATTTACAAGCGCAAACGTAGGGCTTGAAACAAAAGCGTCGTTGCCGTACGCCTGCAGCGCCCCGCGCATAAACGTGGTCTTACCGGCGCCCATATCGCCGGTGAACAGAACCAAAGACCCCGACGGGATCTTTTTGCAGATCTCCTGCGCGATCCTGCCGGTCTCAGCCTCAGAATCTGAAATAAACGTCTGCATGCTTTCAACTCCGAAAAAAAATGGTATTGAAAAAAAGAAAAAAGAATTGTATAATGGGAACAGATTTCAGAAAACCGGATGGGAGTTTCAGAATATAGATGAAAAACTTGATCTACCGGCTGCGCACCGTGATCCGTGAAACGGATTTTGCGCTGCTGCTTCTGTGTATCCTGACGTCAGCTTACGGCGTCGTCATGGTATACTCCGCCACACGGCCCGATATGCTGATAGAGGGAGGCGTCATCTCCCGTGACACCCGCGCCATGCTGATCGCCGTGGGCGCCGGGCTTTTGATGGCGATTGTGATCTCGTTTATCGATTATAACATTATTACAAAGCTGTATCCTGCCATCGCCGCCGTATGTATTGCGCTGATGCTTTTGACGCTGGTTTTCGGCGTCGGCCCCGAAGAACGCCCGGACGCAAAGACCTGGCTGAAGATCGGCGAAACGGGCCTGTTTTTTCAGCCTTCGGAATTGCTGAAGATCGGCTTTATCATCTCATTCGGCATGCATCTGGAGCTCATCAGCGACAGGATCTCAAAACCTGTGCACATTCTTTTTCTCTGTCTGCACGCCGCGGTACCGGTCGGGCTCGTTACCCTGTCCGGCGACATGGGCAGCGCGCTGGTATTCGTGATCATCTTTGCCGTCATGATGTTCTGTGCCGGGGTAAAGCTCCGCTACTTTGCACTTGGCGCCGCGCTTGCCGCCGCCGCAGCGCCGGTCGCCTGGTATTATCTTTTCAGCGCCACGCAGAAGGACCGTTTTCTCGGTCTCATCTATCCAGACGCCTACACCGATATCATGTACCAGCAAAACATGGGCATGCGGGCGATCCGTTCCGGCGGCCTGACCGGGAAGGGGCTGTTCAGCGGCCCGCTCACACAGACCATGAACGCCATTCCCGAAGCGGAAAACGATATGATCTTTTCCTGTATCGGCGAGGAACTGGGCTTTCTCGGCTGCGCCGCCGCGCTGCTTCTTTTGCTGCTGATCGTCGCAAGGATCATGATCGTCGGCAAGCGCTCAAAATACGGCGCCACAAAGCTCATGTGTTACGGAATGGCTGCGATGATCGCCGGGCAGACCGTCATCAACGTGGGCATGTGTCTGGTACTGCTGCCGGTCATAGGCATTACGCTGCCGTTTTTCAGCGCCGGCGGCTCCTCAAACCTGTGTATCTACATCGGGATCGGCCTGATCCTGAGCATTTACCGCTTTGATAAAGAAAAAGAGGTCGTCAATTTCCGGCTCTCCAATATCACGCCGTTTTCAAACTATTGAACGCGGACAAGCCCGCTGCAGGCGGCATTAATCACCGACAAATGCGTCCGTCCGGATCCGGAAACGCTGCCTTTACAGCTTTTCGAGGCGGGCGGAAACCTGCATCAGTTTTTTCGTACCGCAGCTTTCAAACGCGACCTCAAGCAGAACGTCATTGCCGAGCGGCGTTGCGCTGATCACCATCCCGACGCCGAATTTCCGGTGCCGCACCGTATCGCCGGGGCTGAGCTTTTCGCTCGGTCCCGCTTTTTGTTTTTTCTCCGCGTTTTTCAGTTTTGCCATTTCGCGCGAGAGCATATCCTGAATATTCTTCTGCGGGGGACCGCCGCCCGGAGACGGTCGCTGGCCGCTGTACGCCCCGTATCCGCCTGAACTGCCGTAACCGCCGGAGGCGCCGTAGCCGGAACTTCCGTACCCGGCAGGCTTCCCGTAACCGCCGAAGCTGCCGTATCCGCCGGAAGCGGAAGATACGACCGACGTTTTATTCAGAAGCTTTTGCGGGATCTCCTCCAGGAACATGCTCGGCGGGTTCATGGTCGATCTGCCGAACTGCATACGCGTTTTCGCGTTGGTCAGGCACAGCCGCTCCTTGGCGCGCGTGATCCCGACGTACGCGAGCCGCCGTTCTTCCTCCAGCTGCGTATCGCTGCCCACAGACTGCGCGGACGGGAACAGACCGTTTTCCATGCCGACGAGATACACCCACGGAAATTCGAGCCCTTTTGCGGCGTGCAGCGTCATCAGCGTCACCTTATCCGGCGCGTCGTCCATCGTATCGATATCGGAGAGAAGCGCGACTTCTTCCAGAAAACCTTCCAGCGTCGCCTCTTCCCCGTTTTCCTCCTCATACCGCGCGATCGTGGAAAACAGCTCGTCCAGGTTCTGCAAACGGTCCTCCTTCGTTTCGGGGTCCGCATCCAGAGACGCGACGTAACCGGTCTCGTTCATCACCGTACGGTAGGTCTCAGCGATCCCGCTGGTCAGAAGCGCCTGCGTAAAGTCGTCTATCATCCGACAAAACAGCTTGAGCTTGCCTGCCGCACGTGCCAGCGGCGCATACGAATCCGCACTGCGCATAACGGAAAAGATGCTCTCCCCGAGCGTTGCCGCGATCTCTGCCGCATGGTTCATGGTCGTTTCGCCGATCCCGCGTTTGGGTTCGTTGATGATCCGTCTCAGACGCACGTTGTCGTTATGGTTTGCAATCACAGCAAGATAAGCGATGGCGTCCCTTATCTCCTTGCGGTCGTAAAACCGGTGCCCGCCGACGATCCGGTAAGGTACGCCCGCGCGCACGAGCGCACGTTCGATGGAGTTCGACTGGGCGTTTGTCCGGTATAAAACCGCAAAATCCGAAAAACTGCGCCCGTCGGCAGCGGCGTCCATGATCGCGTTCGCCACAAAACTGCCCTCCGACGTTTCATCCGGACAGGAATGGTATTCGATCTTCTCCCCCTGTCCGTTTGCGGTCCAGAGATTTTTCCCTTTTCTCGCCTCGTTGTTGGCGATCACCGCGTTTGCTGCGTCAAGGATGGTTTGTGTGGAACGGTAATTCTGTTCCAGCCGGATCACCGTGGTATCCTGGAACTGATCTTCAAAATTCAGTATATTTTCGATCGTCGCCCCGCGGAAGCTGTAGATACTCTGATCGTCGTCGCCGACGACGCAGAGGTTCCGGTGCCCGCCGGCAAGCAGGCTCACGAGCTTATACTGGGCGTAGTTCGTATCCTGATATTCATCTACCATGATATACCGGAAACGCTGCCGGTAATATTCCAGCACCTCCGGATACTCCTGAAGAAGTCTGACGGTATACGCTATGATATCGTCAAAATCCATCGCGTCCGCCTGCAGGAGCAGTTTTGTGTACATACCGTAAATATTGGCGATATCACGCCCGCGGGGGTCATAACGGGAAGCGGCGTTCACCGCACCGGCATACGCTTCGGGGGACTGCAGAGAATCCTTTGCGCGGCTGATCTCTGACTGGACCGTTTTGACCGGAAGGAATTTTTCATCGATACCCAGCTGCCGCATACAATCCTTGATCACACGCCTGGAATCGTCGGTATCGTAGATCGTAAAATGGGAGGAAAAACCAAGCCGCTCCCCTTCCCGCCGCAGGATCCGTACGCAAGCGGAATGGAAAGTGCTCGCCCAGATCTCGCTGCCTTCTTCCCCGAGCATATTGACAAGCCGTTCTTTCAGCTCGTTTGCGGCCTTATTGGTAAAGGTGATCGCAAGGATCTGCCAGGGCTTCGGCGGGTCGACCCGAAAAAACCGCGCGATATCCGGGTAAACGGAAGCGTCGCCGTCAAGATACCGGCGCATAAGATTTTCCGTCTGATCGTCCGGCTGCCCGTAGATCTTATCGCTTTTATAAGCGTTCCCGTACTTCATCATGCACGCGATCCGGTTGACGAGCACGGTCGTTTTTCCGCTGCCGGCGCCCGCAAGAATCAGCAGCGGCCCGTTTATAGACGTCACCGCTTTGAGCTGCATGGGGTTCATGCGCGAAAATTCCGTTTCGATTATTTTTTTACGTAAGGTAAGCAGCGTCTGCTTTTCCATGGATGTATCCTTTCTTTCAGCCCCTGTCGAATACGCTGTTTCCGGCGGCGTCCACCCCGACGATCAGCGGAAGATCTTTTACCGTCAGGCGCTTAACGCTCTCGCAGCCGAGCTCCGGAAAGGCGATCTCCTCCACCGCCGTAATACTGCGGCTGATAAGCGCACCGAAGCCGCCGCCGGCACAGAAATAAACGGCGCCGTTGCGTCTGATCGCTTCTATGACTTCTATGCTGCGGTTGCCTTTCCCGATCATGGCGGCAAGCCCCAGATCCAGAAGGCGCGGCGAAAACACATCCATCCGCGCAGACGTCGTGGGACCGAAGCTGCCGATCCTGCCGTCGGGCTTCGTGGGCGTGGGGCCGGCATAGTAGATCACGGCATCACGGATCTCAAAAGGCAGCGGCGCGCCTGCATCCAACAGGCGAAACAACCGCTGATGCGCGGCGTCGCGCGCGGTATATACGGTCCCGCTGAGGAATACGGGATCGCCTGCTTTCAGCGCAGGGATGGCACTGCGCAAATGTGCGACGTCTATATGGACCTGCCCCGTTTCTGCCGTCGGCCGTTCGTTTTCGTTAAGCATGGAAAAATCCTCTTTCCTGCGGCGCCTCAATTGCTGCGCTTTATTCTATTTTCGTATTTTATCACATTGCCTGCGGAAATACAAGACACAATTTCCGTCTATAAGCAGATCCTTCAGAACAGTCCATTAAGGGCTTCCCCTTTTTTCGATCAAAAATCCCCAAGGGAACCTTGACATCGGCACCGTGAAAGCATATAATTAAGGCAACACCGCACAATTCGCGGCGCACGCCTTGCTTGATCTTTATTCCGTCATCCTGCACAGATTTTCCTTGCCAACCGCCAGGTTGACGGCGTCAAATCTGTACAATCTGACGAAAAAATCTACTGCGCAA
>JAFRNP010000132.1 GCA_017430145.1 Clostridia bacterium
TCTCCGTCTGTGCCACGATCACCGTACCGCATACGGAGCAGTGGCTGCCCGCCGTTTTGCCCTTCGTTGTACAGGTGGCGGCGACGGCGGCGTCCGTCACTTCCGTGTGCCCTTTTGCGGGGATCTCCGTCTGTGCCACGATCACCGTACCGCATACGGAGCAGTGGCTGCCCGCCGTTTTGCCCTTCGTTGTACAGGTGGCGGCGACGGCGGCGTCCGTCACTTCCGTGTGCCCTTTGGCAGAGATCGTTTGCTTAGTGGTATAATCACAGGTTTTACAGTATTCATATGCCGCCCAGCCTTCCTCCGTACAGGTCGGCGCTTTGGCCGCGACTTTTACGATCTCGTGCACGTGCGGAGGAAGGGCCCCTGGAAATGTCGACGTAAAATCAGGCTGATCGAGCCCGTATACCACCGTACCGGTCAATGAAAAGGAAGCAGGCGCGTCGACCTTGCTGCCCAGCCGCACAACAAGCAGCTCAAACGCATCGCCGTTGACACGGACGGTATACCCCGGCTGCGCGTCCGCCGCAAACGCGTCTGCGGTCCACAGCGACTCTTTGAAATAACAGGCAAAATATATGATGCCCGGTTCATTGGCATTAACGCCGTAGTTAAATCCGTTGTTCTCGGTCCGGTTCACCTGCTGCGCGTCGTCGCCGGGAAAAGAGCGGACAAAAACGACCGCATCCGGATCGTAACGGATCTCCACGTTCATCGATCTGACGCCCACACAGCCACAGGCGACAAGGGAAATATCGATCGTCTCCCCGTTTCTGTTTTTTTCAGCGAAACACAACGCAGGCGCAGAGGCAGCGTCCGAAAAAACGGGTAACCCCGCAGACAGACACAAAACCGCAAGCAAAATGCAAAAGACCCGACGCATGGAAAAACCTTTCCCTTTTAATAATTATATTTTATTTTAGCACAAGCAGTGAAACATGTCAACTGAAAATATGATACAGAACGGACATGCAGACCGAAAGGACATAAAAAAGCTGCCCCGAAGGACAGCTTTTTTCAAATCAACGAGACCGGACCGGATCAGTCGTCCGCCATCTGCGCCTGCTTGAGCTCCTCTTCGGTCAGCTCGAAGCTTTCGCCGTGCTTCACCTGGGTGATCACCGCAAAGCCCAGCGCGAAGAAGATCGCACAGAACAGGAACATGTAGTTGTAGTCGCCGTGGAAAAGGCTGACCAGAAGGCCGCAAAGCAGCGGACCGGTGATGGCGGCGGAGAAGGTCGCCGTGTAGTAGTAGCCGGTAAAGGTGCCCACGTAATCGCGTCCGCCGATGGTCAGCACCAGCGGCAGAGTGTTGATATTGACGCACCCGACGGCCGCGCCGCCGACGATCAGGGCGATCCACAGAACGATCCAGACGAAGGTCTTGGAACCGGCAAAGATCTGCGAAACCGCAAGGTAAATGATAAACATCACCACGATCGCCCCGAGGCCGATCATGATCGTTTTCTTTCTGCCGAGCTTTCTGCCGAGCTTGCCGGCCGGGATCCCGAAGACCGCCAGAGACACCGCAAACACAGCCATCATCAGGGTGGAGCTGGTTGGCGGCAGGTTCAGGGTATCGAGCGCAAAGTTCGTAAAGTTCGGGACGATCGCCTCGGTGGCGTTGTTGATCAGGAACAAAGCGGCAAGCATCACGATCAGGCTTCTGCGCTCCTCCTTTGAGATGGGCAGGTCGCGGATCTTGATCTTCTTTTTCGCCGCCTCTTCGTCTTCGCCCTTCTGTCTGGCAAGGCTGTCGGACAGGTCATATTTCTTGTTGCGCTTATAAAATGCGACGAGCACCAGCAGGCACAGGATCGCAATGATCGCGGCGACGAGGAAAATCGGCGTATAGTTTACGTACTGGTAAGTGCCGTCGGGGAGCTGCAGCGCCATTTTCTGCGCGACCAGCGTCGCCCCTTCCTTGGCCTCGCCGAAGAAATGCGTGCCGTTGAAGTACAGGGCGTCGCGGCTGGAATCGATGAAATTCTGTACGGATTCGCGGTACTGGTCCGGGATCCCGTTTGCAAGTACGCCGGAGTATTCGATCAGCGGGGTCGCGCCGCTGGACGCGGCAAGGGGCGCCGTTGCGGGGTCGACCGTGGCAAGGATCCTGCCGAGCGTATCCGTTTTTGCGCTCAGGGAATCGTGCAGCGCGCTGAAGGTGGCGTTGAAGCTGAACAGCCCCAGGGCGAACACGGCGACCTTACCGATCACAAGGCCGAACATCTGCCCGACGCCGCCCATGATATTGATGACGGCGTTGGCGTCGGACTGCAGATGCGAGGGCGTAAAGTCCGGCATCAGCGACACGACGGGCGAACGCCAGATGGACATGATAAAGTTGAAGCAGATGATCACGGACATCATCAGAATGATGCTGAGCACCGACTGCTTGACGGTGGCGGCGACCGGGATCAACGTAAACAGGACGGCGCAGATCGGCAGGCAAACAAGGATGAACGGCATCCGTTTGCCCCACTTTTCGCTGCGCATGCGGTCGCTGCGTTTGCCGAAATAGGGCTGGAAAATCACGCCGAACACGTTATCGATCGTCATGATCGCGTTGACGAGCAGGGGCACGAACATAAAGCCGGGCAGCAGCTCCGTCAGCTTGGCGCGGAAAATGACCGGGACGTAAGAATTGTAGACGTTCCAGAAAAGCATACACGCCATAAAACCGAAGCCGATGAGCGTGGTACGTTTGTAATTCAGCTTATCGGCAGCGGGAGAAGCGTCTTTTTTTGCCATAAAGCAACATCTCCTGAACAACAATAGTCAGAACTGGTCTGCTTTTTCAATTATAACAGTCTTTCAAATGCTTTTCAATACTTTTTTATGGATTTCAACAAAAATTTCGCAGTTGCATTCTGTCGCTTTCTGTGTTAAAATATTAAGGCAACACCGCACAATTCGCGGCGCACGCCTTGCTTGATCTTTATTCCGTCATCCTGCACAGATTTTCCTTGCCAACCGCCAGGTTGACGGCGTCAAATCTGTACAATCTGACGAAAAAATCTACTGCGCAA
>JAFRNP010000133.1 GCA_017430145.1 Clostridia bacterium
CAGACAGACAGGCTGACTGTCGGCTTTATTCGTATTTTAAACAATCGTGATTTCCGGCTGTGACCGCGTATCAGATACGCGGCGGCAGCCGTTTTATTATTTCGTTCAGGAGGATCCCCATGAAACAAAATTCCAGACGTTTTCTTTCCGTTTTTCTCTCCGCGCTCATGATCGCGGCGCTGCTGCTGCCGGGGCTGACGGCGTTTGCCGCCTGCGCGCAGGACGACTGCCCGTATATCATCGTCCACGGAGCCGGCGCACCGATCGTGCGCAGAAACGCCGACGGCACCACAACAGAATTGTTTGACGACGGCGAGTATATCTCCACCCTTGTTTCCGAATGCCTGCCCGATCTCGCAAAAGGGCTTCTGACCGGCGACTGGGACAGCTACACCGAAAAGGTGCTGGATATCATCCTGCCCGCCTATGAGGGTTTTGCCCCGGCAACAGACGGGACTCTGCCTGAAAACAGTTACAAAGCAATGGACCACTCCGCTGTCTCCGCCAACCATTCTTTAAACATCAATTCCGCCTTCCACTTCAACCCCGACGTGCGCGTTTCCCCGCTGGATCTGGCGGATGAGCTGAACGACTACGTTGAACAGGTCAAGGCTGCCACCGGGCACGACAAGGTCATCCTGATCAGCCGGTGCGAGGGCTCGGCGACGCTGCTCAGCTACCTGTACGAGTACGGACGCCCCTCCGGGTACGAAGGCATTCAGAGCGTATGCCTGTGCGACTCCACCCTTTGCGGCATGGGGTACATCGAGGCGCTTTTCTCGGGCACCGTCAAGGTGATGGGCGACGCAGGCCTAAGATACATGAGCAGTCTGTCGATGGAGGATAACACCCCGCAGACCGCCGGCGTGGAACAGGCGTTTGACGCCAAACTGCTGGCGCAGCTCAGCGAACTGCTGAAGGAGACCTACGGCGTCACCCTGACCGCCGCCATGGTCAACCGGATGTACGGCCAGCTCAAGGATACCCTGGTCGCTGAGATCCTGCGCGCCTATTACGCGCGGGTGTCCGGCAACTGGGCGTGCGTGCGCGAGCGCTTTGACGAGGCGATCGACTACGTTTTCCCGACGGAGGAACTGAAAGCGGAATTCGCGCCGATTATTGCAAACGCCCGCACCTTCCACGACGACATTCTGGAGCATTCGGAGGAGATCCTTTCCGAGGTCAAAGCCGCCGGCGCGGACGTGAGCCTGGTGGTGGAATACGGCTACCAGCAGTATCCCGTCAGCGAGGACAGCGAGTACGTGGGCGATATCCTTGCAAGCGCGGCGCGCAAGTCCTTCGGCGCCACCACCTCCAAGGTCGAAGAAACGCTGCCCGCCGCCTATATCACCCGGCAGACCGTAACGGGCTTCGGCCGCTATATCTCCCCCGACAAGCAGATCGACGCCTCCACCTGTCTGTTCCCGGACAGCACCTGGTTTATCAAAAACATCAACCACGACGCGCCCGATCAGACCTACAAGCTGGTTCAGACCGTCACCACGACCCCCGGCATGACCGTGGCAACGGACGAAGCTTACCCGCAATACCTGAATTACGTCGCCGATTCCCCCACGCTGCTGCCGCTGGAGGAGACGAACGACAACGACGTGGACTGGAGCTGGCACGGCCCCTCGGTCAT
Source organism: Clostridia bacterium (assembly GCA_017430145.1). Classification (GTDB taxonomy): domain Bacteria; phylum Bacillota; class Clostridia; order Oscillospirales; family Acutalibacteraceae; genus RUG806. The sequence goes on from JAFRNP010000133.1 coordinate 1,643, forward strand.
TATCGAGCTGATCAAAAAAGTGCTGAACTTCTTCTCCACCGTGTTCCAGACGGTCTCCGGCTGGATCGACGGTATCGCCGGCAAAGCAACGGCATCGCCGGTCGTGTAACGCGCCGGCAGTTTCGTCAAAAAAACCTTCCGCTGTATATATCGCCTGTTTTTTTCCGGAATTTTCATATTCCGGAAATTTTTTTATAAAAACCTATATAAATGTATATAAACGGTCTATTTGAAATATTTTGTTAACAAAAATAACAAACCGGCGCACTTGTTTAGACAACAGAAAAATGATATAATATAAAGGCAAAAAAAAGAATGAAGGTCGATAAATCCATGAAAATCGTAATGCTTTTACAGACAGACGAACAGACAGGCCGGCCGTAAATTCTTTTTGTGTTTTCAATACGCTTTGCCCTTGACCGCGGCTCCCTGCCTGCGGCGCAGGGCCTCGTTTTTTCAGGAGGTACCGTATGAACAAAAAAACCGTATTTACCCGTATTTTTGCCGTTATGCTCTCCGCCGTGATGATCTCGGCGCTGCTGCTGCCTGCGGCCTACGCCGTTACCAACCCCTGCACGGCGGACGATTACAGTCCGTTCGTCGTGGTCCACGGGGACATGGGCGGCGTAAAAACGAATCCGGACGGAACAACGAGCCGGCTGTTTGACGACGGCGATTACGTCAACGAGCTGCTCTCCCGCGGGGTCCCTTCGATCGCAAAGGGGGTCCTGACCGGCAACTGGGACGAGTACGTCGCCATAGCGGAAGAAGTGTTCATGCCCGCGTTTGAGGGCTTTGCGCCGAATCTTGACGGCAGTCTGGATCCCAGCGTAAAATACGATGCGAACTTTGACCCCGCCGACGCGGTCGCGGCGCACAGTTACGATATGACATACGCGCGTCATTTCTCCTACGATTTCCGTCTGTCCCCGCTGGACGGCGCGGATCTGCTCAATACATACCTTGAGGCGGTGCGGGAAAAGACCGGGCACGAAAAGGTCGTACTGATCGGCCGCTGCGGCGGCGCGGCGGCGCTGCTGGCGTATCTGAACAAATATGAACGCCCGAGAAACTACGCGGGCGTGGAGTGCGTGATCTTCTCCGACGGGACTATCGGCGGCGTGGAATACATGGAGGCGATCTATTCCGGGACCGTCAAGGTCTGCTCCGGCGCGCTTGACCGTTACATAAACGGCCTCGGGCCCCAGGATTCCTCTACCGAAACGATGCGCGCGGCGTTCGGCGACGTGGTCCAGCTCCTGAAGGAGACCTATTCCATCGACGTTTCGATGGAGCTGGTTGAGCGCGTCTACGAGCAGTTGAAGGATACCCTGATCGCCGACATTCTGCGCGCCTATTACGTCCGCGTCCTTTCCAACTGGGGATGCATCGTCGAAAACTATGACAAGGCGATGGCTTACCTGTTCCCGACGCAGGAGCTCAGGGACGAATACGCCTACTTTATCGAAAAGATCGAAGCGTACCACGAGCAGGTCCAGCTCAACCGCGACGCGATCCTCAAAGAGATGGCAGCCCAAGGCATCAGCGTCAATTTCGTCGCCGATTACGGTTTCCAGCAAAACCCGTTCCATGAAAAAGCGGACGAGGTGGGCGATATGCTTTGCGGCCTTGCGCGAAAAACGCTGGGCGCGACCGTCTCCAACGTGGACGGCACGCTGCCGGCGGCGTACGTCACCCGCCAGACGGTGATCGGCAAGGGCGGCTACATCTCTCCCGACAAGCAGGTGGATACCTCTACCTGTATGTTCCCGGACAACACATGGGTCATCAAAAACAATAACCATGAAAGCATTGCCTGGCCTGAGTTCGCGCTGTTTACAAAGATCGCCCGTACCCCCGGCGCAAACGTGCGCTCCTTTGAAGAGTACCCGGCGTTTCTGAATTACACCGACAGCAGCACCCCTCTGACGCCCGCCGCGGAAACGAACCCCAACGACCCCGAATACGGCTATAAAGGCCCCTCGGTGCTCATAAAGCTGATCAAAAAAGTGCTGGACTTCTTCTCCACCGTGTTCCAGACGGTCTCCGGCTGGATCGACGGCATCACGGGCAAAGCAACGGCAACGCCTGTTGTGTAAAAGTTTCAAAGTAAAAAAGTATTAAGGCAACACCGCACAATTCGCGGCGCACGCCTTGCTTGATCTTTATTCCGTCATCCTGCACAGATTTTCCTTGCCAACCGCCAGGTTGACGGCGTCAAATCTGTACAATCTGACGAAAAAATCTACTGCGCA
>JAFRNP010000134.1 GCA_017430145.1 Clostridia bacterium
GATAACAGCACCGTGACCGCGACGCGCACCTGCAAGAACGGGAACCATCCCGAAACCGAGACCGTGAGCACCGACTACACGGTTGTGACGCCCGCGCAGTGCGGCGCTGCCGGTACGGGCAAATACACCACGCAGGCGTTTAATAACAGCGCGTTCACCGAGCAGACGAAGGAAGTGGAGATCACCGCCCTGACGCACGACTGGAACGAGCCGACCTACGTCTGGTCCGCCGATAACAGCACCGTGACCGCCACCCGTACCTGCAAGAACGGCGACCATCCCGAGACCGAGACCGTCGGCACTGATTACGCGGTCGTGACCCCGGCTGCCTGCGGCGTTGCCGGTACGGGCAAATACACCACGCAGGTGTTCTCTAACGGCGCGTTCACCGAGCAGACGAAGGAAGTTGAGATCACGGCTTTGACGCACGTCTGGAGCACGCCGAGCTACACCTGGGGCGCCAATAACGCCACCTGCACGGCAGAACGCCACTGCACGCGCGACGGCTGCACGGCCGCGGAGACCGAAGAGGCGACTGTAACTTTCGAAGAGACTTTAGCGCCGAAATGCGGCGTGGCAGGCGAGACCACATACACGGCTACCTTCACAAATGAAGCGTTTGAAGATCAAACCGCAATTGTTCCGATCGCGGCACTGGAACATAACTGGTCTGTCGCATTCACCTGGACCGCAAAGGCGGAGGGCGGCTATACCGTATCCGCCGTCCGTACCTGCAGCCTCGGCGACCATCCCGAGACGGCTGACCGCGTGGAGGTAAGCAGCGAGATCACCGTGCCCGCCACCAGCGATCACGCGGGGGAGATCAAGTATACGGCGACCGCGTACTTCGGCGATGAGACCGCCGTCGATACGAAGACCGATGCGATCGAACAGCTGAACCCCGATTACGTATTCGTCCGCTTTGACTGGAACGCCGGTAACACTGCCGCCGACGTCGTCGTTTTGGATCAGAACAACGGCAACGCGGAGGTCCGGTTTGCCGCGGCCATGTCCGAAGACGCCCACACCGCCACCTGCACGGCAAACGCCTATACGGTGTATACCGCCACCTACGGTGAGCACAGCGACAGCAAGACCGTCACGGTCGAAGACTCCAAACTGCCGCACAGCTACGCGTTTGATTCCTTCATCTGGGCTGCGGACAACACTTCCGCCGATGTGAAGCTCGTCTGCGCGAACTGCCCGGCTGAAACCACGGTGGAAGCGTCCATGTCCGAAGACGCCCACACCGCCACCTGCACGGCCGACGCCTACACGGTCTACACCGCGACTTACGGCGAGCACAGCGACAGCAAGACCGTCACCGTTGAAAACTCCAAACTGCCGCACAGCTACGCGTTTGATTCTTTCATCTGGGCAGCGGACAACACCTCCGCTGATGTGAAGCTCGTCTGCGCGAACTGCCCGGCGGAGACCACGGCCGAAGCGACTATGTCCGAAGACGCGCATACCGCCACCTGCACGGCCGACGCCTATACGGTGTATACCGCCACCTACGGCGAGCACAGCGACAGCAAGACCGTCACCGTCGCCGGTACGGCGGGGCACACCCCGGCGGCCGCCGTGACGGAGCACGAGACGCCTGCCACCTGCACCACGGCGGGCAGCTACGAGACCGTCGTCTACTGTACGGCCTGCGGAGAAGAGATCAGCCGCGAGACCCACACGGTCCCCGCCAAGGGCCACACCTGGGGCGCGTGGGAGACCGTGACGCCCGCGACCGAGGATGAAACCGGCCTTGAAAAGCGCGTCTGTACCGCCTGCGGCGAAGAGGAGACAAGGGTCCTGCCTGCGCTGGGCGAGATCGTGACGAAAACCGTCCGGTTTATAAACATCGCCCGTATGCACTACGAGATCGGCGACGAGGGCGGCGAGCCGTTCTACGTCTATGATTCCTCCGCGGTCACCTGGACCTCCGGCCGCCCGCTGCGCTTCAAAGCGGTCTGTTACTCGAACTTCGCCTATGACGAGATCGTGATCTACGCCAACGGCACGGAGCTGACGCCGGACGAAGAGGGCTGGTACACGCTGCCGAAGAATAGTGAATTCGTCACCGTTACGGCGGTGGGCGCCATGACGGACGAGAGCGCGCCGAAGGGCAGGCTGACGTTCTGGGAGATGCTGCTGCGTCTCATCCGGCGGATCATTTCCTTCTTCACCTCCATCGGCAGATAAAAGCGCCGAGCCTCCGAAAGACGCCGACTTTATCCGGCTACATAAACAATGCGCCCCCGGCAGGTCAAAACCTGCCGGGGGCGCTGTTTCTTTTGAATGATCACACGTGTACCATGTACACCGGCGATACCGATCAGACCGGATCGACCGGAGGAAGAAACTTTAGAACAGACCTTTGATCAGATCGATCAACTGCCGGAAAAGATAAGCGATCCGGGCGAAAAAGCTTGCGGCGTTTGCTTCTCCATCCACGGTCAGATCTGCCGACAGCGCCTCAGACTGCATCCCGTAGGCGTTTTCCGCCACAACGGTGACGGTGTAATCGCCGGGCGTCAGGCCCTCCAGCGTCAGCTCGGCCTCGGTCACTTCCCCTGCGGTATAATACAGCGGCAGCGTCCAGGTCTTTGCGGCGGTGCAGCCGTGGCTGTCCTTTGCAAATGCGCGGTAAAGCACGACGGGCATCCCGTCGAGCGATTTCGCGGCAGGCGCGGTAACGATGCAGCCGTCGGCTGTGGGCAGCACTTCCAGTTCGGAGCCCTCCGTGAACGCAGGCGCTTTGGCGGCAGCCTCCCGTTTTGCGGGGGTATATTCACGGTTCGCAGGGTCAGCGGGATTGTCAAGGACGTATTCGCACAGGCATTCGTTCGCGTTCACGTCCATGCCGCGCAGGCGCAGACGGTTGTTTGCGTCGAGCTCCACGATCCAGCAGGTGGCGACGTCCGTGCATCCCGGCGGGTCATAGGAGCGCGTCCTGTCAATGGTGAACTCCGCATAATAGATCGCGCCGGTACCGATCGCGGTGAATTTTCCCTGCCAGACGGAGCGGGGATCGTTGAGTGGGAAATGGGAATGCCCGGAAAAGTCCACGACCTGCGGGTAACGGTTGAGGATGCTTGTAAAATACGGGACGCCCCAGCCGTCAAACTGCGAGCTGCCGTAAACGGTCCCTCTGACGTGTTCGTGGTGCGTCACAAATACGGGCTTATCCGGATCGTCGGCCACGGCCGCGTCCAGCTGCTGTTTCAGCCAGTTCAGCTGCTTTAAGTCGTAATGCATCGTATCGTTCGGGGAGGCGGAGACGCCGATAAAGTGGTATCCGCCGATCACGACGTGGAAATCGGCGTCATTTCCGGTAAGCGACGTATAATACTGCCGCAGCTCCTTCCGATTCATTTTGTAACCGTCATGGTTCTTTGCGACCACGCCCAAAAACTGCGTGTCGTCCTTCAGCGCGCCGTCAACGGCTGCCCAGAATTTGTCAAACTCCGTTTTTGTGCCGTCGTTGGTCAGATCGCCCGCGATCAGCAGCGCGTCGATCCCGGGATACGCGTCGCAGCTCTGTGCGTCGGCGTACGCCAGCGCCATCATTTTGCCGATCCGTTCGGCGGTGACGTCGCTGTCGTCTTTGACGTGCGTGTCGCTTGCGGCGACGAACCGTAAAACCGGCACAAATGCGTCGTCGGCGTCTGCCGCCGCCGTGTTTACCGCCCAGACGGGCAGGCAGAAAACGAGAGCAAGGCACAGTGCGGTCAGTTTTTTCCTGATTGACATAAAGGTCCTCCTTTTGTCCCGAAAAGGGACGTTTTATATAATGTTAAAAAGAACGATTATATAAAAGAATGATTATATTATGTACCGGCAAACAGCCGGTCAGATCTCACCGTCCATAATGTGCATGGCGCGAAGGCCCGGGTCGGCGATCCGGTTTTGCAGTTCGTAGGCGTGGGGTTCAAGAAACGGGGTGGACAGTTCCGACAGGCCCTGCCGGTTCAGTTCAGAAGCAATATCTGAAGAGATCTCTTCGATCAGGGCGGCAGGGTCGCCGCCGGGACCTGCCATCAGCAGCGTTTCGATTTTTGTTGTCGTTTCGGACAGGCGCGGCAGCTTTTTCGCGGCGCGGAACATCCATTTGTAAAACGGGGCGAAGCTGTCGTTGAGCAAAAAGACCGCCTGCAGCGCATAGCGCGCAAATTCCGCCAGCGCCAGCGCCGCCGCCGCCCGTTCGCCGTGTTTGAGGCAGCGGGCGTAGTTGTACTGTCCGCTTTGCGCCGCAAACACCAGCGCTGCGGCAAGTTTTTTGTATTTTACGTCCTGCGGCATGGCGGAAAGGGCGGCTCTGAAACGCGTCACCGTGCCGGGCCCGTCGTAAAAGATCTCGCCGTTGAGGGCCGTTGCCAACCGGAAAGAGGGGATCGCCATCCATTGCATGGGCGATTCGGGGACCACGCCGTCAAGCCCGGTAAAGCCGGCAAAAAACGACTCGGTCTCCCTGACCCCGTGGCGGGCGTTCTCGTAAGCGCTCATGCCGATGAGCCCCACGCCTTCGAATGTACGGGGCAGCCGGTCGTAGACACGGGAGACGCGGAATTCCATGTCCCGGTAGTGCGCCCTGTCCAGCCAGATGAAAAAGCCGGGGTCAAAATCGTGGTCGCGGGAGGTCTCGTCGTCAAACCCGAAGCATTCGCTGCCCTGGCCGCAGACGCCGCACGCCAGATACGCAAAATCACCGCCGAACGCTTCTTTCAGCGCCGGGCGGCCGTATTCTTCAAAATAAGCGCGTGACAGCTCCAGTCCCCGCATCGGTACCCTCCGGTGGTTCGTTTCGTGATACAGGTAAACACTTTGTGGATGTTTCCGTTTATTGTTCTTTTATCATTCCCTCAAATCCCAGCTCCCTGCAGGCGGCGGCGCATTTGCGGCAGGTATAGCGGTAATACGCGTCCTGTTTTTCAGGGGGAACGTCCAGAACGGCGGCTGCCGTCAGGATCGCGGCGCGGGCGCTTTCGTCCTTTCCCTGCCGCCGGTAAAGACCGGCAAGGTTACAGTATGTTACGGCAAGGTCGCAGACGTCCCGGTACCGCCGCAAAAGCCCCGCGGCGCGCTCGTAATAGTATTCCGCCTTTTTGTCGTCGCCCTTTGCCGCATACGCGCCGGCCATATTGTTGTAAAGCCCAGCAAAGGCCCTGTCGCCCGCAGGGTAATACCGGTCGAACAAAACCTGCGCCCGGGCGTAAAGCTCGAGCGCGCGGTCCGTTTTTCCCGCGGCGCTGAATACGGTGGCGGCGTTCAGAACGATCATTGCCCCGGCGGCGTTTTTGATCTCCAGCTTATAAAGCAGGCCCAGCGCGTTTTCTGCTGCGGCCGTTGCCGCCGCAGGGGTCCCGTATTGCCGTTCAAAGCCCATCAGTTCATTGTATACGCTGAGCGCGCCGGCGTCGTCCGAAAGCGCCTTGTACCTGTTAAGCGCGTCTTCCAGCAGTGCCCGGGCGGAAGGGTAGTCCTGCCGGTCAAGAAGTTCGTCAAGGTCAGCGATCAGTTTTTCGATCTCCATGGGGATCCGGCTGTTCCGGTTTTGCCGGCGTCACTTGATCGGCTCAAAATCCGCGGCGCCGTGCTTGCACAGCGGGCAGATGAAGTCCTCGGGCAGTTCGTCGCCCTCATACACGTAGCCGCAGACCTTGCATACGAAGCCCTTCTTTTCCGCCGTTTCGGGCTTGGGTTTGACGTTTGCCTGATAGTAGGTGTAGGTCATGGTCTCCATGTGCGACAGAACCTGCGCCTCGGTCACGGAGCAGATGAACATGCCGTGGGTATCCAGATCCACGTACTGCTCCACCTTCAGGGACATGAAGGCGTTGATATACTGCGGTAAAAAGGCGAGCCCGTTCGCCGCGCGCAGGGGCGCGATATCCCTGAACTTATCGGCGGTGCGCCCGCTCTGGAAGCCGAAGTTCTGGAACACGCTGAAGGGCGCGTCCACCGACAGGCAGTTGACGTTCATCACGCCCGTCTGCTGAATGACGTGGTGGGAGTAATTCTGCTTGTTGACCGTGACCGCCACCCGGTTCGGGGTGTTGGTGACCTGCGTCACGGTGTTGACGATCAGGCCGTTGTCTTTTTTGCCGTCGTTGGTGGTGACCACGTACAGGCCGTAGCCGATCTTGAACAGCGCCGTGAAGTCGGTTTTGACCTCCTCCTGCGGCTTTTCGGCGATATACCCGGCGCACAGCTCCGCCGCCAGGTCTTCGATTTGCTGCCGGCTCTCGTCGTTCAGCGCGGATCTGATATGGACCGTCGTTTCGGTGAAGTTGATGTTTTTGGAGCCTTCAAGCATGGCGCGCATGGTCTTTGCCGCCAACGGCGCCCAGCTGCCGTTTTCGATCAGGCCGACGGTGCGGTTTTTATAGCCGCGCTCTGTCAGCGCTTCGATAAAGGTGCGCATGAACGGGAAGATATCGGCGTTGTAGGTCGTGGTGGCGAGCACCAGCTTGCCGTAACGGAAGGCGTCCTCCACGGCCTCCGCCATGTCGCAGCGGGCGAGGTCGTTAACGGCGACTTTCGGGCAGCCGTTCGCTTTGCACTTTTCCGCAAGGAGCTCGGCGGCCTTTTTTGTGTTGCCGTATACGGATGTGTAGCAGATGCAGATCCCGTCGGTCTCCACATCGTAGGAGGACCAGGTGTTGTACAGCCCCAGATAATACCCGAGGTTTTCGTTGAGGACGGGGCCGTGCAGCGGGCAGATGGTCTCGATATCCAGCGCCGCCGCTTTTTTCAGGACAGCCTGGACCTGCGCGCCGTATTTGCCGACGATGCCGAAATAATAGCGCCTCGCCTCGCACGCCCAGTCCTCGTCCGTGTCCAGCGCGCCGAATTTGCCGAAGCCGTCGGCGGAGAAAAGGACCTTGTCCGCGTCGTCGTAGGTCATCAGGACCTCCGGCCAGTGGACCATGGGCGCCGCGATGAAGTGCAGCGTGTGTTTGCCCAGCGGCAGCCGGTCGCCTTCGCCCACCACGATCTTTCTGCCCTCAAAATCGGTGCCGAAAAAGTTTTGCATCATTGCGAACGCCTTTGCGGACGCCACCACCATCGCCTTCGGGTACACCTTCATGAAGTTCATGATGTTGGCGGAGTGGTCCGGTTCCATATGCTGTACCACCAGGTAGTCGGGCGTTCTGCCGTCCAGCGCGGCGGCAATGTTATCGAGCCACGCATGGGTGAAGCGGATGTCAACGGTATCCATGATCGCGATCTCTTTGTCGATGACGGCGTAGGAATTGTACGCCATGCCGTTTTCCACAACGTACTGTCCCTCGAACAGATCAATCTCCCGGTCGTTGACGCCGATATAACGGATGTCTTTTGAAATTCTCATATGCTTCCCTCCGATTTATGTATAGTCTTATTGTACAGAAAAAGAGAGGCGTTGTCAACAAAGAAGAAAAGAATAAAAAGAAAAACGCTCCCGAAAGCCTTTCGCTTTCGGGAGCGCAGCGGATCATTTCGCGTAATCGAAGACGCGGTTTTCCCGGATGATATGTACCTTGATCTGTCCGGGGTACTCCAGTTCTTCTTCGATCTTTTTGGCGATGTCGTGCGCCAGGATCACCATCTTGTCGTCGGTGATGATCTCGGGCTTGACGATGATGCGGACCTCTCTGCCCGCCTGGATCGCGAAGGAGCGTTCCACGCCCGCGAAGGAGGTGGAGATCTCTTCAAGCTGCTCCAGACGCTTGATGTAGTTCTGCAGGTTCTCGCGCCGCGCGCCGGGACGCGCCGCCGAGATGGCGTCCGCCGCCTGAACGAGGACCGCGACCACGGTCTTCGCCTCCACGTCGCCGTGGTGCGCTTCGATCGCGTGTACGACCTCTTCCTTTTCCTTATACTTTCTGGCGTACTCTACGCCGAGGGAGATATGCGTGCCCTCCAGCTCGTGGTCCAGCGCCTTGCCGATATCGTGCAGCAGGCCCGCGCGTTTCGCCGTTTTGACGTCTGCGCCCAGTTCGCTTGCCATGAGCCCCGCAAGGTAGGAGACCTCCAGCGAATGGTTCAGCACGTTCTGCCCGTAGCTGGTACGGTATTTCAGACGGCCGAGGAGCTTCACAAGCTCGCCGTTGATGCCGTTGACGCCCGCCTCGATGACGGCGCGTTCACCCGCCTGCTTGATGGCGACGTCCACCTCGCGCTTTGCCTTTTCGTACATTTCTTCGATGCGCGCGGGATGGATGCGCCCGTCGGTGATCAGTTTTTCAAGCGTCAGCCGCGCCACCTCGCGCCGCACCGGGTCAAAGCTCGACACCGTGATGGTTTCGGGCGTGTCGTCGATGATCAGGTCGACGCCGGTCACGCTTTCAAGCGTACGGATGTTGCGGCCCTCGCGCCCGATGATCCTGCCCTTCATCTCGTCGTTGGGCAGGTCGACGACCGACACGGTCGCCTCAGCGGCGTGGTCCGCCGCGCAGCGCTGGATCGCCGTTGCAATGATCTCCTTTGCAAGCGTGTCCGCCTCGTCCTTTGTTTTCTTTTCAAACTCCATGATCTTCAGGGCGCTCTCGTGTTCAAGCGTTCCCTCAAGATTCTTCAGAAGGATCTCCCGCGCCTGCGTCTGCGTCAGCCCGGAGATCTTCTCCAGCATCTCAAACTCGCTCTTTTTCAGGGATTCGACTTCAGCCAGCCGATCCTCCGCGGTTTTTAATTTCTTTGCGATGGCATCTTCTTTTTTCTCAAGCGCCTCCGTCCGCTTATCCAGAGATTCCTCTCTCTGGCTGATGCGGCGCTCCTGGCGCTGGACTTCCGACCGTCTCTCTTTTAATTCCTTTTCGTTCTCGCTGCGCGCTTTATGAATCTCGTCCTTCGCTTCCAGTACGGCTTCGCGCTTTTTCTGTTCCGCCGTTGTCAAAGCGTTGCTGACGATCCTTTTGGCCTCTTCCGTTGCGTCGCCGATGGCCTTTTCCGCCACCCGTTTGCGGTGGATGCCGCCGCCGATAAATCCGACGACGCCGCAAACGACCGCTGCGATCACGATCAGGAGAATCCAGATCCAAGTATCCATGAAGACCCTGTTGCACCTCCTGTATTCGTAATGTCATATTCTCAAACGCGGGACTTATTAAGATCCGCGATGATAAGAATCAATAATGCTTCCATAAACACGATATTTTATATATAAAAGCATACAATGTATACTCAACATAAACTATTTCAGCATTATCTTTCATATTTTATATGTTTTTTTTGAAAAAGTCAAGTACTAAAGCTTTACATTTTCAGTTTTTTTTCAACTTCAGTTAGGACAATAAGTCCAGGACAGTTTCATACAGCGTCCGGTATCCGTCCGCCCGGCGGGTCTCTCCGATATCCCCGTAACGGGCCTCCGTGTCAAACAGCAGCGTGCCCACGCCGGCGTTGATCCCGGCAAGGATGTCGATATCCCGGTCGCCGCACATAAAAACGGACGCCTTATTGAGACCGTGCCTGCGGCACAGGTCCTCGATCGCGTCGGGGGCGGGCTTGTTCGGAAAGCCCTGTTCTCTCGTGACGCAGTCCGTAAAGCAGTCGGTGAGCCCGAAATTTTCAAGGTAAACGAGCGCGACCCGGTCTCTGTGGGTGTACAGAAAATTCCTGCCGCCGCTTTTCTTCACGAGCCGCAGGGTCTCGGGGACCATCGGGAAGGGCTTGCCGTGGGGAGGGAAGGACAGGTCGTTTTCGATGCCGTAGAATTCCTCCACCATCGCCTCCGTGAAGCCGTATTGCCGGAAGGCGTGCCACAGGGTCACCTTCGCGTATTCGTAGACCTCCCCCGGGTCAAGGGAAAGCCCGTGGCGGCGGGCAGTTTCGCAAAACGCCGCCATGGTGTGCGGGTAGGTGTCAAACAGCATCCCGTCAAAATCCCAGATAAAGTCTGTGATCATATCTCCGTTCGGGCCGTATGCCCGGAAAAAACCTGCATAGCCGGCCCGTCTCCTTTTTTTTGATCTGCTGTCTATAATACTCCATTCCGGCGGAGAATGCAAGAGGCAATTGAAAACTGAAAAACAGAAAAAATTATCGAAAAACAATAAATAACATATTGACAAACGATAAAAACGGTGATATAGTATGATCGAAAACCGGACGGCGGGATATTTCCGGCGTCCGTTGAAAGGAGAGCCGCCGCCTTTTTTGGCAGGCGGCAAAACAGAAGAAAAATGCTGAGCAGAAAAACGTCCGCAAAACTCTCTCTCGGGATCTGTATCGCGTCCGCGGCGGCGCTGGCAGCGCTTTTGATATGCTTCCCGCGGTTCTTTTCCTGGTTTTATATGGACTACCATGGGATCCCCGAAGCCACCGAGGCGGTCACGCGTATTTTCCGGATCGTCGTCACCTCATTTTATCTTTGCGCGCCCTTCGCGGCGGCTGCGCTTTATATGCTGATCCGTCTGCTTAAGAACCTGCTGGACGACCGGGTGTTCATCCATACGAACGTGGTGTACCTCCGGGGGATCTCCTGGTGCTGTTACGCCGTCTTCCTTGTGACCTTCGCAGGTGGGTTCCTCTACGTGCCGCTGTTTATCATCGCCTTTGCGACCGGCGTAGTGGGGACGCTGCTGCGCGTGGTCAAAAACGTGATGCACGCCGCCGAGGAGCTCAGGGAAGAAAATGATCTGACCATTTAAGGCGAGGGGGCGTCGGGCGTATGATCGTTGTCAATCTGGATGTGATGCTTGCGAAACGAAAAATGACCTCGGGCGAGCTTGCCGAAAAGGTCGGGATCACGCAGGCGAATTTATCGGTCTTAAAGACCGGCAAAGCGAAAGCTGTGCGGTTTTCGACGCTGGAAGCGATCTGCCGCGCGCTGCGCTGTCAGCCGGGCGATATTTTGGAATATACGGAGGATGAAAGATGAACGATTTTTTTGATACCGAAAACAAAACGCCGGATCCCGACGTGGGGACCCGGGCGGCAGGGGACGGCGGCGCAGACGCAGCCGGCGGCGCCCCTTACACGGAAAACGGCGCGGCCCCGTCGCAGGCAGGCGGCGCGGCGGACGGCGGACAGGCGCCTGCGGGGCAGTCGGACGGCAGGCCTTTCGGGCAGAACGCCGGACAGCCAAACAGACAGCCGGCGGGGACGCCGGGCGCGGACCGTACCGGCAACTGCCCGCCCGGGAGCAATTACCCGCAAAACGGCGGCGCCCGCCGCGGCGGATACAATGCTCCCGGCGGAAATTACCCGCCGAACGGCAGTTACCCCCCGAACGGGAATTACCCGCCGAACGGCGGCGCGTACCCGCCCGGGTATTATCCGCCCAATCCCAATATGTACCCGCCCGGAGGGAACGCCCCGTGGTACGGCGCGCGTTCTGCTGAAAAACCGCGTCTGCGGCTGACGAGCGGCGACAAGATTCTGGCGCCCGTGATGCTGGCGCTCTCCATTCTGACAGTAGCGATCGGTGTATTTGAAGAAATGCGCCTGGGCTTTTCGATCGGCTTTGCGCTGCTGTTCCTGTGCGCTTCCGCCTATCTTGCAGGGGGCGAAAAACGCAGGCACGCAGGGCCTTTCGGCTATGTGTGCGGCATACTGGGCCTTCTGTCCGGCGGTGTGTATGCGATTTGCTCCAACGTTTTGGTGCGCCTGTGCGCGTTTCCGCTGATGATCGTCCTGTCGGTGATATGGCTCTATTCGCTTTCGGGCAGACAGACGGACGGCGGCGACCTGGGGCTTGTGTCCTCCGTTTGGCGGTATGGGATCGCAAAACCGCTGGGCGGGATCCCCGCCGCGCTTGCCGCGCTTGTCGCGGGCAACGGCAAAAAGGACCGCAAGACCGGTAAGATTCTGATCGGTCTGCTGTGCGCCGTGCCGGTGCTGTGCGTTCTGATCCCGCTGCTTTCCCACGCGGACGCAGCCTTTGAGGGCCTATTGGAGAACTTTACCGATCATTTCGGCGAGCGTCTGGCGCAGGTCGTGATCGGACTGGTCCTTACGCCCTTCCTTCTGTCTTTCTGCTATAACCTCAAACGCAGGCCGGCGGCTCCCCCGCGGGAGCGGCAGCTCGGCAAGGTGGACGGCGCGTTTTCCGGCGCGTTTCTGGCGGTGATCGCGGGGATTTACCTTATCTACCTGTTTTCACAGCTCGCGTATTTCACCAACGCCTTCAAAGGCTTTTTGCCTGCAGATTTTTCATACGCCGAATATGCGCGCCGCGGCTTTTTTGAGCTGTGCCTGATCGCGCTGATCAACCTGGCTCTGATCTTTTTGACGCTGATCCTGACCCGCAGAAACAACGACCGCCTGCCGGCGTTCGTGACCGCCGCCTGCGTGTTCATCGCGTTGTTCACCCTTTTGCTTGTGTGCGTGGATATCGCAAAAATGTGCATGTATATCGGCGAGTACGGCATGACCGCGCCGCGGCTGATGTCCTCCGCCTTTATGGTGTTTATCGCGATCGTTTTCTTTGCGGTGATGCTTCGGATGTTCCGTCCGCGCGTCAAGGTGCTGCAGACCGCCGTGGTCACGGCGGGCGTGATTGTGCTGGCGCTGGGTTTCGTCAACGTCAACCGTGTGGCAGCCCGTTATAATTATGAAGCCTATATGGACGGGCGGCTGAAGGAGATCGACGTCAACGCGCTCGGCTACGATTTCGACGACGAGGGGATCCCGTATCTGGAGATGCTCGTAAAGAACGCGGAGGAGGAGAGCGTACGCCTTCAGGCGGCCGATGTGCTGTACAGCTGCGGCGACCGGTATTACGAGGATTGGTGGCGCAGCATGGATGAAGATTGCTCCACAGACCGGACGTACTCGTTCTTTGAAAGCAACCTGCCGATCCTGCAGGCGTACCGAATCTATGAGCAGTATTTCACGGATACGTTTCCCATGAAGTATGCGTTCACGGAGCAGTTCCGCCGCGGCGGACGCACGGCGGAAGAGCCGACGACGGAACCTGTGACCGCAGAGGAACCCACAACGGAAGTGCCGACGACACAAGCGCCGGCAACGGAAGCGCCGACAGAGGCGGCGACGCAGGCGCCCGCCGCTCAGGCGCCGGCGACGACACAGCCTGCCGCCGAAACGCCCGCCGGCGGGACGACCGGGCCTGCGGCCACGCCCGAAACGACGGTTCCGGCAACGCAGCCGTCCGGCGCGCCTTCGGTCTCCATGGCGCCCACGCCCACGTCTCCCGTGTGATCGGGACGCCGTGTGCATAAATCTTCATAAGCATGGCTGAAAACGCTTTATCAGCCGGACAGAAAAAACCCGTTGACTTTTTCGGAGCCAACGGGTAAAATAATATAAAAGACAAAAAAGGAGCGTATGAGATCATGTCGTCATCCTCTGCATTCAATAAAATCTATTATTTCTTCATCGGGATCATCATGTCGATCTGCCTTGCGCTGGATATCCCCATGCGGGCGATCGGCAGGCCTCTGAGCCTGGCAGGCTACCATCTGGTATGGAGCGACGAGTTTGACGGGGATTCCCTGGATACCTCAAAGTGGAGCGTGCGCGTACATGCCGACGGCAGCCCTGTTCAGGAATATTCGGACGGTTTCTACACCGACCGCTGCGTGGAGGTCAAAGACGGCAACCTGATCCTGTCCATCAAAAAGTTTGACGGCAGCGAAGAAGGCTATCCGGCAGGCTGGTATTACGCCTCGATCAATTCCATGCCCGGCTTCTTTGATTCCTACGGCTATTTCGAGTGCCGTGCGAAGCTGGCGAAGGCGGTCGCGGGCAACTGCGCGTTCTGGCTCAACAGCCCCGTGGCGTACGATACCTCCGTTCCTCTGGAGGAGGGCAACGAGATCGACATTATGGAGAGTATGCGCTACGGCGTTGCCCACGAGGGCAGCATTGAGAACAACATCCACTATTTCGATTCCACCGGCCACCAGCGTCTGCACGCCAGATGGGTTATCGTGGGCGGCAACCCGTATGAAGAATACAATACCTACGGCCTGAAATGGGATAAAACCGGCTATACCTTCTACGTCAACGGAAAGGAGTGCCGCCAGACCGATTTCGGCCTTGCTTCCGGCCCCGAATACATCGTGCTTTCCAACGCCATGCGTAATTTCAAAACACAGAGCATCGTCGGGGATTCCGCGGACTTTATCGTGGACTACGTCCGCGTGTATCAGAAGTGACCTGCATACCTCTTTTCTGAAAACCCCGGGAGGGCACGTGATCGTTCGTGCCCTCCCGGGGCTTTTGCGCGGCGCATTGCGGCGCCGGCGGTTCCTGCCGGTTTTTACCGGAAAAAGTATGCATGGTTGTCGGTTACGTAATCGAACGACGAACCGCCGGCGGAGACCAGGTACATGCCGAACCCGTAATAATCGAAGGAGCAGGCGCTGATCTCCCGGTACGCCCGGTACTGCGCCGGGGTCGCCTCCCGGTATTCGATCGTCAGGGTTTTGGCGTATTCGGAACCGGCGTCGGTATCGGTGATCTTTATCAGGTTCCCGCTGCCGTCATATTCCAGCGCGAATTCGTTTGTCGAATTGCCCAGCTGCGCGCTCTTCTCAGAAAGGGTGATCCCCGAGACCCGGCCATCGCCGTCGTAGGTATAGGTCAGCGCCTTCCGGTCGCCGTCGCTGCCGTCCTTGGGCGCGACGGTACAGCCGGTCCGTCTGCCGTCGGCGTCGTAGGTGAAGCGGAATTCTGGAGACGTGACCATCCGCTGATGAAAGATCCGGCTGTATCTGCCGGCGTCGTCGTATTCCGCCGAAAGCCCGTTACCGCCGTTTGTGTTCTCTATTTCGCACGTGATGCCGATCAGCCGGCCCTCTTCGTCAAAGGTGCACCATTTGCGGCGCAGCTGCCGCTGACCGGTCATCAGATCGGTTTTGACAAGTTCACAAGAGGCGCCTGTCAGCCGGTCGTCTCTGTAATCGAAACTGAAAACGCCGGTCTCTTCGGCTTCGTCCGAGTAGTACGTCGTATTGTTTCCGCCGGTCAGTCTGCCCTCTTCGTCAAAGGTGAGCGTGATCTCGCGTCCGCCGGACATGCCGCCGCGGGTGGAGACGGACTGCCCGGTCCACGTCAGCGGGAAAGT
This sequence comes from Clostridia bacterium, assembly GCA_017430145.1. Lineage (GTDB taxonomy): Bacteria > Bacillota > Clostridia > Oscillospirales > Acutalibacteraceae > RUG806. The sequence goes on from JAFRNP010000134.1 coordinate 15,011, forward strand.
GTTTTCTTCAAATTCGAAGCCGTCGGCGCTGATGGTATACGTAAACTTCGACGGGACGTAAAGGACCTGCCCGGTCTGAGCCGTCACGTCCGCCGGCGCGGCGTCCGGCGTCTGCCGGTTTTTAAGGATCAGGACCGTTGTGACGACGGCAGCCGTGATCAGTACCGCCGCAAGGATCAGTACGAGCACAAGGGGAAAACGGCGGCGGATAAACGGCGGCGGCCCGTAGACCGTCTGGACCCGCATGTCCGGCGGCGGGCCGTAAACATACTGCATCGGTCTGTTCGGGTCCCCGGCGGCCCAGTTGTTTCTGCCGCCGGGGATCCCGTTATTGCTGCCGCCGGGGATCCCGTTATTGCTGCCGCCGGGGATCCCGTTATTGCTGTTGCCGGGGATCCCGTTATTGCTGTTGCCGGGGGTCCCGTTATTACTGTTGCCGGGGGTCCCGTTATTGCTGTTGCCGGGGGTCCCGCAGACGGGGCAGACGCCGCCCGGCGGCAGCGGCGAACCGCAATTTCCGCAAAAGTGATTTTCCATGGTTCCTCCTTTCAGCCGCGGCGGATCTTATTGCCGCGCACGCCCATGATGTCTTTGACGTGCGCCATATACGTGCGTATGTTCTGCGGGTCGTTCTCGTCGAACTCGAATACGCGGCCGCCCCGGATCTCGTCCCGCTGGTAGGCGTCGTAATCCATGCCTCCGTCGTAACAGAGCTTCACGCCGCAGTAGACGGCGGAAAAGTCGTTGATATGGTCGTGCCCGCAGCACACCGCCTTTACGTCCCCGCGTTCCAGGATCGCCTGGAAAACGCCGGAATTCATCTCGCCGCAGCCGACGTTTTCGCCCTCGCTGCCTTCAAAATCCGTTTCGTCCCGGTTGCGGCAGCAAAGCACGAATTCGGGCAGCGGGATGTGAAAGCACATCACGCCCGGCACTTTTTTGCCGCAGTATTGCTCCAGCCGGATGGAGGCGGTATAGTACCAGAGCACCTGGTTGACGTGCAGCGTGTCGTAGCCGCGGCCCTGAAAGGCGTGCTGGGGCAGGACGTAACGGGTGTCTTCCGGCAGGCCGAATTCGCGGCTGAATTCCGCCATTCCGCTGTGGGAGTCAAAGCCCCACACGGCGCCGGCGACCGCCTCTCCGGAATGGGAATAAACCGGCAGCACGTAGTTGCCCACGCCGCTCATAAAGCTTTCGCCCGCCTTGGAGACGCAGTGCGCGTAGCTTTCGTAGACCTTTTGAGCTTCGGCGTTGGATACGCCGAAATTGTCGTCGTGGTTGCCGAACACGTGGCACCACGGGATGCCGCGGGATTCCATGGGCGCCGCCGCCCGGTCCAGAAGGGCGCCCAGCTGCTCCGGCGTCTCCACGTGGATGCGTCCCGGGCCTGCGGTGTCGCCGTTGAGCAGGACCAGATCCGGCTTCACGGCGGTGACCGTCTCTTCAATGCCGGTAAACATCTGCTCGCTGCAGCCCACGCCGCCGTGCAGGTCGGAGAGCACGAGCAATCGGAATTTGCCGTCGGCGCGGCAGCGCAGCGGCAGTTTCGTTTCCATTAGGGATTCGATGGGTGTTTCAAACATTAGGATGGCCTCCTGTTTCAGCAGATTCTGTATACGGAAGTATTATAGGTGCATTTCGACGGGATGTCAAGCCTGCGCGCCACGTTTGGGGTCCCGGCAGTACAGGGGCGGAAAAAGCGCGGATCCTGACTGTTGACGGATCGGGGAAAGCATGGTAAACTGAAGGTAATAAAAACAAGGGGGCGATTACGGTGAGCCGGACGCAAGTCCTTTGGCTGCATTGCGGCGCATTTGCCGATCCGGCGGTTTTCGCTCAGGCGCTGGAAAAAGTGCCGGCGCAGCGGCGGCGCAAGACCGAAGTGCTGAAGTCGGCGCGGGAGCGGCGGCTTTCCCTCGGCGCGGGGCTGCTGCTGCGGTACGCGTTCGGCAATTCGGCGGATTTCGGCGCGACCGCCGCAGGCAAACCCTTTATCCGCGGGGGCGGGCCGTTTTTCAGCCTCTCCCACGGCGGGGATATTGCGATGCTGTCGGTGTCGGACTGCGCTGTCGGCTGCGATATCGAGCCCGTGCGGCCGGCGGACCTGAGGATCGCCGGGCGGTTTTTCCATCCGGCGGAGACGGCGCTGCTGGAGGCGGCGGACGAAGCCGACCGCGACGCGCTCTTTTTCAGGCTCTGGACATGTAAGGAGAGCTTTTTGAAAGCGCAGGGCAGCGGTCTTTTGCAGCCGCTTGACAGCTTCTGCGTCGGGTTCATTTATGACGTTCCCGTTTTGCTCGCAGGGCAGCCCTCCTGCCGGTTTTTTGAGCTTTCCGTCGACCCCGCCTGTTGCGCAGCGCTTTGTCTCACGCAGACGACGGAGCGGGAGACGCCGACGGTGCGGCAGGTGACGGCGGAAGCCCTTCTGCGTTCCTGAACGGCGGGGACGGATGGTTTCGTGCCTGAAAAGAATGAAAAAACGCAAAGGAACCGATCCCGTTTTGGAGTCGGCTCCTTTTTTTGCGTTCGGTTTGGCGTTGCCCGCCTTATTCCGCCTTTACATAGTCTCTCGCCCGCGCCATATAGGTGACGACCGCCGCGGGGTCGTCCGCCGACAGGTCGAAGACTCTGCCGCCGCGCAGGTCGTCGTGGCAGTAGCAGTCGTAGCTCAGGCCCGCGTCGTAGGTCAGCCTGATGCCCATAAAGGTGCCTGCGCAGTCGTTGATATGGTCGTGCCCCGCCACCACGGTCTTCACGTCGCCGCGGTCCAGCAGGGCGTTGAGCATCCCGGCGTTGAGCGGCGGGTTGCCGTTCGTCTCCCGCATGACGCCTTCATAATAGCTTTCCGCCGGGTTTTTATGGATGATCCGGTATTCGGGCAGCGGGATGTGCAGCCCCAGAAGCCCCGGGATCTTATGCCCCGCCTCCCGCTCAAATTTCCTGCTGCCGTTATAGTACCACATCACCTGGTCCACGTTCAGCGTGTTGTAGCAGGTGGCCCAGCCGTGCAGGCAGCTCGGGTAGGCGCACTGAAGGTCCCATTTGTTGGCGGGGTCGCCGAGATCGAATTCGCGCATCAGGTCCGCCAGGGAGTCGTGGGAGTCCAGCAGCCAGACGTTGAACAGGATCTTTTCGCCGTCTTCGGAACGGATGGGCAGCACGTAGTTCGTCACGCCGTGGATATCTTCCGGCCCGCGCTTGGAGATGCAGTGGCTCATCTCCTCGTACACAGCCATCTGCGAAAAGGTGCGGTGCGCTTCGCAGTCGTGGTTGCCGAAGGTATGCGCCCAGGGGATGTTCCTTGCCGCCATCACCGCGTTCAGGTCGCTGAGGTACCCGCGCAGGCTTTCGGCGCTCTCCAGCGCGTCGTGGTCCGCCACGTCCCCCAGCACCAGCAGCAGGTCGGGCTTTACGCCGTCCAGAAGCGCCGCCAGGTCCCTTGTGAGCCGCCTGTCGTAATTGACGATCCCGTGCAGGTCGGAGATCGACAGGATCCGGAACCTGCCGTCGTGAAAACGCAGGGGCATTTTGTTTTTTATTTCATAAGAAGCTTCATGTTCCATCGTCGGTCCTCCCGTCTTTTTTCCGTCCGTTGATATGCAAAAAACGGCTGCTTTGCCGGTCCCGCCGCGTGTTCGTTACGGGCGCGGGCGGTCCGTGAGCAGCGCCGTTTGGTTTTTCTTCAGCAGAAAACGCCCGTTTGCTATCGGTTCGGCGCTTGTCAGGTCGTGCGTCTCATCCACCGGGTAAAACCTGTCGAACGCGCCGCCCAAAAGCGTTACCGCGGTATCTTCACCTGTGTTTGCGAGCAGAAGCGCCCGTTCGCCGTCTTCATTGGCGGCGGCAAGGGCGTACACGTTTTTGTTGTCGCTTCCCGCAAAGACCTGCGTCCCCAGCGCGTACAGTTCGCCGAAGGCTTTGAAGGCGTAATACACGGGCAAAGGCTTATAATTCAATGGGTTGAACATGCCGCCGAAGCACGATTCGCCGATCCTTGCGTCGTAATAACACAAAAGCTCCGTGCGGGTATTCTGCATCGTGATCATCATGGCGGCGGCCGCGGCCGCCGCGTAGGCGGTGCCGCGGTGTTCCAGCTGCCAGGCGTTGTTCCACTCGTTCAGGTGCTGCTCGGCGCCGCCGTAGCCGTATTTCTGCAGCAGATGGTCCGCAACGCGGGAGAGAAGCGCCGCGTCCTCCACGTTGCGGCAGTGCCAGGCGGGGTTGTCGTCGGTGTTGATGTAGCAGTGCCAGGAAAAGAAATCCAGCGGACAATCGCGTTCGCTGATATACCGGAAAAACTTTTCGGCGTATTGTGCGAAATAATAGCGGTAGGTTTTTCCGCGCGGAGCGATTTCGGGCAGGCCGAAGGCGGCGGGGTTCTGAAACGCGCCGTCCAGCCCGCAGGAGGCGTAGCCGCCCACCTTGACCGCGTCGCCGAAGGTCTCCTTCAGATGTTTGGATGCGACCTCGTACAGCCGGAAAAACTCCAGATCCGTGCCGCGCCACATGCCGCTGCCGGGGCCGTCCTCCGGTTCGTTCCAGATCTCCCAGTATTCGATGCCGAAGTGAAAACCGCCGGCCCAGCCCTCGTTATAGTGCCGGATGATATGTTCGCAGATCCGCGCCCATTTGCCGTAATCCGCCGGCGGGAAGATCCGGTAGGCGCGTATCTCAAAAAAGTTTTCAATGGTCACGCCGAGCCGGTATATGGGCTTGACGCCGTTTTTGTCCAGCGCTTTCAGCAGCTCGTCCGTAAAACCGAAGTCGTAGGAAGCCGGGTCGTATTCGTTGGCGGAAAAATCCCGGAAAACGTTCGGGATATCCACGTACATGTTCCCGCCGAACATCCCGCCCACGTCGTGCAGGCGGGAATAGGGGATATGCGCCTCGGTCAGGTAGTGCAGATAATCGGGGGACATATGCGGAAAGGGCGGCTGCCCCACGGCATGCATCGCCCGGACCCTGCCGAGCCGCCTGGAAAAATCGAGTCTGACCGTCGTGTCCATTTTCTGTTTACGCCTCTCTTACCTTCTGCCCCACATATTTCAGCGCCTCCACCTGCGCGGGGTCGAAATTGCCGCGGTGGTCCACAAAGATATCCACCGTGATCACCGCGCCGGCGGCGTTGTTTTTCCGGATGTAATCCGCCACGTACTCCTTGCTGCGCCTGACCCCCGTGTTGCACCAGCCCGCGCAGATATTGCCGTCCCGGTAGTCGCCCAGGGGGATCAGCAGATGGTTCTGGGCGCCGTCCGTAAAGCGGTTTTTGAACACGTAGGTAAAATCGTTGTCCTCGCCGCAGGTAAAGCCCTCGTTCTCGTACCATTTGATCGGCGTGTCGTCCCCGTCGGAATGGACGAAGGACGCCGTGCCGCTGTTGAAGGCCGCAAGCGCGTCGGGGTTCCCCTTTTTGATCGCGTTGTAGTAGATCGAAAGCAGCTCGTTGTTGTACCCGAGGGATTCGTAGCAGCCGTCTACCCACCAGCCCTTGACCAGGTCGCCGTAGCGCTCGGCGTACTCCCCGAGCACCGCCGCCCAGTTTTCCACAAAACGCCGGTCCACCTTTCCGTGGATATCCGCCTCATAGTCCTCGTACAGCCCCATGGCAGGCCCCGCCGTTTTGTCAAAATGCGGGCCGTCGCCGGTGTAGTAGAGGAACAGGTCGATATCGTAGGGCTTCAGCGCCTCTCCGATATCCCGTATCAGATCCCGGCGGCTGCAGGCCTCCCCGGGGGCAATGCCGGTGATCCTTGTGTACGCCGCGTTCGGGGCAAGCAAAAACCGCGTGCCCTGCATCACGGTGATGACATAGTAGCCGCAGCCGATCTCATGCAGGGTCCGCGCAAGCTGCTCCGCGTCAAAGGACGCTGTCTGCCGGTTCCATTCTTCCGCCATGAGGCGGATCTCCGTCCCGTTTTCGCCTCTGATATCGGTATACCCCATCTCGCTGTAATACAGATAATGGTTAAAGATCCCCCATTTCCGGTTCATCATCCTGTCCTGTGCGATCCTGTCCCGTTCGCTCATTTTTCTTTGCTCCTCTCCGTTTTTCTGAATTGTGAATTCATAATTCTTAATTGAGTTTTCCCAGGTTTCCCTGCTGAAAACGCCGGTGGTGGCGTGCAGAACGACGTCTTCCGGCGCGCCCTCCGGTTTCCCTTCGACGCAGAAATAGAAAACCTGCGCCCCGGCGGGGATGGATATATGCGCTTTGCCGCCGCCGGCGTCCGCCGTTTTGCGCTTCCACGCCTCCCGCAGGAATTTGTCCTCGTAAAACAGGTCCTCTGTCTTGTAATACAGGCAGACTTCGGCGGTCCCGACGTCCTGCGGCAGCGAAAAGCAAAGCTCTGCGCCGTCCCCGTCCGACGAAAGCGCGTCGATCGTGATATTGCATTCTCCGCGGCCCGTCTGGGCGTCGGCAAAGCGGAACAGCTCCGGGATCGAAGACCCTTCGATCTGTCCGTGCGTGAACCCCGGCAGAAGCGTGAGCGAGCCGTCCGGGACCGCGGCGGCGGAGGCGGTGACGGCGTTCGCGTCAAAAAACGGGTCGCCGTCGCCGTTATAGAACCGGACCGGGATCTTCACGGTATCCAGCAGAAGCTTCGCGTCCCAGAGATTTGCGATATCGTTGCCCCGGAAGGGTTCTCCCCACGCCGTTTTCGACACGTCCAAAAAACCGCAGCCGTAAACCGGCGCCGCAAAGGCGAACCGGTCGTCGTAGCACACGGCGACACTGGCGGCGATCCCGCCCCAGGAGATCCCGGTCAGCCCGATCTGATCTGTGATGACCCGCGGGTCCGCCCGCAGCAGGTTATTCGCCAGCAGCACGTCCGCTATATAGTAGGTAAAGCCCTGCTCGCGGACCGGCTTGCCGACGCTTGCAAAGCCGTCCATCGGCAGATGGGACGCGGGATCCGGCTTCCAGAAATCAAGGGACGCCTCATAGGTATGGTCCGCGCCGGTATAGGTCTGGCCGAAACCGTCAAAAGAGATGGCGGCGTAGCCGCGGGCGACCCATGCCTGCACCCACTCGGCGTAAGCGTGGCCCCCGCCGCCGTGCACCAGCACCATGCCCGGCACTTTTCGGTCGGGCGCGGCGGTTTCCGGGAACCCGATGTACGCGAACACCGTGTTCTCCCTGCCCTCAAAAGACAGGCCGGAAAAGCGCAGCGCTTTGATCCGCGGGTCTTCCGGAAAGGGATCCCGCTCCGGGCAGAAGCGCACCGCGGGTTTCGCAGCGCGCACCCCGTCAAACAGCGCCCTGAGCGCCGCCGTTTTTTCATTCCCGCCCGGACAGCGGTACGGGGAAACATACAGTTTATTCATGCGGAAGGCCTCCTTAATAGAACGAAAAAGCAACCGTAAAAAGTTGCGTGTTTTTTTACGTGTTTTTTCGTGTCATACAGATTTGTTTTTTGATCCGTTATCCGTCGTCCCTGACCGTGAACCCGCGCTCGTGTTCCACTGCAGGGACCGTCCTCACGCGCATATCCTCGATCTGTACGTACCGCCCTGCCGAAACGGCGAGGATCACGCCGTCGATCTGTTCTTCGGCGCCCTGCAGCTCCATACGGACGGAGCCGTCATATTCGTTTCGTACCCAGCCGGTGACGCCGAAATGCTCCGCCGCGTTTTTCGCCCGCCAGCGGAACCCCACGCCCTGCACCCAGCCGGTAAAGCGGAAGGCTTTCCGGATCACGTTGTTTTCCATTCTTATTTCTCCGATCCGTCCGATCTTTGCGTTGAAAACGGTATTTTTTAAAAGGATAGCACATCCTTGTCAAAATAGCAATAATCCATATAAAAATGATAAAAAAAGTCCCCCGTTTTTCCGAACTGCGCAAAGACGCTTCAAAATAAAGGGCGATCCGTATTGAAATCAAGCGCTTCACATGGTAAAATAACAAAATGAAAGCCAAAAGCCGGTAAAGGAGCAGCCATGAAAGAAATCAATTTAACCGGACGCAGCCGTATGCGCGCGTTCCCCGAACTGAAAAAAAACGGCGCTATCTCCCGGGAAGGCGGCGAGTGTACGCCGTTCGTATTCCGTGGCAACCTGATGCTGCTGGAAAACATCTGGGGGGAGGGCGACCCTACGGCCGCGGTGCGCGAATACTTTTCGGACGCGTATTTTCCGTCCTTCGGCGGCGACGGGCCCCGCTTTTACTCCGCCTACTGCGAAAACGACCGGGTCTGCGTGTTTGCCACGAAGGACAACGTGGTTTACCGCTATGTTTCATCCGACCTTCTGACGTGGGAAAAGCAGACGGCGTTTGCGTTCCCCGATACCTTCGAGCTGTTCAACACCTCCGTGTGCAAGGGGCCGGACCGGTACGTGATGGCGGTGGAATGCGCCTGGCGCGGGCAATCTCGGGGTGAAAGCAACGACCCGGTCATAAACCCGTACGTCGGGGTGTGTTTCACGGCGTTTTTCGCGTCTTCCCCGGACCTTGAAACCTGGGAGCTGATGCCGTTTGAAACCGCCTATACCCCCGAGCGGTACTGCGCCTGCCCCGCGCTGCGTTACAGCGAAGGGTATTATTATATGATCTGCCTGGAATCGCTCCCGCTGGGGCGCTACGCCCCGTACATCTACCGCACGGCGGATTTTGACGCGTGGGAGATCGGGCTGTATAACCCCATCCTTATGCCGGACGAAAACGACCGCCGGGTCAAGGCGGGCGTCAATATCCCGGCGGAACTTGCAAAAGAGAATGAGACCCACGTGGACGTCAACAATTCCGACGTGGACCTGTGCGAATACGAGGGAAAAACCTACGTCGTCTACTGCGCGGGGCATCAGGCGCAGGCAAAGGGGATGAACGGGCTGGTGTGCGAAGCCGTTTTCGACGGCCCGATGAAGGATTTCCTGCAGGCGTATTTTGAATAAAACGGCAGACAGAAAGCGAGCATACAGATGGATATCATAAAAACACTTGCCGGGGAGCTCGGCCGCGAGCCGAAGCAGATCGAAAACGTGATCCGGCTATTGGACGAGGGGAACACCGTCCCCTTTATCGCCCGCTACCGCAAGGAGCTGCACGGCTCCATGGACGATACGCTGCTGCGCACGCTGCAGACGCGGCTGCAGTATCTGCGGTCGCTGGAAGAGCGGCGGCAGACGGTCGAAAAAGCGATAGATGCGCAGGGAAAGCTGACGCCGGAGCTGCTGGAAGCGCTGGAACGCTGCCTGACGCTCGCGGAGCTGGAGGATCTCTACCGCCCTTATAAGCAGAAACGCCGCACGCGGGCGACCGTTGCAAAGGAAAAAGGGCTGGAACCGCTGGCGCTGCTGCTTTTTGCCCAGCGGCGGGACTGCCCCCGGCCGGAAGAAGCCGCCCGCGCGTATATCGCCCCGGAAAAGGGCGTGGATACCGTTGCCGACGCCCTGGCGGGGGCCTCGGATATCATCGCCGAGATGGTCTCGGACGACGCGGACCTCAGAAAGGCGCTCCGGCGGCTGCTGCATGAAAAAGCGGCGCTGCATACCGAAGCCGCATCCGAAGAGGACTCCGTTTACAGCCTCTATTACGGTTTTACCCGGAAGGTCCCGCAATTGCAGGGGTATCAGATCCTTGCGATCAACCGGGGAGAAAAAGAAAAGTATTTGAAAGTATCGGTGGAATTGGACGAAGATCTTGCCATGGGCGCCGTGCGCCGCGCCTGCGTGGTCCCCGGCTCCGCGGCGACCGCTTTTGTGGAAGCAGCCGCCCGGGATTCCTACGACAGGCTGATCTTTCCCTCGATCGAGCGCGAACTGCGCAGCGACTTGACGGAAAAAGCAAACGAAGGCGCCATCGGCCAGTTCGCGCAGAACCTCCGCCCGCTGCTGATGCAGCCGCCGGTCAAGGGCAAGGTCACCATGGGGCTTGACCCCGGCTACCGTATGGGCTGCAAGGTGGCGGTGGTGGACGCCACCGGCAAGGTGCTGGATACCGCCGTGGTATACCCGACTTACGGCGAACGGCAGAAGCAGGAGGCGATCGGAACGCTCTCCCGCCTTGTACGCCGCCACCACGTGGAGCACGTCGCCATCGGCAACGGCACCGCCAGCCGGGAGACCGAGCAGATGGCGGCCCAGCTGATCCGCAAAGAGCGGGAGGCCGGGAACACGCTCAGCTATATGATCGTGTCCGAGGCAGGGGCGTCGGTCTATTCCGCCTCCGAGCTGGCAGCGAAGGAGTTCCCGCAGTACGACGTGAACCTGCGCTCGGCGGTATCCATCGCGAGACGTTTGCAGGACCCGCTGGCGGAGCTTGTGAAGATCGAGCCCAAAGCCATCGGCGTGGGCCAGTACCAGCACGATATGCCGCCCAGACAGCTGGATGCGGCGCTGGACGCGGTCGTGGAGGACTGCGTCAACGCGGTGGGCGTGGATCTGAATACCGCCTCCCCGTCGCTGCTGCAGCGGGTGGCGGGCATCAACGCCGCCACCGCCAGAAACATCGTCGTCTACCGGGAAGAAAACGGCGCGTTTTCCGCCCGTGCCGAGCTCAAAAAGGTCCCGAAGCTGGGCCCGAAAGCGTATGAACAGTGCGCGGGCTTCCTCCGGGTGCCCGAAAGCCGGAACGTCCTCGACAACACCGCCGTGCATCCGGAATCCTACGACGCGGCGAAGGGGCTGCTGGCGCTGCTCGGGCACAGCCTTCAGGACGTGAAGGCGGGAAAGCTGACGAAGCTTGCCGACGAGGTGAAGGCGTACGGCGAAAGCAAGGCGGCAAACACGCTCGGCGTCGGCGTGCCCACCCTGCGGGACGTGGCGGCCGAGCTGCAGAAGCCCGGGCGGGACCTGCGCGACAGCCTGCCGCAGCCGATCCTGCGCACGGACGTGATGGACCTCAAAGACCTGCAGCCCGGCATGGTGCTGACCGGCACGGTGCGAAACGTCATCGATTTCGGCGCGTTCGTGGATATCGGCATCCATCTCGACGGCCTCGTCCACATCTCGGAGATCGCGGACCGCTATATCAGACACCCGTCGGAGGCGCTGCGCGTCGGCGACGTGGTCAAGGTGGTCGTTCTTTCGGTGGATGAGAAGAAAAAACGGATCAGCCTGTCCATCAAACAGGCAAATTGCCCGTGAACGAACAGAGAGGAAAAACCGATGCCGTTTGATTTCAAAAAGGAATACAAAGAATTTTACCTGCCGAAGAAGTGGAAAACGGTGATCCGGCATCCGATCAGACGAAACTGACGTGCAAAGATGCCGAAAGCCGCATTCTCCCGCAAAAAAAGAGATAAAAACAAGAGGTGGGAACCATAAAAAACGGAAAGCTTCCGGATCCGGACGTGATCCATCCGATCCCCGGATACGAAAAGGAGATCTACGTCAGACCGACGGTCACGAACCCGAATATCGTCGTGGGGGATTTTACCTATATCGCCGATTCGGCGTTTGAAAGCCACGTCACCCACCATTACGAATGGCTCGGCGACAAACTGGTCATCGGCAGGTTCTGTCAGATCGCTTCCGGCGTGGAGTTTATCATGAACGGCGCGAACCATCAGATGAACGCCGTATCCACGTACCCCTTTTATACGCTGGAGGGGTGGGATATGGAGCCTCCCGCGCATTGTGATCTTCCGTTTAAAGGGGACACGGTGATCGGGAACGACGTGTGGATCGGGCAAAACGCCGTCATTTTGCCGGGCGTCCGTATCGGCGACGGCGCGATCGTCGGCGCCGAAAGTGTCGTCGGCAGCGACGTGGATCCGTATACGGTCGTCGCCGGAAACCCGGCGCGGGTCCTCAGGAAACGGTTCGACGACGAGCTGATCTGCCTGTTGCTGGCGTTCCGCTGGTGGGAGAAAAGTACGGTAGAGATCAACAGCCTGATCCCGCTTTTGACCTGCAGCGATCAGGAAACGGTCCGGCGGGAATTGAAGAAAAGGCTTACCGGATTGGGACCGGTATTGTGAGGTGTAAAGAAAATGATAGGACTCGGAACGATCATAAACAGCGCCGCGATCTTGTCGGGCGGGGTGCTCGGGCTTTTTTCCGGCAGGCTCATCCGGCAGGAACAGCAGGACGCGCTCATGAAAGTATGCGGGATCAGCGTCATGTTTATCGCCATTGCCGGCGCGATGCAGGGGATGCTGCGCCTTGACGGCGACAGGCTTGTCGGCGTGAAATCGATGCTCGTTGTGCTTTGCCTTGCGCTCGGAACGATCGCGGGAGAACTGGCCGGCATTGAAAAGGGCTTTGAACGGTTCGGCGAATGGCTGAAACGGAAAACGGGAAACAGCGGGGACAAAACGTTCGTCAACGCGTTCGTGACCGCTTCTTTAACGGTATGCATCGGCGCAATGGCGATCGTCGGCGCGATCCGGGACGGCCTGACTGGCGACTTTTCCACCCTTGCCGTAAAATCCGTGCTGGATCTTATCATCATCGCGGTCATGACGTCGACGCTCGGGAAAGGCTGCATCTTTTCCGCGATCCCCGTGTTCGTGTTTGAGGGCGCCGTCACGCTGCTTGCCCGGCTGATCTCTCCCGTCATGACGGAGACGGCGACCGCGTATCTATCGCTGATCGGGTCGATCCTGATTTTTTGCGTCGGCGTGAATCTGGTGTGGGAGAAGAAGCTGCGGGTCGCGAATATGCTGCCGGCGGTGCTGCTTGCGGTCGGCGCGGCGTATATCCCGTGGGAGTTCTGAACGCCCCGACGTTTGCGGGCTTTGCACAAAGGGATGCACGCGATATGTCCCAACGGGACGCGTTATGCCCCTGCGGGACGCGATATGTTCCTACGGGATGCGATATGTCCCAATGGGACGCGATATGCCTGCGGGACGCGAGGATTCAACCATTCACGCGTAAACGTTTGTGAACGCATATCACATTGCGCAAAGCGCAATATATCGCATCTGCGAAGCAGATATATCGCATCTGCAGAGCAGATATATCACATTTGCGAAGCAAATATATCACATCGCCGCAAGGCGATATAAAAGGGGTGACGGCCATGTGCTGCAGATACAGCTTCGGCGGCGATTCTTCCGATACGCGCGTGCAGAAGATCGTGTCGCTGATGGAGCGGGACTATCCGGGAGAATACAAGACCGGCGAGATCTTTCCCGGGGATACCGCCGCGGCGGTCCTCGGGGAGAACAGGCGGCTGCGGCACGCGCCGGCGACGTTCGGGTTTCCCGGCTTCAAAGACGGAAAGCTGATCCTCAACGCCCGCGCGGAGACGGCGGCGCAAAAACCGACGTTTGCCGAAAGCCTGCGCGAGCGGCGCGTGATCTTACCGGCCGACGGCTTTTACGAGTGGAGCCGCGACGAAAAGAAAACGAAGTACCTGTTCACGCTCGAGGGGGAGCGCACGCTCTATCTCTGCGGGCTGTATAAGATAATCGACGGAAAGGTCCGTTTCGTGATCCTCACGCGCCCCGCAAACGCCTCCATGGCAGACGTCCACGACCGGATGCCGGTGATCGTGGGCGCCGGGGCGGTACGGCCGTATTTGACGGACCGGGCGGCCGCCATGCAGCTCATATCCGCCGCGGATCCGGTTTTGCAGCGGCGGGAGGCATAAAGAAAGAAGGGCAGAATCAGGATGCGGCAAAAAGCGTTGTCCTTTGCGGCGGGTTTCACTGCGGCGGCGGCCTCCGCACTGTATTTCGGCAGCTTTGAAAACCCGCTGGCGACGGTTGAAAAGGCGCGCGACCTTGTCCGGGCAACGACCATGTGATCGAGTACAACGTGATCCACGACGTGTGCCTTCTGTCCGACGACGCCGGCGCCATCTATTCCGGCAGGCGCTGGGACTGGTACGGCAACGTGATCCGCTATAACGCGGTGTTCAACGTGGGCGCAGACGGACACGAGCCCACCGGCATCTATATGGACGACGCGCTCTCCGGCCAGACGATCTACGGCAATCTGGTGGTCAACGCGCCGGACGTGGGCATATCGCTTTGCGGCGGACGGGACCACGACGTGCGCAACAATATCGTCATCATCACCAATCAGGAGCCCTTTACCTACGACCAGCGCGCCAGAGACGTGGCGCTGGCAGGCAAGGATTACGACGACGGCATGTGGAACGAGCTGAAAAGCTCCCCGTGGAAAACGGAGATCTGGCAAAAGGCCTATCCGCAGATGACGCGCTTTTCCGACGACTTCAGCCGGATCGACGACCCGGATTTCGTGCCGAACCCCGCCTGCAGCGTGGTCTCCGGCAACCTGACCGTCAACTTTGCGGGGGACCTGGGCAGTTTCAGCGAGGGGGCGCAGAAATACAGCGATATATCCGGCAACGCCTGCTTCCGGTTAAAGCAGATGCAGGATATCTTTACCGATTACAAAAACGGCGACTATTCGCTGCCGGAGACCTCCCTTGTGTTCGACGTGCTGCCGGATTTCGAGCCCCTGCCGATCGGCGAGATGGGACGGTATTGAGCGGTTTTGACGATGCATCGTTTTTTGTAAAAAGGAAAACAGAAAGGAAAACAGCGGGTATGCAAAGGCGGGTCGCCGTCTTTCCGGCAAATCCCGCTTAAGGGTGTGCGCAATGGAGAAAAACAGGCGATTCTGGTTGTTGGGCCTTTTGCTGCTTCTGCTGTCTGCGGTAACGGCAGGGATCTACAGCGTCGGGTATCTGAAATGGATCCTGCCGATCTACGCGGCGTCAATGGCGGCGATCTTTTTGGACGGCGCGCTGATGGGCGCGCTGCTGGCGGCGGCTGCAGACAAACCGAAAAAGCGGGTGCTGCTCGGGGCGCTGCTCGGCGGCGGGGTGGTGATCGGCGGCGTGTTTGTGATCTCGTATGTGATCAATATTCTAATCTACCACGAGCGGGGCGCGGAACAATCGACGGTCGCGACGGCCTTGTTCGGCTTTGCCGCCGCGCTGTTCGGCACGCTGCGCCTGAAAAAGCTGACCGGCGCGAAATTTGTATGGAAGCCGCTTTTGGGCGTTCTTCTGAGCGTCTGTCTTCTTTGCTGCGGCATGATCAGCCTTTACCCGAAGACAAAGGACTACGTCTGTTCCCGCAGCAAGCGGATGGAAGCCGTTCCCACCGGGCTCAGTTCGTATACGGAAAAAGCGCCCGCGGCCATCCGGGAGGCGGACGTGTGGATCGCGCCGGACGGCAGCGACGGTAACGACGGCGCCTTTGACAGCCCGGTCGCGACGATGGAAAAAGCCCGCGAGCTTGTGCGGGCGATGGATAAAACGGATAAAAAAGAGATCACCGTAGCCGTGAAGGCGGGCGAATACCGGATCGGTGAACAGGTGTTTACGGAGGAGGACAGCGGCACGCCGGAATGCCCCGTGACCTGGTGCGCCGCCGGCAACGGCGAGGTGGTCTTAAACGGCGGCGTCACGCTGGACCCCGCGCTCTTCAAGACGGTGACGGACGAAAAGGCGCTCTCGCGGCTTTCGGAGAGCGCAAAACAGAACGTGGTGTGCCTCGATCTCGGCGGCCTCGGCGTGAGCGCCTCAGACTACGGCGAGCTGTACGCCATCGGCACCTACAACACCGCCCGGTATTACGACGGCGATTACGAGGGACCTATGTACTGCGAGCTGTTCGTCAACGACGCCCGCTGCGCCCTTGCCCGCTATCCGGACGCCGGGTGGCTCAAAACGAGCGAGCCGCTGCAGATCGGCAGGGAAGTGCCCGGCAATATCGAAAACGGCGATTTCGTGCGTAACCCTGCGGCGGAAATCTACAGCGTGGACAAAAAACTTGCCGACCGGATCAACGGCTGGGAGACGCTGGACGGCGTGTGGATGTTCGGCTTTTTCCAGACGAGCTGGGCGGACGCCTCCACCCCGATCGGCAGCTTTGATTATGAAAAACGGACGCTCGCCCCCAAATTCATCAGCGAATTCGGCGCGGTCAAGGACGCCCCCTACTATTTTTTCAACGTATTTGAAGAGCTGGACGCGCCCGGCGAGTGGTATCTGGACCGGGAGGCAGGGACCCTTTACCTGTACCCGCCCGAAGAACTTTCCGGCGCCGTGATCGACCTGACGCTGACCACCGATCCCATCATCAACTGTAAAAACGTACACGACCTGACCTTTTCGGGCTTTACGGTCAAGGGGACCCGCGGGGACGCGATCACGGTCACCGGCGAGCGCTGTACGGTCTCGCACTGTCTCATTAAAAACGTGGGCGGCTCGGCGCTGACTATGAACGGCTACGACAACCTCGCCAGCGAAAACGAGATCACGCACACCGGCAAGGCCGGCATCACGGTCACCGGCGGCGACAGCGAAACGCTTACGCCCGGGAACTCCAGAGCGGACAACAACCTGATCCACGACTGGAGCGAGATCTACTATACCTACCAGCCGGCGGTCACGCTCGGGGGCGTTGGCAACGTCTGTTCCCACAACGAGATCTATAACTGCCCGCATGAGGCGATCACCTACGGCGGCAACGACCATATCGTGGAATACAATCTGATCCACGACGTCTGCCTGCTTTCGGACGACGCGGGCGCGATCTATACCGGCCGAAGCTGGAGCATGTACGGCAATACCGTGCGGTACAACGCGATCTATAACCTCGGCACCCCGGGCGAACACAACCCGCAGGGCATCTATATGGACGACGCGCTTGCCGGCCAGACGATCTACGGGAACCTTTTGGTCAATATGCCCTGCTACGGACTGGAACTGGGCGGCGGCAGAGACCTGATCGTGCAGAACAACGTCCTGATCAATACGAAAGGCCACGCCGTCCATTACGACCAGCGCGCCATCGACTATATCCTGAACAACGGCTGGTTCTCACACAGCCCCGTTCTGTGGGAGCAGCTGGAGGCAAGCCCCTGGCGCAGCGACGTCTGGCAGAACGCCTACCCGCAGATGAACGGCCTGCACTATGATCCGGACCGCACGGACGATCCCATGTTCGCCCCGAACGCCGCAAACGGCAAGGTCACCGGCAACCTGCTTGTGAACCAGAGAAACGAGCTCGGGCAGATCGACGAGAACCCGGCCCGCTTCAGCGAGATCTCCGGCAACGCGGTGTACACGTTCAGCGCGATGAAAAAGCTCTTTGTCGATCCCGAAAACGGCGACTATACGCTCAGAGACGACGCGCCGGTGTTTGACGAGATCCCGGACTTCGAGCCCCTGCCGCTCGGTGAGATCGGAAGATATTGATGTTTTATTATTATTGATTGCGACACTTTCTAAAGAAATGATTTAGCAAAATTTAAAAATCTTTTCTTTTTTTACACAGAGAGATTGAGCAGTGTTTTTTCAAAAAATCAGTTTTAATAAGTATCTATAAAAATGGAGAGGAATAATGAGAAAGCGTATTTATCAAATAATTGAAACCACAAAAGAAGACGATAAACTTAGCAAAATATATGATGTCTTGATGATGTTAGTTATTATTGCAAGTTTGATTCCTTTGGCGTTTAAATCAGAAAATGCAGTTTTCTATTGGATTGATAAGGTAGCAGTTGTTATATTTATCCTTGATTATCTGCTTCGGCTTATTACTGCAGATTATAAATTGGACAGAAAAGCTGTAGCTTTTATCCTTTATCCGTTTACTCCGATGGCAATTATCGATCTGATTTGCATTCTTCCTTCTCTACATATCATTCAGAGCGGTTTTAGAATTCTTAAAATATTCCGATTTTTCCGTACGCTACGGTTTTTCCGCATATTTAAGGCGATTCGTTATTCAAAAAGTATTAAATTAATAAGAAATGTTTTTATCCAGCAAAAGAAAACATTGTTAACTGTTGGATTGATAGCACTTTTTTATGTATTGATTTCTGCACTCGTTGTTTTTAATGTAGAACCTGACTCTTTTGAAAACATCTTTGATGCAATTTATTGGGCTACCGTTTCTTTAACTACAGTGGGTTATGGTGATATCTATCCGGTTACTACAATCGGCAGAATAGTGACGATGGTATCTTCCATCTTTGGAATTGCCATTATCGCATTACCATCTGGTATTATTACAGCTGGTATTTTGGAAGAACTGAATAAGGATAAAGAAAAAACCAAAATGGAGGGCAATATCAGCAAGGATACATTTTCCGAAAGCTAACGGAATTTGTAGCATATTGATTGCACGTTTATTATGATTGTAAAAACAGATTCGCAATTAAAAAGCATTCTCCTAAAATCATACAAGACAGCTTCAGAACCCATTGATCATGAAGATCTTTATAAAAAAACTAAAAGAGAAATTGTTGATTCTTTTGCGTCATTTGGCGTTAACATCCGGTTGATAGATGCAAACTTATCTGATAATCGAATGACATTTTTTATAAGACCGGAAGCGGGCGTCAGAATATCACAAATCAAACAAAGGCTTAATGATGTGTCCTTACTGCTCTGTATTGAACGTTTTAAAATGGAGATTCGAACAAACGAGGGCGTAATCGTATTAACTTCTGTTTTTTCGCAAGATAAAGATAAAAAAGAATCGTCTGATGATTTGTTGATTCGAGCAATTGAATTATTTGTTGAAAATCCGGAAAATGCTTCAATTAGCACTTTACAGCGTTATCTGGGACTTGATTTTGCGAAAGCAGGACTACTAATGGATTCGCTTGAAGAACTTGGTATTGTGGGGCCATCAAATGGGAGCAGACCTCGGACGGTTTTGATTTCCAACAAACAGTGGTATAGTATTAGATCCTGTGTGAATCAAAACGAAAAATGAATCTGAATAACATGAAAAAGTTCTTTGTCGACCCCGAAAACGGCGACTATACGCTCAGAGACGACGCGCCGGTGTTTGACGAGATCCCGGACTTCGAGCCCCTGCCGCTCGGTGAGATCGGAAGATATTGATGTTTACGAACGCAAAAAGGCGGCGCCCGGAAGGGTGCCGCCCTTTGCATGCGTTTTACGGGATCCGGGCCGGATCCTTTTTTTTAGTCCGGATATCTGACCGTTCTGCCCGTGAAGACCTTAACGAATACGGCGCAAAACGCCTTGAAATATTTGCAGAACGTACCGAAAAAGCGGATCCCTGCTTTTTCGTTTTAACCGTATCTGAAATATACCGCATCCTGTGGAAAAAAACAATAAAAAATTATAAAGAATCCGGTTGATGGACGGGGTTTTGAATGTTATAATAAAAAAAGAAAGAAGGCAGATACATATGCGGATCATTTTTTACGGCACCTCCCACGGCGTGCCGGAGCACCACCGCCGCTGTTCCTCTTATATCCTTTCGGTCGGCGGCAGATATTACCTGATCGACATGGGCACGCAGGCGATCGAGGAACTGCGGCGCCGGGGGATCCCGATCGAAGCGGTGCGGCTTGTGATCTGTACCCACCCGCACGGCGACCATACCGACGGCGTGATCTCGTTTGCCGATCTGGTCAACTGGTATTTCAGGAAAGCGGATCCGGAGATCCTGCTGCCGGACGAGCGGCTGCTGGCACCGCTGAAAACGTGGCTGACGGTCAACGATAACGGAAAACCGCCGCGGGAGGACCTGCGGATCGGCGCCTTCAGCGCGGGCGTCGCATATGCGGATGCGCACTTGCGGCTGACGGCGATCCCGACGCAGCACTGCGTCAACGCCTACGCGTTTCTGGTTGAAGCGGAGGGAAAACGCATCCTGTTCACCGGCGACCTCAAGCATCCGTCGGTGGATTTTCCGGCGGCAGCGTTTGAAACGGAACTTGACCTGATCGTCTGCGAGCTGGCGCACTTTTCCCCTGACGACTGCATTCCGGTCTTTGACAAAACGAAGGCGAAGCGGATCCTGCATACGCATATCAACGACGCGCGCTGGGCGGCGGCGCTGTCCCGGCAGGAAAATGAGCCGCACCCATATGAATACGGCGCGGCGTTCGACGGTCTGGAGATAGAGCTGTGACCCACGAAGAACTGCGGGCCGTCTGGAAAAAGGAAGAGGACTGCGCCCGGATCATCGAATGGGAATTCCCCGGGTTTTCCGTCGACGGCTGTTTCGACCGGCTTTTGAAGATGCAGGAGACGATCGAACGGGAAGGCAGAGTTTCCGGCACGGTACACAGATATTTGATCGTTGCCAAAAAGCCGGAAGGCTGAGGCAGTTATGCAGAGAAAGGAAAAACAAAAATGAAATTCGGCTGGATCAACGGATTCGGCGCGGGCGTCGTTATTCTGATGCTGATACCGAATATCGTGTATGCGGTCAAAAACAAAGGGGAACAAAACCTCTGTACGAACCGGGCCATGAATATTCTGGAACAGATCGGGCGCTACGCCTGCATCATTTTAATGTGGCTGCCCGTCCTTGTTTGGGAATTCGGCTTCCGGAGCGTCTTTGAGACGGTCCTGTATTTCGCGGGCAACGGCGCGCTGCTTCTTGCGTACCGGATCATTTTTATGCGGCACCTGAAGCATAAGACCGCCGGGCGCGCGCTGGCGCTTGCCGTATTGCCGGCGTGTATCTTTCTTTTGAGCGGGCTATTACTGCGGCACTGGCTCCTCGTCGGGTTCGCGGTCCTGTTCGCGGCGGGGCATATCTACGTTACGAAAAAGAACGCTGCCGGCATGGATGGGGGTGCAAAATGAAGAAACGATACAAAGTACTGATCTTTTTTGTCGGGACGCTGGCTGCCGTTTTCGCCGCATTTCTGATCTACACGGGCGTTTACTACCATGCGGAGGATATCGCCCTTGCGGCAATGGGAACCGAGGACGGCGTTGCCGTTTCGCAGACCGGTTACGGGTGGTTCCTTGACGGGCCGTCCGAAGAAAACCTGTTTGTTTTTTACCCGGGCGCAAAGGTGGAAGAAACCGCCTATATGCCGCTGCTGCGTCAGCTTGCAGGGCAGGGGATGGACGTCTGTCTGGTGAAAATGCCGTTTCGCCTTGCGTTTTTCGGCGCAGACAAAGCGACGGAGGTCTTTCCCTTATACCAACATGAAAACCGCTACGTCGGCGGACATTCGCTGGGCGGCGCGATGGCGGCGTCGTACGCCGCAAAGCACACGAAGACCTTACGCGGCGTGATCCTTTTTGCCGCCTATCCCACAAAGACGCTGAATGATCCCCTTATGCTGCTCAGCATTTACGGGTCCGAAGACGGCGTTCTGGATATGGAAAAGGTGGCAAACGGCAGGCAGTACGCCCCGCAGCGCTATACGGAGCAGGTCATAGCGGGCGGGAACCATGCGCAGTTCGGGAATTACGGGGTACAAAAGGGGGACGGCAGCGCGTCGGTTTCCGCTGAAGAGCAGCAGAAGCAGACGGTCGAGCTGATCCTGCAGAGCATCCGATAAACAGAAAAAGCGTCCGGCGGGCGGATGCCGTATCTGAGAAGCAGAAAAAGCGTCCGGCGGGCGGATGCCGTATCGGAAAAACAGTAAAAAATCCGGCGGACAAATGAAACAGCCGGTGAAAAGAAACAGTCAGTAATAAAAAAGGAGGCACTGTTATGTGTACAAAAATGATCGGGGTAATCGTTGCGTTGGTATGCTTTTTGTTCCCGCATCTGGTGACCCTGCGCGTTGTCGGCAGCTCCGCTCTGCCGCCGGCGCCTGCGGGGGAGACCGGTACGGACCGGATCCATTTCCTGAAAACCGGCACCTCCGACGCGATCCTGCTGGAAAGCGACGGCCGCTTCGCGCTGGTGGACGCTGGCGAGGATACGGATAACCCCCGCGGCTTTGACTGGCTGCAGCTTGCCGGGTATGAGGAAGCGGTGGTCTCCTATCTGAAGACGCACGCGGCAGATGAGACCGGCAAGGTGCATCTGGAATTCATCGTCGGCACGCACGCCCACTCCGACCATATCGGCGGGTTCGATACCGTTATCCTCGACCCCGATATCACGGTGGGCCGCGCCTATCTGAAACCGTACGACAGCAGTACGGTCAATGAATACGAGATCGAGCAGTGGGACAACCAGGAGGTCTACGACCAGATGGTCGCGGCGCTGGCGGCGAGAGACGTGCCGGTCGTCGTCCCCGACGGCGAACCGTTTGCCTTCGGCAATTTTACCGTTACCCTTCTGAATACCGACGACCCCGAAACCACGGAGAGAGTGGGCGAAAACGATCACTCCCTCGGCGTGCTGCTGGAAAAGAACGGCACAAAGGTGTTCCTTGCCGGGGATATCGACGACTACACCGGCGACGAAACGCGGCTGGCGCCCGTGATCGACAGGGTGGACCTACTCAAGGTCGGGCACCACAGCTATTCCGGCTCCAGCTCGAAGGGGTTCATCAAAACGCTGCGCCCGAAGGCGGCGGTCATCACGAACAACAAAGAGAGCGCGGACCGCAACACGATCGCGAAGATCGTGCAGATCTGCCGGCATAAAAACGTGTATATCACCGGCGCCGAAAACGGCGTGCTGGCAGTCGTCGGCGACAACGGCGAGATCTCCTATTTCGGCAATATCTGCGATTCCTGACAGACCGGACGAACGCGCAGGTCGATCTTATCTGGACCGCCGAAACGGTGACGGTGACCGTAACCTCCGACAAGGCGCAGACCGTCCGCGTCGGCGTACACGGCGGCGAAACGAAGACCGTGGCATTCGCCGCCGGCGAAACGAAAACGGTCGTGCTGCAGCGCGGATGAGCGCGCGGGGTCCGCGATCCCGGATCCTGCGCCGCTGCCTCTGTCCGGGACCGCAGGCGCGAAGACCGTTAAACGGCATACGATTAAGCATTCCTATGATACGTGAAATTTGACAAAAAAATAATCTCCCAGTTATGATGTAAGTGAAAGAAAAGAAAAACATCAAAAACGAAGGAGATTATTCACAATGAAAAGAGAAAGCCGGATCGACAAGAACCTGAAAGC
>JAFRNP010000135.1 GCA_017430145.1 Clostridia bacterium
GGAAATGAAAACGCTGCCGCTGGATAAAATCGCCGCCTTCTTCGCGGAAGCAAAGAACAGCGGCGTGTATGAGATGTATCTGCTGGAGATCGCCACCGGTCTGCGGCGGGGCGAATTACTGGGACTGAAATGGACCGACGTCAATTACGACGCGGGCACGATCTACGTGCAGCGGCAGATCTGCCGGATCGACGGCGCAGTCACGGAGGGACCGTTGAAAACGAAAAATTCCTATCGAAAGATCGTCGTCCCAGCCGACGTGATGGATGTGCTGAAGGACAAGCAGAAAAAGGATAACGGCGCCAGCGAGTACGTCTTCTTCTCGCCGCTGACAAAAGGCCCGATCTCTCCCGATAGTGTGCTGCACATGCTTCATCGCGTGCTGGACCGTGCCGGGTTACCCCGCATCCGGTTCCATGATCTGCGGCATACGTTTGCGACGATGGCCCTGCAAAACGGCGTGGACGTGAAAACCCTCTCCAACATCCTCGGTCACTTCTCCGCCGGCTTCACCCTGGACACCTACGCCCACGTTACCACCAGCATGCAGCAGGACGCCGCGAATAAGGTGGGGGATTTTCTAAAAAGCAGTATTTGAGAGGCATAGGTACAATAACAAAGAAGCTCCGTGGTATGCTGCTGTTTTGCACTTTACCACGGAGCTTTATCAGTTTGATGAAACGTATAAAGGCAACTCTAAAGTTACGGTTGATTGACGATACCGACGAAAAGCGGCATCTGATCGTCGCTGACGACGGCAAACAGGAAGGGGCGGTCCAGCACGAAATCCATTTCGTCCTCCGGCGGCATGGAAGCGCCGGCAAGCTGCATCTCGGTATACGCCGCCGCGGTGAC
The DNA here is from genome assembly GCA_017430145.1 of Clostridia bacterium. Classification (GTDB taxonomy): domain Bacteria; phylum Bacillota; class Clostridia; order Oscillospirales; family Acutalibacteraceae; genus RUG806. Next base: position 856 of record JAFRNP010000135.1, read on the forward strand.
GCCCTTTTCGTCCGCGATCACCCTCGCGCCGTGCCGGACGTCGGAAACGGCAATCGGTTTGGCGTCCGTCAGCGGAGAAAAGTCCGCTTTTTCGGTGAAGCAGTCCGTCACGCCCAACTTCTCCAGCCCGTCCTTCAAAGAACGATAGGAACTGACGTCGAATTTTGGGAGAGAAAGATTGACGCGCAGCGATTTTTTGTTCTGCCAATCGGCGTCTTTGTTCTGCGTGAACAGGAACCGCAGCGCTTCTTCGTCCCGCAGCAGGTCTTCCGGCGAAACGCCCTCGTCCGGCAGGATAAACCAGACGGTTCCCCGCTGCTGCAGCGTTTTTCCGAGCGCGCCGAAACGCTCTCCCCAGTAATAGACGCCCCACAGATCGGTCGCGTTCATAAAGTCGGCGTCGGCATCTCCCACGGGACCGTGGAAAACGCCCGCTTTTGTGGCGTCTGTCGGAAATTCCGTCATCCATTTATCGCCGAAATACGCGGTGGTATATAAGGAGAGAATGTCCAGCGCGTCCGTTTTGATCCCGGAGACAAAATCCCGCAGCAGATCGCCGGTCTGACTGTTGAGCCAGGCGTGAATCGCGTCGTCGAATTCCTGCGTTCCCGGTTGGCCGCGATAGATGGAGGCATAATAGCTTTCTGCCAGCGTTTTGAGCGTGTCGCTCTTAAATGTCACGTCCTCGTTCAGCCAGAGCGAATCGGCCAGGATGCAATACACGGAGCCGTCGTTGCGATAATTGGCGTTAAACAGCCTGTTCGCCTGCTCGCGCAGCGTTTCGATGTCCGGCGAACCAAGCAGGGAAAGCACCTGCGCCCGTGTGTTTCCGTCGGAGATCTCCGCAAGCATCGCCAAAGCAAAGTAGATATTCAGAGGCGAGCAAACCGTGTTATCTCCCTCATAACCGCCCAAAAACGCCGGTAAAGAGCGGATAAAAAAAGCATCAAGCGTTTGCCCCGCGCCGTAGTACTGTTCGCGCCGTAGCCGCCAAGCGTCGTACCACGCATCCAGCTCGGACTGCTCCGCGAAATCACCCTCCGCGGGGTATGGCGTCTGCTCGGGATACGCCGCGGCGTAAGCCGTCAACGAGCGCAGCAAAGACTGTGCGGCGTCCCCGTCCTGTTCCGGCGGCTGTGCTGCAGTGACGGGCGCGTCGGTCTGCTCGGTGGCTTGTTGGGTCTCTGTTGTTTGGATGGACGGCGTCGGGTCTTTTGCGCCATGCCGTGCGATCACCGTTCCCACGCCGATGATCACAGCCAGCGCCGCTGCAAGCGCGGCGATCCTCGCCACGATCTTGCCGTTTACTTTTTTCCCTTTTGCGCGCTCCGGCTCTGATTCTTTCACAAAGCCCGGATCGACGCCGTTCAGCGCGTCGGAAATATCAGTCGGTTTCATAGAGCTGTTCCTCCTTCAGAAACGTTTTCAGCTTGGCCCGCGTGCGGGACAGGCTCATTTTGACCGCGCCCTCGGTCATGCCGCGGCTGCGGGCGATCTCCTCCACGGAGCAGAACCACCAGTAGCGGCGCAGGAAGATCAGACGGGCGTCGGGCGTGAGCGCGGACAGAAATTCGTTCAGCGCGTCCTTCAGCGCCACCGCGTCGGCATACGTTCTGCCGTCGTCGCCGTCCGGGATCACCTCCGCCAGCTCCGACAGGCTTTCTTCATAGACGCCCCCGCCGCGCTTTTCTCTTGTTTTGGTTTTCAATCGGTCCAATGCCGTCCGGCGGCATACCGCGGAAAAATACGGCGCAAGCGGCGACGGCTGCGCCGGGGGGACGGCGTTCCATACCTTCCAATAGGTGTCGTTTTCTGTTTCCTCCGCGTCCTCTCTGGATTGCAGCAGACGAAGCGCCAGCGCCCGGATCAGCGGCCCAAACTTCCGTCGGCTCTCGCTGATCGCGGCCTCATCCCGCGCGTTGAACAACCGGAGGATCTGAGCGTCTTCCATACGATCTCACTCCCTTCACTTATATAAACGACATTTAGCAGAAAAGGGTAACGATATATTATCAAAAATATTATGAAGGCTGAAAACAGTATAAAAAAGCAGTTATAAGTCCACGCTGATTTTCTGTAAAAATTCCCGTATGGGTCAAACATGGGTCAAAACCGGAATTGCCCGGTTTTGGCCCTGATTTTTGAAAAGGAAAAATCCCCAAAAATGGCGGTGTTAAGCCATTCTTGGGGATTTGTTTGGTTGCGGGAGAAGGACTTGAACCAACGACCTCCGGGTTATGAGCCCGACGAGCTACCAACTGCTCTATCCCGCGATATATGCAACAGGCAAAACCCGATTGCATTAACAGTATACTACCGCGGCAGGAAAAAATCAAGTCTTTTTTCACTTTTTTATTTCTTCCCTGTTATTTTTGTGATACAATAATAAAAACGGATCCTGAAAGAGAGGAAAACTATGCAGATTGAAGCTGTGGCGCACATCGAGACTCCGTTTTCGACCAAGTTCGGGATCCCGCGGCAGAGCGGGCTTACGAATACCCCGGCGCGCATCATTTTTGAGCCTTCCTTCCGGCACCCGGACGCCGTACGCGGTCTGGAGGCTTTTTCGCACCTGTGGCTGATCTGGGAGTTCAGCGAAGCGACGTACGGCGCCGCCTTAACGGTGCGCCCGCCGCGGCTCGGCGGCAATACGCGCGTCGGCGTGTTTGCTTCCCGGTCGCCGTTCCGCCCGAACCGGCTGGGGCTTTCCGCCGTGAAGTTAGAGCGTGTTGACTATGCCGATCCCCTGGCTCCCGTTCTGGTCGTCAGCGGCGCAGACCTGTTAAACGGCACGCCGATCTATGATATTAAGCCTTACCTTCCCTTTGCGGACAGCATACCGCATGCCGTCGGCGGCTTTGCCGACCGGCACCTTGCCGACGGGCTGCAGGTGGAATTCCTGTGCGAAACCGCCTTTGTACCGGACGCCGCGCTTGCCGAGATCACCGCCCTGCTCGCCCAGGACCCGCGCCCGCACTACCAATCGGACCCTACGCGCGTGTACGCCTTTGAATACGGCGGGTACCGGATCCGGTTCCGCAGCGACGAAGGCAAAGCGCTGGTGGAAGAGATATGCAAAGCATAAAAGTAATAAAGTATTAAGGCAACACCGCACAATTCGCGGCGCACGCCTTGCTTGATCTTTATTCCGTCATCCTGCACAGATTTTCCTTGCCAACCGCCAGGTTGACGGCGTCAAATCTGTACAATCTGACGAAAAAATCTACTGCGCA
>JAFRNP010000002.1 GCA_017430145.1 Clostridia bacterium
ATGGATACCCGGCGGCGCAGCCGGGTCCCCGGACTGCGCCGCCGTTACGTTATTATCAGATCTCGCTGAGCTTGACGGGCCTGTGCTCGGCAACGCTCTTTTTGGCGGCGAGGCCGATCTTCACGCTCTGCATACCGGCGTGGATGCCCACGGGCACTTCCTTATCGTTGACGCAGGCGTCCACGAACTGGCGCATCTCCTCGGAGAAGGATTCCATGTACCGCTCCAGGAAGAAGAACAGCGGCTTTTCACCGGTCACGCCGTTCGCGTCGGCGATCACGGCGGTGGAGAGGGTGTCGTTGGCGGTGGCGACCATACCCTTGGAGCCGAAAAGCTCCGCACGCTGGTCGTAGCCGTAGGCGGCGCGGCGGGAGTTGTCGATGACCGCCAGCGCGCCGTTGGTCATTTTCATCGTGATGATGGCGGTGTCCACGTCGCCCTGCTCACCGATGGCGGGATCCACCAGCACGGCAGAATTGACGTACAGCTCCTCCACGTCGGCGTTGGTCAAAAAGCACGCCATATCAAAATCGTGGATGGTCATATCAAGGAAGATGCCGCCGGAGACGGCGATGTACTTGGGGTTGGGCGGCTCGGGGTCGCGGGAGGTGATCTTCAGGATATGCGCCTCGCCGATTTTACCTTCGTCGTACGCCTTGCGCACGGCGGCAAAGTTGTGGTCAAAGCGGCGGTTGAAGCCCACCTGGAACTTGACGCCGGGGTTCGCCGCCAGCGTATCCGCCACGGCCTTGATCTTTTCCACGGAGTGGTCCACGGGCTTTTCGCAGAACACGTGCTTGCCCGCCTTGATCGCCTCAATGGAGATGGCGGCGTGGGTGTCGGTGGAGGAGCAGACCAGGACCGCGTCGATCTCCTTGTCCTCCAGAATCTTTTTGTAGTCGGTGTAAATATCCGTCACGCCGAAGCTTTCGATAAACGCGCGGGTCTCGTCATTCATAAACGGGTCCGCCACCGCCTTGACGGCAGCGTTTTTGACGTGATAAGAGATGGATTCCAAATGCACCTTGCCGATCCGCCCGGCGCCGATGATGCCGATGTTTAACATAATTGTAAGTCTCCTTTTTATTAAATATTATTTATAAAAGTTGAAAGTTACTAAAGTTAAAAAAGTTATAAAATTCGGAACCCCCTGACGGGTGTTGATTATAATATGTCAGAGTAAAAGTCTCCCTTCCCGTTTCGGATAGAGTACGTCGTTGCCGATAAAATCCTTTTTAATTCCTGACACTCTCCATATAAACTTTTGAACTGCACTTCAGATAAATACTGTGTAAGATACAACAATTCAATCCAATAAAGTGTTTCCGATGTTTCTTTCAATGCAATATAGATTTTCGCAGCAAAATCCTTTTTTGACAATGCGCATTCTGCTTCTGCAATATTTGCACCTATACTCGTACCGGAACGCAACACCTGATCTGCAATATGGAACTCTCTTTTCTCGTTGTTCAGAAATCGTTTTAATTTGACTATCCGGGCAGCAAAATGCAGTGCTTTATCCTTTGCAATATTACTCATTGGGCAGTTTCACTTTCTTACAATTTGGGTGCGGGCTCTGCCCGCCCGAATTTCAACTTTTATAACTTTTATAACTTTTCACTTTTCAAATCGTCAGATCGTTCCGTCCCACGTAGACACCGTGGTATTCGTCTTTTCCTCTTCGTCAAACCAGCGGGTCGTGACGCATTTGCTTTCGGTGAAGAAGCGGTAGGCGTCCTTGCCGAGGCAGTGCAGGTCGCCGAAGAAGGAATTCTTGTGACCGGCGAAGGGGAAGAAGCCGATGGGCACCGGGATGCCCACGTTCACGCCCACCATGCCGCCGTCGGTGTGGCGGACGAACTCACGGGCGAAATAGCCGTTCTGGGTAAAGATGACCGAGCCGTTGGCGTAGGGGTTGGCGTTCATGATCGCAAGTCCCTCCTTGAAGTCCTTGCAGCGCTTGATGCTGAGCACCGGGCCGAACACCTCGTCGCGGCCGATGGTCATATCCTCGGTCACGTGGTCGAAAACCGTGGGGCCGACGTAATAGCCGTTCTCAAAGCCTTCCACAACGCAGTTTCTGCCGTCCAGAACAAGCTGTGCGCCCTCTCTGACGCCCTTGTCGATATCGGCGAGGACCTCGTGATAGTGCTTTTCGTAGGTGATGGGCCCGAGCTTGGAGGTCTTGTCAACGGCGGGGCCGACCTTGATGTTCGCCGCCTGCTTTTTCAGCTCCGCGACAAACTTGTCGGCGATGGCCTCCTCCACCACGCAGCAGGAAAGCGCCATGCAGCGCTGCCCGGCGCAGCCGAACGCGGAGTTGATCACGCCAGCCACCGTACGTTCAATGGGCGTATCGCTCATGACCAGCGCGTGGTTCTTCGCCTGGCACAGGCACTGCACGCGCTTGCCGTTTTTCGCAGCCTTTTCATAGATCAGCTTGCCCACCGGCGTGGATCCCACAAAGGTGATCCCCTTAACGTCCGGATGCTCCAGGATCACGTCGATCTCCTTGCGGGAGCATGTCACCACGTTCACAACGCCGTCCGGCATACCGGCTTCCTTATAAAGGGCGGCAATGCGCAGAGCGGTACGCGGCGTCAGGGACGCGGCCTTGAGGACGATCGTGTTGCCGGTGGCGACGCACACGGGCGTCATCCAGCCGAAGGGGATCATCGCCGGGAAGTTGACCGGCACGATGCCAGCGAACACGCCCATGCTCTCGCGGTATTTCACCGTATCGTAGCCTTTGGAGGCGTCCATGATGCTCTCGCCCATCATCAGGGACGGCACCTGGGTCGCCAGCTCCGTGCCCTCTTTGGCTTTGAGCACGTCGCCCTCGGCCTCCGCCCAGACTTTACCGTTCTCCTCGGCGACAAGGCGGGTCAGCTCCTCCATGTGCTCGATCAGCAGGTCGCGCACCTTATAGAGGATCTGCGAACGCTTGATGGCGGGCGTGGCGCTCCAGCCCGGATACGCCGCTTTCGCCGCCGCGATCGCCGCGTTGACCTCATCGGCGGTGCAGTTGGGCGCATACCCCGTCACCTCGCCCGTAGAGGGGTTATGCAGCTCGTAATACTTATCGGTTTTACTCTCAACGTACTCGCCGTTGACGAAATATTTTAACTTTTCTGCCATTTTATAAATCCTTTCTTTTATAAAAGTATGAAAGTAACAAATGCTCAAGGGCTTCGCCCTTGATCATAATACGTTCCCGCACCTATGATCAACGCCGTCAGGCGTTCCTCATTTAATACTTTGTATCTTTTTTACTTTCTTACTTTGTATTACAGTCCCGCTTTTTCCGCAATGTACTTTCTCGCCTTGATCGCGTACTCCAGGGGGTTGGCGATGGCGGGGTCCTGCTCGGCCTCCACCAGCACGTAGCCCTCGTAGCCGTTTTCGGCAAGCACGTCAAAGATGGGCCCGAAATCGATGGCGCCGTCGCCGGGGACGGTGAAGGTGCCGAGCCGCACGCCCTGCAGGAAGCTCAGGTGCTCCGCCTTGACCTTTGCGATCACGTCGGGGCGGATGTCCTTCAGGTGCACGTGTTTGATGCGGTTGACGTACTTTCTGAGCACCGCCATGTAATCCTCGCCGCAGTAGGCAAGATGGCCGGAATCGAACAGCAGGCTGAAAAGCTCCGGATCGGTGTTTTCCATCATGCGGTCGATCTCCGCCGCCGTCTGGACCACGGTGCCCATGTGGTGGTGGAAGGTCAGCGCAATGCCCATGTCCTTTGCCACTTTGCCGAGCTTGTTGAGGCCCGTCGTCAGCAGCTCCCACTCCGCGTCGTTCATGACGTACTTTTTCTCAAAGATCGGCAGGTCCGTGCCCTGGATGGAATGTCCCTGCTCCGACACGCCCACGACCTTTGCGCCCATCTTTTTCAAAAAGGTGATGTGCTCAATGAAGCCCTTTTCGGTCTCTTCATAGGGCGCGGTGGTCAAAAAGGTGGAGAACCACGCGTTGCAGATCTGCATCCCGCGCAGGTCCAGCGCCTTTTTGAGCACGTCCGGGTCCTTCGGGTACTTGTTGCCCACCTCGCAGCCGGTGAAGCCTGCCAGCGCCATCTCCGAAACGCACTGCTGGAAGGTGTTTTCCGCGCCGAGGTCCGGCATGTCGTCGTTGGTCCAGCCGATGGGGGCGATACCGAGTTTCATTTTGTTTTTGTCAAGCATCAATATTTCCTCGCTTTGCTTAAATTTTCTGTTTTATCCGCGTACGCCGCCTGTACGGACGGCTTGCCGCTCACGCTTGCAATACCCACATTCCACCAGGCGCCGTAACCGTCGGTCATGGTTTTCGGAAGGACCTTGATATCGATCAGCGTTGAAACCGTTTGTTTTTTTGCGTCCGCCAGCGCAGCCGAAAGCTCCTCCGGCGTCTTTACCGTGTAAGTCTTCGCGCCGTAGCCGGCCGCCGCCATCGCGTAGTCGATCTTCATAAGCGGGCCTAAGAGTTGCCCGTTTTCGTCCCGCTTCCGGAACTCGGTGGCAAGGTTGCCGATGCCGTTGCCCATCTGCAGGTTGTTGATGCAGCCGAAGCCGATGTTGTCGAACAGCAGCACGTTGATCTTCGCGCCCTCCTGAATGGAGGTCACAAGCTCGGAGTGGAGCATCAGATAGGCGCCGTCGCCGACAAAGGCGTACACTTCTTTGTCCGGCCACGCCAGCTTGGAGCCGAACGCGCCCGCGATCTCGTAACCCATGCAGGAGTAGCCGTACTCCATGTTGTAGCTGTCCTTTTCATCGGTGGTCCACATGCGCTGCATATCGCCGGGCAGGCTGCCGGAGGCCGCCACCGCCGCCGCGTCGGCGTCGATCTCTCTGCGGATCAGCGCCAGCGCCTCGGTCTGGGTCAGCGCCGTGCCGAACAGCTCGATGAACTCCGGGATGGTCTGCGCGTACCGCGCCTTGATCAGCGGCTCGAAGCCCTCGCCGTAATGGTAATCGGACAGCCTTGCGTATTCCGCGTCCCAGGCGGCCTTTGCCGCCGCGATCTCGCCGGTATAGGCGGTTTTGTAATCTCCGATCGCCGCATCCAGCGCCTCGATCCCGCGCTTCGCGTCCGCCACGCACTTGACGGCGTCCAGCTTGTAAGCGTCGAAGCGGTCGGTGTTGACCGTGACGAATTTTACGTCCGGATTCCGGAACAGCGACTTTGACGCGGTGGTAAAATCGGAGAAACGGGTGCCCACGCCGATGATCAGATCCGCGTCTTTCGCGATCGTGTTGGCAGCGGCGTTTCCCGTCACGCCCACGCCGCCGAGGTTCAGCGGATGGGAGCCCTTGACGGAGCTCTTGCCGGACTGGGTCTCGGCAAACGGGATGTTGTGTGCCGCGCAGAACGCCTCCACCGTTTCGCCGGCCTCGGAGTACCGCACGCCGCCGCCCGCGATCAGCAGGGGCTTTTTTGCCGCTTTGACCAGCGCCGCGATATCCGCGGTCTCTTCGGGCGCAGGGACGATGCGGGTGATCTTATGGACGCGCTTTGCAAGGAAGCTGTCCGGGAAATCGTAGCTCTCCCCTTCCACGTCCTGGCACAGGGAGATGCACACCGCGCCGGCGTTCGCCGTATCGGTCAGGGCGCGCATGGCGTTCAGCATGGCGCTCATCAGGTGTTCGGGACGGGCGATGCGGTCCCAGTAGCGGCATACGGGCTTATAAGCGTCGTTGGTGGTGATGCTCAGAGAGTGCGCCTGTTCAAACTGCTGCAGCACGGGGTCGGGCTGCCGGGTGGAAAACGTATCCGCCGGGAACAGCAGCAGCGGCACGTTGTTGACCGTTGCGGTGGCTGCCGCCGTGACCATGTTTGCGGCGCCGGGGCCGATGGAGGACGCGCAGGCAATGATCTTTCTGCGGTCGTTCATTTTGGCAAACGCCGTGGCGGCGTGCGCCATGCCCTGCTCGTTCTTCCCCTGGAACACCTTCAGCTGCCCGGGGTCTTCATCCAGCGCCTGCCCGAGCCCGACCACAATGCCGTGCCCGAACACCGTAAAGATCCCTTCCACAAATTTGGTTTCCCTGCCGTCAAAAGAGACGTACTGGTTGTCCAGGAACTTCACAAGCGCCTGTGCGGTTGTCATGATTGCCATATAATTCAGAACTCCTTTCAAAAAAACTGAAATTACACGAGAAATAATTAAAAGTCGGAAAGTATCAAAGTAAAAAAAAGTATGAAATCCGGAAGTGCTTCGCACTTGATCATAAAAAGCAGAAAAACTATAATCAACGCCGTCAGGCGTTCCGCATTTGTTACTTTGTATCTTTTTTACTTTTTTATTTTTCTATCATTCTTCCCTCCGAGGCTCAAGCGTCAGGTCGGCTCACACAAGCCACTGATGCGCGTCCGTGACGAACCGGGTCGTTTTGTACCACGGGTCGCCGTCGATGTGGCGGATCATCCAGACGTAATACATTTCATAGCCGGGCGCCGCCGCCTGCTGGTGGTCCTTGCCGGGCTCGATGTAACAGGCGGAGCCGTCGGCGGTCTTGTACACGTCGTCGCCGTTGAAGCAGGCGCCGAAGCCCTGGGGCTTGTCAAACTCGTAATAGTAGACCTCCGGCTGCGGGTGGTGGTGCGGCGGGTAGCTGGACCACTTGCCTGCCTTTGTGAACACCTCGCCCAGCACCATGTTGGAATCCGGCTCGTTATCCGGGTCGAACATGGTGGAGACCACCCGGTGGCCCGCGCCGCCCCACTGGCCCTTGCCGAACTCCTGATACAGGCAGTTTTCCGGCGTATAAAAGCGCGGGGCGAATTCCTTATCGTTATCGGTCTGCTGGATGATCACCCGGCTGGGTTCCACGGCCTCCACTTCAAAGGCGGTGTTTTTGCTCACATGCAGGGTGTAGGGCTTTAAGTCAAAGGGATTTTCGCGCCGGCAGTCTTCCGTTCTGCCGTCCCAGCAAAAACGGATATGCCCCGCCAGCAGCAGCACGGCGGTCTCGAGCCGGTCGGAGCAGAAGGCGATCTTCTGCCCCGGCTGCAGGATGCGCACCCAGATGTTCATATGCATATCGGCGTGGAAGCCGTCCATCTCGCAGACGGTTTTTACGTTGTTTTCGTCAAACTGCAGATACTCCAGCATGCTTATACCCTCGCAACCATTTCGCCGTACTCCGCTTTTTCGGCGGCGATGAAATCGGTCACCTGCTGCACGCTCGGCATATCCTGGCTGCAGGCGTGGGACGCCACCAGCATGGCGGCAGAGGCGGAACCGAACTCCAGGCAGTCGATGATCTCCTTTCCCTCAAACAGGCTGTACAGGAAGGCGGAGGTATAGCCGTCGCCGCCGCCGAAGGACTTTAAGAGCTTGACCGGGAAGGGCTTGATGGAGAAGGACTTGCCGTCGCAGGTATAGGCGGTGGAGCCCTGCTTGCCGTGGGTCACGATGACGATCTTCGCGTTTTTGCCCTGCCAGTAGGCGGCGCTGGTCTCGTCCGTGCCGTCCAGGCCCAGCAGACCCTCTGCAAAATCGTATTCTTCACGGGAGCCGATGATCATATCCGCCTTGTCCGCCACCAGGGAGTAGTAAACCGCGATCTCGTCGGTATTCTTCCAGTTGTAGGCGCGGTAATCCAGCACGAAGATCACCGGGATACCGTTCTTCTTCGCCAGAAGCGCCGCCTTGAGCGCCGCCTCACGGGAGGGGCTCTCCGCCAGCGCCACGCCGGAGATGAGCACCGCGGCGCCCTGTCTGATGTAGTCCTCGTCGATATCGCCGGGCTCCAGCTTCAGGTCCGCCGCCTCGTTGCGGTACATGACGATGCTGGACTCCGTGGGGGATTTGATCTCCGTGAAGGTCAGCCCGATCTTGGAGCCGTCTTTGCAGCGCACGATGCGGGAGGTGTCGATCCCCTCGTTTTCAAAGAAATCCGTCACGAAAGTGCCGAACTGGTCGTCGCTGACGCGGGCGAAAAAGCCGCACTTTTTGCCGAGCCTTGCCAGCCCCACCGCGATATTCGCAGGCGAGCCGCCGAGGTAGCGCTTGAACGTGGTGCTTTCGTTGAGCGGGCAGTTATAGTCCACGGGGTTCAGGTCCACCGCGATCCTGCCCACCAGGATCAGGTCGTACTTTTTGGTTTTGTCAAATTCGATATATTGCATAAGGCTTCCTCCTTTTTTTCTTCGGTAACGGTTACGTAAAAGCGCGCTCTTCGCTTTTTTATTATCTCAGCCTGTGATTTTATCTGCCGGAGAAGACGGCGATGTGCCGCTTTACGTTTTCATATACGCCCGCCGCCATCTCGGCGCTCAGGGCAAAATAGTCGGGCGAATCGGTCCGGTCCGCATAGGCTTTCGCCCGTTTCGCCAGCGCGTCAAAGCTCGCGGTGGCGATGTTGATCTTGCGGATGCCGAGTAAAATCGCCTTTCGGAACATATCGTCCGTCATGCCGGTGCCGCCGTGAAGCACCAACGGAACGGATACCCTGCGGGAGATCTGCTCCAGAATATCAAAACGGAGATCCGGCAGCACGGGATAATTGCCATGGGCGTTGCCGATGGCAACCGCCAGCGCATCCACGCCGGTCTCCGCCACGAACCGTTCCGCCAGCGCCGGGTCGGTACATAAGATCTTATGCTCCGCCGTATCCCCCTCGTTGCCGCCCACGACCCCGAGCTCCGCCTCCACGGTGGCGCGGCAGGGCGCGGCAAGCGCCTTCACCTGCCGGGTCATGGCGATATTCTCTTCAAACGGCAGCAAAGACGCGTCCAGCATCACGGAGGTAAACCCGTACGCCAGCGCCTCCCGCACGCAGTCGAGCGTCAGCCCGTGGTCCAGGTGGACGGCGACCGGGACCGAAGCGTTCTGCGCCGCCGAGACCATCATGGGCCCCATGAGCCGCAGCGGCGACGCCGCCAGCCGTTTTTCGGCGATCTGCAGAATGATCGGCGTGCAGGTCTCTTCAGCGGCGCGCACCGCCCCCATGACCATCTCCATATTGCCCACGCTGAACGCGCCCACGGCGCGGTTCTCTTTTTCCGCCATCCGCAGCAGAACGTCCATGGTTGTCAGTGACAAGGTAAACTCCCCTTTTTGCTATTTTATTTATTATATCTTTTCTGTTTCGCACATGCAATATTTAATTTTTAAAACTTTGTGTATTTTTTATGACTGACTACTTTATAAGCAAGTGCAGCAGCGCCACGCATCCGTAGATGACCGGCTGATGGATAAGATAGATATAAAAACTGTATCTGCCGCAAACAGACAGAGGCCGCCACTGTTTTTGCAGCAGCGCCTGCACCCCCGGGCGGAGACCGACGGCTGCGTAAAAGAAGAAACCGGCAAAATACGCAAAGATCCACGGCAGAAGCGGAAAATAATCGCCGGACTGAAAGCCCGGATACGGAAATCCGAGAAACGCCGTGAATAAATTTTTATACAGCCACTCCGGATAAAAATACAGGATGTGCGTCGCCGTTCCGAAGTATCCGAAGTTCACATTCAGAAGCAGCAGGAACAGGATCAGAGAGGCGGCAGCAAAAGGCGCCGCCGGCAGTTTCTGAAGCAGGCGTTTCATAAGCGCACCGATCCCGCCGCTGACCGCCATAAAGGTCAATATCCCGAATATTACGCCTGCTTCCGGCATCACAAGAAAGGTCACGGCGCTGACGGCGAGCCCGCCGCCAAACAGCATGAGAAAGCGCCTGAGCGGCCGCGTTTCAAAATGCAGGCACACGCCGGACAGAAAAATGAACGCCGCCGCCCCGAAGGTGCGCACAGCGTCCAGGACCTGCGGCATCTGCGCATTTTCGCCGCCGAAGACCGCCAGGATATCAAAAAGGGTATGGTAGACCACCATACCCCATACGCAGAGGCCGCGCAACGTATCGATCAAACCGAACCGCCCGGGCGCCGCCGTCTTATGCATCCGCTGCCTCCCGGAAAAACGCGAGGATCTCGGAAAACACCTTTTCTTTATCCGCCTCATGCAGGATATCGTTCCGGTCGCCGGGGTACAGAATGACCTCCGGGTCAAGCCCTGCCAGAACCATGCGGTCCGAAACGGCCACCACGCCCCTGCCAAAGCCGGATAGCGGATCCTTGCCGCCGCCGAGAAGCAGCAGCGGGAACCGGGCGGGATATTTTGCGAGGGTGGAGGCGTAATTTGCCTTTTCCGCCGCCGTAAACGCCTCCGCCAGCAGCTCGCGCGTCAGCCTGAAGCCGCACAGCGGGTCGGTCAGGTAGTCGGCGCGGTTGGGCATATCGGCGGAAAGCCACGGAAGCTGTTCGTCGTCGTCCAGCAGCCTGCCGCTGAGCGTACCGAGCAGCTTTGCGGCAATGGCGGGAAAAGCCGTATTCCCCGGGACCACGTCCAGCACGTTGCCGATCCCGTCGCCGAAGGCGACAGCAGCGCCAGGCAATGAGAACAGTCCGCACAGTACGGCGCCCGCAAGGTCATCGGCAAAATTCGCGGCGAATAACTGCGCGAGAGCCGCGCCGGCGCCCTGCCCCACCACAAAGTACGGCAGTTCGCCGCAGCGCTTTTTCATCAGGCGCATAAGCGTGTGCATATCGCGCAGCATGCTTGCATGGGCACCGGGCAAAACCTGCCCCAGATCCGACAGCGCGCGCACGCTTTTGCCGTGCCCCGGCAGATCCGCGCCGCACACCGCAAACCCGTTACCGACCAGAAAACGGGCAAATTCGTCATACCTGCCGATATGCTCCCCGAAATTGTGCACGATCTGCACGATCCCGACGGGAGCCGCCTTTTCGTCCTGCCACAACAGCACCCGCGCCTTGTTGTTCTCATAATCGGAGGTAAAATAGGCCTCCTTGCGTTTGATTGACATATTGCCTCCAAAAAATAGTGAAGGCAACACCGCACAATTCGCGGCGCACGCCTTGCTTGATCTTTATTCCGTCATCCTGCACAGATTCTCCTTGCCAACCGCCAGGTTGACGGCGTCAAATCTGTACAATCTGACGAAAAAATCTACTGCGCAATCCGCACACCGGAATTATGCGGTGTTGCCTGAAGAGTAAAGAAGTGTAGGTTAGGGCCATAAACCTTTTATGATCAATGCCGCGCTGCGCGGCATTCCGGTTTTTCACTTTTCACTTTTCAGATTCCGATTGAAAACGATCTTTTAAGGCTCTTACGTAAAGACGGCGTTCACGCCTCCCAAAGGTACACCCTCGTCTCATACGGGCGCAGGGTAAAGCCGTTGTTGCACACGCCGCAGGATGTATAATTATGCAGCATCAGCTGTGCATCGGCAAGGTCAAAACCTTCCGGCGCCTTGAAAGCGACGTTGTTTTCGGAGAAGGAATTGACCACCAGCATCTTCTGAGCGTCCAGATATCTGGCGTACACGAACAGGTCCTTGCTTTCGGGATAAAACTCCTCGTATTCGCCGTAGATCACGATGTCGTGCTCCTTGCGGAACTTGAGGAGCTGCCGGTAGTAGTTGAGGATGGAATCCGGGTCGTTTTCCTGCGACGCAACGTTTATCTCGGTATAGTTGGGGTTGACGAAGAACCAGGTCTCGTCGCCGGTCGTGAAGCCGGCGTTCTTTTCGGCGCTCCACTGCACGGGCGTGCGGGCGTTGTCGCGGGAGGCGTATTTCGCAAGCTCTATGGCCTTCTTTTCGCCCAGCAGCTTTTTGGCGACGGCGTAGTTATTGATGGTGGAAACGTCCTTGTAGCCGTTGATATCCTCCAGCTCAAGGTTGAGCATACCGATCTCCTGCCCCTGATAGATGAAGGGCGTACCGCTCTGGCAGATGTACATGGTGGCGAGCATCTTTGCGCTCTCGACGCGGTATTTCACCGAGCCGTAGCGGTTGATGATGCGCGGCTGGTCGTGGTTTTCCACGTACAGCGCGTTCCAGCCCTTGCCGTACAGATCCTTCTGCCAGCGGGTGTAGACCTTTTTGAGCTTCTTGAGGTTGAACTTGGTTTTCAGCCACGAATAGACCATGCAGTCCGCGCCCATGTGTTCAAAGTGGAACATCATGTTCAGCTGCTGGTTCTCACCCTCGGCGATGTGGTGCAGCGCCTTTTTGGTGGTCATCATCGGCGCCTCGCCCACGGTCATGCAGTCGTATTTGTCCAGCACGTCGCGGCGGAATTCCATCAGGTACTCGTCCAGATGCGGGCCGTGCATGTAGTTTTCGATACCGGTGCCCACCGGGAACCAGTAGGGACTGGAGGGCAGCCCCTCGCGCTTGGAGATGAACGTGATCACGTCCTCGCGGAAGCCGTCCACGCCCATATCCAGCCAGTAGCGCATGATGTCCTTGACCTCCTCGCGGACCTTGGGGTTGTCCATATTGAGGTCGGGCTGCTCCACGGCGAACACGTGCAGATAGTATTCGTCCAGGTCCGCGTTATATTCCCAGGCGGGGCCGGCGAAGGCGCTCATCCAGTTATTTGGACGGCGGCCGTTTTTGCCCTTGCGCCAGTAGTAATAATCATGGTAGGGGTTGTCGTCGCTCTTTTTGCTCTCCAAAAACCATTCGTGCTGGTCGGAAGTGTGGTTCACCACCAGGTCCATGATGACCTTCAGCCCTCTCTCATGGGCGCCGTCCAGCACCTGTTTGAACTCCTCCAGCGTACCGTACTCCGGCTGGATATCGCGGTAATCGGCGATATCGTAGCCGTAGTCCTTCTGCGGGGACTTGTACAGCGGCGAGAACCAGATCGCGTCCACGCCGAGGCTCTTGATGTAATCGAGCTTCTCCAGTACGCCCTTCAGGTCGCCGATCCCGTCGCCGTTGCCGTCCTTGAACGAGCGCGGCCAGATCTGATAGACCGCCATCTCCTTATACCATGTGCGTTTGATTTCCTGTGACATTCAGAATTTACCTCCCGGATATTTTTAAAGAACGAAGTGTAAAAAAAGTATAAAAGTCAAAAAGTAGGAAAGTAACAAATTCGGAACGGCTGCGCCGTTGATTCTATAACCGGGTGCGGGCTGTGCCCGCCCATATCTGATACTTTGATACTTTCATACTTTATTACTTTTGGAACGGATATTCCGAGATCGCTTGGGCCAAACCGCCGATATTCTCAAACGCGGCGCTGGCTTTGATGCCGCTCTCCCGGTAGAGCTGGGGCGAGGTGACGCCGGTAAAGACCAGCGCCGTTTTCAGGCCGTTTTTCGCGCCGATGGCGATATCCGTCTGCAGGCGGTCGCCCACGAAGGCGATCTCCTCCCGTTTGCAGCCGAGCCTGTTTGTGACGTAATCGACGGTATACGCATAGGGCTTGCCCATGATAAGGTCCGGCTGGCGGCCGGTGGACCGCTGGAACATCGCCATAAAGGAACCCACGTCCGGCATAAAACCGCCGTCCAGCGGGCAGTTGTCGTCCGGGTGTGTGGCGATATACTCCTTGCCCGCCGCCAGAAACGCCGCCGCCTTGTCGATCTTTTCATAGGTCAGCGTCGTATCGAACCCCAATACGACGATATCGGGATTTATATCCGTCAGCGTGATGCCGGCGGCGAGAAAATCGCCGGTCAGGTTTTCGTTGCCCAGCAGATATACCGACTGCCCCGGCCGGTTGCGCAGCAGAAAGTCGATGGTCACGTGGGAGGAAATGATCACGCTGCCCGCCGGCGCGTCGTAGCCGATGCGCCTGAGCTTTTCCAGGCACTCCGCCTCGTTGTGCGACGAATTGTTCGTAAAGAAAAAGAACTCTCTGCCGGTGGCGGCGATCGCGTCGGTAAACGCCCGCGCGCCCGGCAGCAGCCGGTCGCCGAGATAGAAGGTCCCGTCCATATCCACGACGAAGCATCTGATATCCCGGAAGATCTCTCCGTTATTCATACGGTATTGCCTGTTGCCGCGCTTTCTTCGCTATTTTGCCGCGGCGATCCTTTCTGTCTTCCGCGGCTCTGGCGCCGCGCATTTTTTCTCATTGTTATCATATAGGAAAAACCGGAAAAATGCAAGTCTTTTTTTTCCCGCGCCGCGCCGTCTTTTTTACTTTTCAGGCACAAGGCCTGCGGCGGAAATCGTTTTTTGCGGGCGCAAAAGATTACGCGCTTTTTACTTTCAATTATATGTTGACAATACCGAAATTTTGTGATAAAGTTATGAGAGCAATATTTTCGGATGGGTGGTTATTTTTTTGGCAAATGCGACCGGAAAGAAAACAACGCTGAATAAGATCCTTCTGCGCGGCGTGGTACTGCTTGTGTTCGTACTGCTTGCTGCCGTTATTTTTTTCATTATCCAGGAAAAACGCGCCCGGGACGCGAAACTGATAGACGCCGCTTCCGAATACTATGAGGAGCTGGCCGTACGGAAATCCGAGACGACGATGGAAGTCAAGGCCGACGGGACTTATCTGTTGAAAGAAGACGCGGTCTCCGCCTACGACGTTGTGAAAGAAAACGGAAACGGGACCGTACTGCTGGACGCCGCCGCCTTCAAGGACCGCGCAAACCTGATCAGCGCCTTCGACTCTGCGGAGGCCGGCGCACAGGCGCATTACACGGTCGACGCCGCCGTCGGTGAAAAAGACCTCCTGGTGCTTCAGTTCACCGCTTACACTTCGGAAGGCAGAGAGACGCTGACGGTAGGCATTGACGACGCTTTCACGGAGATCGAGATCGGGCAGACGCCCACGTCTGTGTTCATCCCGCTGACCGGCGTCAGTAAGCTGGACCGCATCTCCGTTTCCACGGACGCCGACTATAAACCGACGACGCTGGAGGACGTTTACCTTGTCAATTACGGCGCCGACGCCGACCCCGCCGACCTTGCCCTGGGGACCCGCACGCGGGACGACCACACGACGACCTCCCTGCCGGACGCCCTGCTTTCCGGAAACGTCAAAGACTGCCTCATTAAAGACGACGTGATCTTCGTGACCATCGACGACCGGCTGGAAGCCTACCGGACCGGCGAAGAAGGCGCCCAACTGATCGATTCCCTCGCCGATATCGGCAGGACGCAGCGCCTTGCTTTCAATAAGGACCGGTCCGTGCTGCTCGTCACCTGCGGTATGAACGGGGTCTACCTGATCGACGTCAGGGACCCTGCAGATATGAAGATCCTTTCCCACTACAGCACGCTGGGGCGATCCTTCGGCATCTACACCGCCGGGGACGCGGCGTTCGTTTGCAGCCGCAGATACGGCGTGGAGTATATCGATATCAGCGATCCGGCGGCGCCTTCGTATCTCGGCTTCGTCGGTGAAAACAACGATTGTACGGACTGCTTTGCCCAGGGCACGACGCTTTATATCGGCACCTTCGACAAACAGATCCTTATCTACGACGTCGGGGCCGCCATGAAACCGAGGCTGCTTTATGAACTGGCGCTTGACGGCTACGGACAGGGGCTTGCCGTACAGGACGGCGTCCTGTACGCCGCGACCGCGCTGGACGCACAGGGAGACGGCGGCGCCGGCACCTTTTCCGCAGGCACCGGCAACGGGCTGGAAATTTTTGATGTTTCCGACCCCGCCGCACCGAAACGCCTCTCCCGCGTCAAAATCGACGGAAGGATGAACGAATCCAACTTCAACGTCTGGGACGTTGAGGTCTCCGCGGGCCGCGCGTACGTTTCCAACAGCTACAACGGGTTATTCGTGTACGACGTTTCCGATCCCGCTTCTCCCAGGTGCCTGCAGCGGTACGAAAAGCACGTGGGCACGGACGACAGCCGGTTCAGGGATCTGGCAAGGGCAGGCCGTGTGTATTCCTGGAAAACGGATGAGGTACGGCCCTTCCCTGTCGCGCACGTGGTCCTGGAGAAAAACAAGATCTATGCCGCCGTTTCGGATTACGGCGTCGTAGCCGTATCGTACGACGCGGCTGCGCCCACCGCCTACGACACCGGCTTTACTTTCCGCAATACGGAATTCACGCCCGAAGCGCCCACAGTTCCGGGCTATGACGCAGACCTGTGGACGACGGACGCCTCCGTTTGGGCGGTCGCCGGAAACGACGGGCTGCTGTACGTTGCAGCAGGCGACAAAGGGATCGTCGTGCTTGACAAAGACCTTAAGGAGCTGAACACGGTCCCCACCGGCTACTCCGTACGGGACATCCGGTATAAGGACGGCTATCTGTTCACTGCCGAGAGCGACGGCGGCGTCGCCGCCTACCGCACAGAGGGCAGCGAGATCACTTTCCTGTCCGCGTATCTGCCGGAAAACGGGACCCTCGCCGCGGTCTCCGTTGAGCTTGCCGCGGACGGAAAAACGATCCTCGCCCAGTTTGACCCGCAGAAATATCTGCTTCTCGACGCCGGCGACCCCGAAGCGCTTACGCTGAAGGACGCGGACACCCGTTCCGTCGGGAACATGTCCCCGCGCAGCATCGTGCGCGGCACCCCGGCGGACAAGTATCTCGGCGTATTCGGCAGCGACACGATCCAATGGTACGAAACCGGCAGCGACGGAAGCGTCAGGCTGGTCAAAACGGCCGAAAACCCGTATTATATCGAGGTCGGCGGCATGGCGTCCTGGAACGACAAGTGCGTCGTTTTAACCGAGGGCGGATACCGGTACTACGCCGTGAACGACGCCGCCGTCTCCGATCTGATCAAGGCGCCGGGCACGCAGTTCTACGGCCTTGCTTCGATCGGCGGCAATACGCTGGTCGTATCCCAGCCGTATTCCCGCAGAGTGACGATCGTGGACCTTTCCGAAGGGATCGACGCGCCGCAGCTGAGCAGTATCTTCACGGCGGATGCGTCGCCCGACGCAGCGCTGGTGACGGACGACATGATCCTGGTCCCCTGCAGACGGGGCGGCCTGGTAAAACTGACCCCGAACCAATAGTTTGCAGCCCCCAAACGAATAAGAAAGCACGAGGCGTTGAGCCATGAAAAACAATAAAAAACCGAAGCCCGGCGGCAAAACGAAAAAAAAGCTGACCGGCGCCGAGCTTCTGATCGAGGCGCTGCACGAGCAGGGCGTTTCCACGGTCTTCGGCTATCCCGGCGGGCAGGTCGTGGATATCTACGACGCGCTGTACCGCTCGCCCTACCCGATCGAACACATTTTAACGGCGCACGAACAGGGCGCCTCCCACGCCGCGGACGGCTGGGCGCGCGTAACCGGGGACGTGGGCGTGGTCATCGCCACCTCCGGGCCCGGCGCCACGAACCTCGTCACCGGCATCGCCACCGCCATGCTGGATTCCGTGCCCCTGGTCGCCATTACCGGCAACGTCTCCACCGCCATGATCGGCAGGGACGCGTTCCAGGAGATCAACATCACCGGCATCACGATGGCGATCACGAAACACAACTATTTCGTCTCCTCCATAGACGACCTGCTGCCGAGCCTCAGGGAGGCGTTTCAGGTCGCCCGCTCCGGCAGGCCGGGCCCCGTACTGGTGGATATCCCCAAGGACGTCCAGACCGCTCTCGGCGAATACGAGCCCCTGCCGCCGCTGCTGCCCCTGCCGCTGCCGGGCGTCCCCGAAGAAGACCTCCGGCGCGCCGCGGCGCTGATCGAAGAAGCCGAGCGCCCGTACATCTATATCGGCGGCGGGACGCTGAGCGCCGGCGTACAGGCGGAGGTGCTTGCCCTCGCCGAAAAAACGGACGCTTATATCGGCGCGTCGCTGATGGGGCTGGGTGCGCTGCCCACGGACGCCCCGCGCTTTCTCGGCATGGAGGGCATGCACGGCAGGCTCGCCTCCACGCTGGCGAACCGCGCCTGCGACCTGATCATCGGTGTGGGCGTGCGATTTTCCGACCGCGCCACCGGCAACGTGAACGGTTACGGCAAAAAAGCGAAGATCATCCAGCTGGACGCGGATCTGGCGGAAGTCAACAAAAACGTCGCCGTAGACGCGGGGCTTGTGGGAGACCTGAAAGACAGCCTGACAAGGCTCACCCGGATGATCCGGAAACAGGAGCGCCCCGACTGGACGCAGCAGATCAACGGTTTTTTGAAGCAGCAGGCGCATAACCAATGCAGCGTGATGGCGTCGCGCCGTTCCCCCGTGCCGCCGGAAGAGATCTTCGGGATCCTCAACCGTCTGAAAGACGACGGGACCGTGGTCGCTACCGACGTGGGCCAGCACCAGATGTGGACGGCGCAGTTCCTGCGCCAGCGGCAGCCCCGCCGCTTTATTACCAGCGGCGGCCTCGGCACCATGGGCTACGGGATGGGCGCCGCCATCGGCGCGCACTTTGCAACGGGCGAACGGGCCGTTCTGGTCACGGGCGACGGCAGTTTTGCCATGAACCTGAACGAGCTTGCCACCGCGGTGCGCTACCGCGTGCCCCTGACGATCATCCTGCTCAACAACACGGTGCTCGGCATGGTGCGCCAGTGGCAGACGCTGTTTTTCGGCAAGCGGTATTCCCAGACGCTGCCGGAACGCGTCACGAACTATGTGGCCCTCGCAAAAGCCTTCGGCGCAAAAGCGGCGTACGCCGACACGCCCGAAACGCTCGAAGCGGCGCTGAAAGACGCGCTGCAGGCGGACGGCCCCACGCTGATCGAGGTCCCCATCGACCCGGACGAGCTGGTGCTGCCGATGATGCCGCCCGGCGGTTCGCTGGACGACCTGATCGAAAGTGTTCCGCTTTGCGAAACGTGACGTTCGCTCCGCAAGTAACGTTCGCTCCGCAAGTGATAACTCTCCGAACCAAAGAAAAAACACCTGTGAACCGGATAAACGTCTACGCGCTGCGCAAGTTCCTATAATCAACGCCGCGCTGCGCGGCGTCGCAGCGTTAAGAAAATGATCCGGGGGATCATTTTTAGCGGAGACCGACCGGGCTGCGCCCGGCGGGGCAACCCAAAGCAAATCTGAAAAAACTGTCCCGCCCTCATTTTCACTTTCCACTTTTCACTTTTTATCAAAACGAGGTACAGTATGAACACTGAAGACACCATGAACCGCTACGTCATAGCGGTATACGTGGAAAACAAATTCGGCGTGTTGGCGAGGGTCTCGTCGCTGTTCATGCGGCGCGGCTTCAACATCGACTCCCTGACCGTGGGCGAGACCGACGACCCCGCCTTTTCGCGCATCACCGTCACCCTTCGGGGCGACGACCATACCTGCGAGCAGATCATCAACCAGCTCAAAAAGCTGCACAACGTCAAAGCCGTCAAACGGCTGGAGAACGGCAAGGCGGTGGAGCGGGAGCTGATGCTGATCAAGATCATCAACACCCCCGCCACCCGCAACGAGATCATGGCTGCCACCGAGATCTTCCGCGCAAAGATCATCGACTACAAAACGGAGTCCATGTGCGTGGAGGTCACCGGCGAGCCTTCCAAGATCAACGCGTTCATCGACGTGGTCCAGCCGCTGGGCATCATTGAGATGTGCCGCACCGGCGTGGTCGCGCTGGAACGCGGCAGCAACATTATGGAGAAAGAATAAGCATTCCTATGATACGTGAAATTTGACAAAAAAATAATCTCCCAGTTATGATGTAAGTGAAAGAAAAGAAAAACATCAAAAACGAAGGAGATTATTCACAATGAAAAGAGAAAGCCGGATCGACAAGAACCTGAA
>JAFRNP010000020.1 GCA_017430145.1 Clostridia bacterium
ATTATAAGAATGGTGATTTGTTTTTCGAAGATACTTATTACACAACCATGCAGTGGAGGGAATAATGAAAGAAACCGGGAAACAGCAATCTCTGAAGATTCTCATCGCAGCAGTCCTGTTGGTCGGCGTCCTGATCGTGGTAGCTGTTCTTGGCGAGTATAACCGGACATCCGTCGCAGGCACCGGCAGCCAGAATGCATCCGTAGAGTATCAGACCGGTACGGGCAGCAAAAATACATCCGGAAATACGCAGCCCGCTGCGTCCGGCCAGAATACAGCCAGTGAAAATCAGCCCGCCACAGGCGACAAAAACGCAGCCGGAGAGTATCAGCCCGGCACATACACCTATGAAGCCATCGGTTTCGGCGGTCCGGTCCAGGTAGCGCTCACGGTCGGTGAGAACGGCGGCATCACAGAAGTTCAGATCACCGGGGATTCCGAGACGCCCGACGTGGGCGGCAAAGCGATCCCGCAGCTTGCAGATCAGATCCTTACAGCACAGAGTGCCGAAGTGGACGGCGTCTCCGGCGCGTCGCTGACGAGCCAGGCGGTAAAAGACGCCGCAGCCAAGGCTCTCGCGGCTGCCGGCGGAGAAGCGGTTGCCGAGGTCCCGAAACCCGAAGGCGACAATCTCTTCGTGCCCGGAACTTATACCGGCACCTCCAAGGGCTTCGGCGGCGACATCACGGTGACCGTCACGGTATCTGAAAATAAGATCGAAGACCTTCAGATCGAAGGCGACCACGAGACGGAGAACATCGGTTCTTTCGCCGTGGAAATGCTGGGAGATGAGATCCTGGAAGCCCAGAGCCCCAAGGTGGACGCGCTGAGCGGTGCGACCGTATCCAGCAACGCGATCCTCCGGGCTCTCAACGACGCGCTCGTCCTGGCCGGCGCGGATCTGTCGCGGTTTGCCGCAAGTGATGCGGAAGCCGTCAAAGTCAAAGACTACATTGACCTCGACTGCGATATCGTCATCATCGGCGCAGGCGGCGCGGGAATGACCGCTGCGATCAATGCGACACAGGCCGGCAAGAAGGTCATCGTTCTCGAAAAAATGCCTTACGTCGGCGGCAATACCACCAAGGCGACCGGCGGTATGAACGCGGCGGAAACGCATTACCAGGCGGAACAGGGTATCGAAGACAGCGTCGCGCAGTTCGTGGAAGATACCATGAAGGGCGGCCACTACATCAACGACGAGGCACTCGTCACCATCATGGCGCAGAATTCCGCTTCGGCGATCGACTGGCTGGATTCCATCGGCGCACCGCTTCCCAAGGTCTCCTTCTCCGGCGGCGCCACCAACAAGCGGATCCACGCGCCGGAGGACGGCTCGGGCGTCGGCGCGTTCCTGGTGACCCATTTCCGGAACAAGATCGAAGAACTGGGCATCGACGTAATGTATAACACCACGGCGACCTGCCTTACGACGATGGACGGCACCGTCACGGGCGTCATGGCGGAAAGCCCGGATGCCTATTACACCATCCATGCCAAAGCGGTGATCCTGGCAACGGGCGGCTTCGGCAATAACCAGGACATGATCGTTCATTACCGCAGTGACCTGCTTGGTACTGTCACCACCAGCGCCCCCGGCGTAACCGGCGACGGTATCATGATGGCGATCGCAGTCGGCGCCGACCTGGTGGATATCGACCAGATCCAGCTGCATCCGACCGTCGAGCAGTCGACCAGCATGCTCATCACCGAGAGTGTCCGCGGCGACGGCGCGATCCTGGTCAACCAGGAAGGCAAGCGTTTCATCAACGAACTGCTGACCCGCGACGTAGTCAGCGCGGGCGAACTCGAGCAGACCGGCAGCTATGCTTACATCATCTTTGACCAGCACCTGCGGGACAACCTCAAGGCGATCGAAAAATACGTTTCCACCGGCATCACCGTACAGTCGGATACCATCGAAGGACTGGCCGAGGAACTCGGCATCGATCCGGCGACGCTTGCGGATACGCTTGCGACATGGAACCAGTATGTAGCGGACAAGAAGGATCCGGACTTCGGCCGCGATACCGGTATGGACGCGGATCTGAGCACGGCGCCCTACTACGCGATCAAGATAGCGCCCGGCATTCACCACACCATGGGCGGCGTCAAGATCAATACCGAAGCCCAGGTCATCGACACGGAGGGCGCTCCCATCCCCGGCCTCTTCGCGGCAGGCGAGGTCTGCGGCGGCGTCCACGGCGGCAACCGTATCGGCGGCAACGCCGTAGCGGACATCGTATTCTTCGGCCGTATCGCGAGCGAAAGCGCCGTCAAATACTGCGACGGGCAGTAAATCTTTCCGCGGCATACGCAGAGCCGCAAATAAGGTATAACAGGAAGCAGACGCGTCAGGGTGACTTGCACGCGTCTGTTTTTTTACAAAAAGCTCTGAAAAAAAGCGGTTGACAGGCAAAAACAATTAGTGTATACTTCCCTATGTTCCAAAAGGAACGCAATGCGCGAGTGGCTCAGCGGTGGAGCACCACCTTGCCAAGGTGGGGGTCGCGGGTTCGATCCCCGTCTCGCGCTCTGGGGAAGGGCTTTGGATTGCCGGGTCGGAACGGTGGTCTGGAGCTTTTCTTTCGTTATGCTACAAGCCACGCAAAAACAAAAACCGCATAACAGCGTCGAATTGAACCGCTACCCGTCAAGTAGACAATTAAAAAAACAAAAACTTTCTGCCATCAGATTTTTTGATCTGGTGGCAGTTTTTATGCTGCCGCCAGATACCGTTCGTGTTTTTCCATTGGCGTAAGAACGCCAAGGTTTCGC
>JAFRNP010000136.1 GCA_017430145.1 Clostridia bacterium
GGTTCGCATACTCCCAGGTGCCGTTCTGATAGAACACGGCCTTGCCCTCGCCGAATTCGGCTTCGGCCTGGTCGCCGGTCGCGCTGGCAAGCGCGGCGCCCGTGGTGGCGGAATCGGTGATGTACAGATCCCAGACGTTCTTGAAGTTGTCCATGTAGGTGCCCTTGATGGTCTCGGGCTGCTCTTTCACTCCGTCGTCACGGAACTCGTAGAACAGAGGCATATTGATCAGATGGCCGGAGAATCTCCAGGAGGAGGAGCCGTCCAGACCGGCGCTGGTGAACGCGTCGAAGCCCAGCTCGGCTGCTCTGGCGTGGATGTCGTCGGCGACGGCCTTCAGAGAATCGAAGTTGGTGATCTCATCGAGGGAATGGCCGGCCTGCTCCAGCAGCGCCTTGTTGACGATGATGCCGAACGCCTCGTAGCAATAGCCGACGGATACCAGCTTGTCGCCGTCATAGAGGTTGAAATCGGAGGTGGTGAGTTCCTTTACGAAATCGGTGTCGGAGAGATCCAGCGCGTACTCGCCCCAGGTCTCCACGGCGCCCTGGTTGCCGATCTGGAACATGGTGGGGGCGGCGTCCTTATCCATTTCAGCGGTAAGGGTGTTGTCGTATTCGCCGGAGGCGGCGGTCACGACCTTGACTTCCACGCCGGTCTGCTCGGTGTAGGTCTTGGCCAGATCCTGCCAGGCCTGATCCGCTTCGGGCTTGAAGTTCAGGTAGTAGACCTTGCCGGTGGCGGTATTGGCGGGCTTGGGGGCGTCCGTGGACGTTTCCGATCCCGATTTGCCGGCGCAGGCGCCGAACGCGAACACGATGCTCAGAACGAGCAGGATTGCAAGGAGTTTCTTCATGAAAAATTCTTCCTTTCGAATGATGATATATTTCCACGCCAGCAGGCGTAAAAATCGAATGGGATCAGCGGACGTCCCGCACGCTTTCGCCCTCCCGCAGCACGGCCTCCAGCGTGATGTGCCGGTTGCCGCTTCTGCCGTCGATCAGGTCGATCAGCGTGGTCACGGCGCCGCGGCCCAGCTCCTCGGCGGGCTGTACCATGGTGGTGAGCGCAGGGATCGTGTACTGGGTGACGGAGATGCCGTCGATGGCGATGACGGAACAGTCCTGCGGCACGCGCACGCCCGCGTCGTACAGCGCGCGGATGGCGGCGACGGCCATGGTGTCCGCCGCGGCGAACATCGCGGTGAACGCGGTGCCGGAAGCAACGAGCCGTCGGGTGGCGTTGTAGGCGCCGTGCAGGGAATAGCTGGCGGTCTCGGCGATCAGCGTTTCCTCCGGCTGCAGGCCCGCTTCCGTCAGCGCCCGCTTGTAGCCCTCGAACCGCAGCGCGCCGATAGAGCCGTCCTGCCGGTCCGGCAGCAGGATCGCGATCTTTTTGTGGCCGCTGCGCAGCAGATAATCGGTGGCGGCAAAGGCGGTCGCCGTATCGTCCACCGTGACGGAGGAGTAGGCGGCGTCTTCCAGCGCGCCGAAGCTGTTGCGGTAGGTACAGCACACGAAAGGAACGCCCAGCAGCGCCGTATCGGCCGCGGTATAATCGCACTTTCCGCCGAGCAGCACCAGCCCCTTCAGCCGTTTGCTGCGGGCCAGAGTCGCCCCGGCCAGCAGTTCGCTCTCATCCGTGTTGATCTGGTGCAGCACCAGCGTGTAGCCCAGTTCCTCGGCGGTCTTTTCGATGGCGCGGATCACGGCGGTGAAAAAAATGTTGCCGATCCCCTTGACCACGAGGCCGATGGCGTCCGACGGGCGGCTGACCAGGTCGCGCGCCGCGTCGTTCGGGATATAGTGGACCTGCTGCGCGGTCTCAAGCACCTTCCGCCGTACCTCTTCGCTCACGTCCGGATGCCCGTTGATGGCGCGCGAAACGGTGCTGACGGAAACGCCGCAGAGCTTTGCCAGCGTTTTAATGTTCAAAGCCAAACACCTTCCGTAATAAAAAGCGGCATAATAATGAACGGTTTTGCCGGGAAGTGACGAAAAACTGACAGAGTCTTCCGGTATCGTTTCCGGTATCGTTTCCAGTTCGCTTTCATTGTTAAAATATCAAAAAAAAACGTTTTTGTCAAGCGTTTTTTGTAATGATTGCAAAATTGTAACTTCTTTTCGGTATCCTGCAAGGTATTTCCCTGCCTGTGGGATTTCAGGCCCCTCAAACCGCCGGATCGCATTTTCGTCGCCCGGCGATCATTTTCTCCGGACGTACCTCATCCGCCAATGATGAGGTACTGTTTTTTGCTGTTTTGGGAAAGGCTCCTTCGAGCAGCATCAGAAGGGCCTCTTTTCTTCATCCATAAACATCCCCAAACGTCATGCGGATCATGATAGACGGCGAAAAAGAATACGTCGCCATGTTCGACGCGATTCAGGAAGAAGAAAAGATCGCGCAGGAACAGGCGCACGCGCAGAATCAAAACGTGATTGCCGCCGATGAGCCGGCCGAAGACGAATCGCCGAGAAAAAAAGAACTGCAGGAGAACGCAAACGATCTCGCTGCTTTTCAGAAACGGTTTTCTATAGATAAATAAGCAAAAGCACAAACTGCGCTTAGATTTTTCTTCTGTCCTATTCAAAAATTCATTTGAATTTTGAATGGTGATGTGCTATATTTTATTCTGTTATCTGCAATTATTTGCTGTAAAAAACCGGATGATATCCTCGGCGGAGGTGAAAACATATGCTCTGGACTATGGAAACGGCGGCATTGCTGATCCCGATGCTGTTTCTGCTCATCGGTCTGGCGGTAACCATGCTGATCGACCCGTATATCAGTCGCAAGCACCGCGTTGTTATGCTCATAATTATTGCGCTCAGCGCTTTTCTGATCGCCCAGAACCTGATTGAGAATCTGTTGACCGAGGGGCAGACCCGGTGGTTCCTGCGGACAACGACGGCCATATTCGGATATACGCTTCGCCCCGTGTTTATGATCCTGTTCCTCTATATCATACGGCCTGAAAAAAAACATATAGTGTGCTGGGGGCTTGCCGTTCTGAACTGGGCTGTCTATATGACGGCGTACTTTTCCCACCTCAGCTTTTGGATCAGCTCGGGCAACAAATTTTACAGGGGGCCGCTCTCTTATACCTGTCTGGTGATCAGCCTGATTCTGATGGGAAATCTCCTTCTTCAAAGCTTTCACGCTTACCGGGGTCCCCGCAAACAGATTTTTTTCATACCCGTTATGGTGGTGCTGATGATCCTTGCCTCCGTTTTTCTTGACGTGGAGGTCAAAGCCGAGTCTCAGCCTATCACCTTTCTGACCTGCGCCATTGTGATCGGAAGCGTCTTTTATTATATCTGGCTCCATCTGCGCTTTGTGCAGGAGCATGAAGAGGATCTGAAGGCTCAGCAGCGGATCCGGATTTTGCTCGGACAAATCCAGCCGCATTTTCTGTATAATACCCTCGGCGCTATCAAATACACCTACTACGACGACCCGGCGCACGCACGCGAAGCGATCGACCAGTTCAGCTCTTTTCTTCGGCATAACATGGATTCGCTGACGGACGACCGCCCCATTCCGTTTATAAACGAGCTGGAACACGTGAAATGTTATCTGAATCTCCTGCAGCTGCGTTTCGGAGACACCTTGACCGTGGAGTACGATTTGAAGTGTACGGATTTTCAGATCCCGACATTGACGCTTCAGCCGATCGTTGAAAATGCTGTGATTTACGGCGTGCGGAAGAACGTTGAAGGAAAAGGGGCGGTGCTTATCCGTTCCCTTGAATACCCGGATCACTATGAGGTCCATGTAAAAGATAACGGGCCAGGCTTTGTTAAGGACACGTCGTCGGGAGACGGCGAGCATTCGCACATCGGTCTTCAGAACGTCAAAGACCGTTTAAGACAAATGGTCGGCGGGAATTTGGAGATATATTCCGTTCCCGGTGAGGGAACCGCGGTAACGATCACTCTGCCAAAGGATAAGGAGACGCGAGATGCTCATTTTTGCCATTGATGATGAACGGCCTTTGTTGAACGAGGCGCAGCTCGCCATTGCCGAGGCGGTTCCGGAAGCGGAGATCATGCTCTTTCTCTCGGCGGAGGAGGCTTTGCGGGCAATCAAAAGCCGAAAGCTCTTTCCGACTCTCGTATTTTGCGACGTCGAAATGCCCGGCCTATCCGGTTTGGAGTTCGCCGTCGAGCTCAAGATTGTCTCTCCGGATACACGGGTGGTGTTTGTTACCGCATATGCAAAATATGCGGTAGACGCATTTAAAACACGGGCGCACGGCTACATCCTTAAACCGCTGCGCCCCGATCTTGTGAAGACGGAGCTGTCCTACCTGCCGCCTGCGCTGATGCAGAACCGTGATAAACTGACGGTTCGCTGCTTCGGATATTTTGAGGTTTTCTGGCAAGGAGAACCCGTGAGATTCGAACGAAGACAGACAAAAGAGCTTTTTGCTTTCCTCATTGACCGCCGCGGCGCGTCCTGTACGGCTGAGGATATCGGCGCGGCGCTCTGGGGGGACGGCGGCGGCGCGAAGAACACGAAGCAGCGCATCCGGAATCTCATAAATGATTTGAAAACGACCTTGAAGACCATCGGTATGGGGGACGTTTTGCTTCGGCAAGGCAGCCGGATCGCGATCCGTCCCGACTGTGTGAACTGCGATTATTACCGGATGCTGGCGGGAGATATGGATGCAGTCAACTGTTTTCGCGGCGAATATATGACGGACTACAGCTGGGCCGAGCTGACTGCGGGAACGCTGTTCTTCCGGAATACAGGGAAGAACAAATAAACAAATCTTTCGAGGCGCGAAAACCGCCTCGAATATTTTTTTAAAAACGCCGGTTATATGAACGCTTTTGAACGCTTCGGTATTTATAATAAAAATGAGAAAATATAGGTATATTTTCAACCTCTTTTCGTCTGTTCGGAAAGAAATAAACGAAATGGAAACAAACCATTGACAGGAGGATAAATTATGAAAACCACAGTCAAAAAAAGCGTCAGTTTCCTGCTTTCGCTGCTGATGCTGTTCTCTGTGTTCTGCGCCGTGCCGATAACGGCATCGGCCTCAATTGAAGACGAAGAGGACGCGGAAATCATTGAAAGCGGAGAATGCGGACTGTATGTTTCTTGGTATCTTAACAGCCTCGGCACACTTTATCTTGAAGGCGACGGCGGGACCTATGATTACCCTGCTGACAAGACGAGTCCGTTTTGGAGGGATACAAGAATCAAGAAGATCGTTGTCAGGGAAGGCGTAACCTATCTCGGGCGCATGATATTCAGGGAGCTTCCCAATCTGACGGAGGTCGTGCTGGAAGAGGGGCTGAAGGAGATGGAATTCGGCATTTTTACGGACAGCAAATCTTTGACGGAGCTTGAGCTTCCTTCCACGTTTCAAAGGTTTACCACGGTTGCGCCTTTTTACAGAAGCGGGATCAAAAAGCTCACGTTCAAGGGAAATAAGCTGACGACGAACACCGAATCCGGGTATGCCTGGGACCGGTTCCTCAGCAACGTGGAAATATATATCCCCGTGCCCTTCACGCTGAACGGTACGGTTTTGAGTACGTATGAGGAAGCTGCCGGCGTGTTCAACCATGACGGAAACAGCGTTTATTTTGTGAATGACAATGCGACCGTCAAGTGGAAAAACTACGACGGCGCGGTGCTTGAAACGGACGAAAACGCGACGCAGGGCGAAATTCCGACCTATGACGGTGAAACGCCGACCAGACCTTCGGATGCCGCAAACGCCTACTATTTTACCGGCTGGGATCCGGAGCCCTTTGCGGTTATCGGCGATATGACCTATACCGCAACCTATGGATCGTTCGGGAAGGCGTCGTATATCGACGAAAACGGCGAGGAACAGTCTGTTTTTGCGCGTCCGCTGACCGGCACGGAAACCGAGCTTTCCGGCGGCTGGTATGTGACGGATCAGAATCTCAAATACAGTGAAACGCTCACCTTCAACAGCAATACCAATCTTATTTTAGCCGACGGCGCAACGCTGGAAGTCGCAGACGGCGCATTTGTTGCCTGCCGTGAAAATCTGAATATTTACTGTCAGAAAGGCAAAACCGGCGTATTAAAAGCCGATATGAGTATAGGCGCGGGGATCACCGTCTACGGAGGCAATATCACCTCGTCCAGCTATACAGCCAGTCTGACGGATATCAAGATATACGGCGGCGCCGTCAATGCGAACTACGTTTTTCTGCCTTACGGCAACATAAGCATTTACGGCGGCAATACGAATATCGGATACGGGCTTTCGGTTGAATATGATATCACGCTCGGTTACAAAAATCCGACAGACAGTATCTACATAAAAGAATTTTCCAAAACCGACGCAGACGTCAAGATCGTCGCAGGGCAGTCCTTTGCAAATGCAGACGATTTGTCTCAGATTTACACCGGCACGTCAGCCCCTGCCGACCTTGCCGGAAAAACGCTTGTCCCGTATGCGCACAACCCGATCACGTACGTTTCCAATGCGTTCGGAACCGTAACGGGCGCAGGCGAAGCGGATTTCGGCGATGAGGTTGCGCTTATCGTAACGCCGAACGTGGGGTGCGCAACGGAAACGGTTACGGTCACCGACGCTGCCGGCAGAGAAATACCTGTTGCCGACGGTAAGTTTATAATGCCGGATTCAGCGGTTACGGTAACCGCTGCATTCAGTCAGTTGAAATATACCGTCAGCTGGGAGATCGGCGGCGTTATCGCCGAAACGGACGATAACGTTCTGTACGGATCGGCGCCGGAATATAACGGCGACCCGGTCGCGGATTATTTTGACGGGACGACGCATTACCTGTACAGCGGCTGGAGCGACGGCGCGAACACGTATGCGCCGAACGAGCTCCCTGCCGTAACGGGAAACGTTACCTACGCCGCGACGTATACCTCTCAGGCTGCGCACGCCTACGGCGAGCCCGACTGGTCGTGGACTGAGGACAAAACGGCCGCAGCCGTGACCTTTGCCTGCGCCGCAGAGGGATGCGGACACTCAGAAACGGTTCAGGCCGTTATCACGAGAGAGCTGCGTGGAGATAAGGTCATTTCCACAGCATCGGCGGTATTCTGCGGAGAATCCTATACCGATAAGATCGCCGAGGACTACGGCGGCGGGGTTTTGATCGATTTTACCCCAGGCGAATACGGTGTCGCTTCCGCAGACAGGTACCTTGTGCAAAACGGCGAAACCGTAAATATTTCTTTCAGGCCTTTCGACGGATATGATTTATACGGTTACAGCTTCAGCGAATACGATACGCAGGGAAATACGATCAGCAGCGGCAGCACGTCTTACACTTATATGAACAGCAGCCACACCTACGCGTATACGGTGAGCCTCAGGAATGCAACGGACGGCACGATCACCATTACTCCGGACTTCCGCAGGGTCAGCGGCGTTACCGACGCGACGGGAGGCCTGCTGACGTTCCATCGCACGTACACCGGCGCTGCAGTCTCAACGGGCTTCGTGGGCGAAGCGGTGTTCGTATTCCCGAAAAACTACATCGGCAGCGGCGAGGAAGGCAGTAAGATCGAAAGCATCACCGTAACGGACGAAAACGGAAACGCGGTCGATACCGAGCTTTCCGATTACGGATGGGCGCAGTTCACAATGCCCGATTCAAAAGTCAGCGTCAACGCCGTCATATCGGGCCTGAAATATACCGTATATCAGGAATACGACCCGATCCGCGATCACGGCTTCATCCGTCATATCACCGGCAACACACTGAGCGCCGGCGAAACCTATCAAGGGCAGGTGGAATCGTATTATCCGTATATTCTCACCGGACTTTACGCCAAGGACGCCGACAACAACGTCGTTGACCTGATCGCTGACGGTTCCTACGACGCCCGGACCGGCATCGTATCCTTTACAATGCCAGCAAAATCCCTCACCCTTTACAGAACGCACGAAGAAATGGCGAATATGCACGCCATCAGACTGGATGAGGCGTCGCAGGATCTGTCAAAGGGATATATCAGCGCTTCTACGCACTATGATTATTACGGCGCCGCTGCGGACGAAGAGGTTACCTTAAAAGCCGAATTCATAAATGAAAACTACGGCTTGTCAAAGCTGTTTTACGTGGATGAAAACGGCGTTGAGGTGAACCTGATGCCTTTCTATAACAGGGCCGACGGCACCTTTACTTTCACGATGCCGGACAGCGATATCACGCTTTATTACCGCTTCAGCGAATATCGCACGGTGACTGTCAACGAATACGACAACAGCTTTTCCATTACGGGTTTTGCCGGTGAAACAACGGAATTTGAAATTTACATTAACGACTACGCGAAAGAGCACGCGAAGCTGGACGCGACCTATTTCTATTACTATGACGGCAATAACGATTACAAAGAATTAGATGCAAACTGGGATCCGGAGACGGGAATGGGTACGTTCGTAATGCCGGACGAAGATATCAGGCTTCATATTCAGTATATGTATTACCGGGATGTGCCTGTGGGAGCCTTTTATCACGGAACCGTAACGGCAGACAAGGAAAAAGCGATCGACGGCGAGATCGTTACCTATACCGTTCATCCGGACGACGGCTGGTTCGTTACCGCTCTCGGTCAACGCATGAGCCAGTATTACGCGGACGGCGTGCAGGATGAAAACGATGAGAATATCTGGTATGTGACGATGCCGTGGGGCTGGAGCGGCGAAAGAAGCCTCTGGGCGAACTTTGAAGAAGCCACAGACTGGCATATCGTTACCATCCGCGACAGCGAGCACGGTTCCGTCAGCTTTGAAAGAAGCGGAGCCAGAGCCGGAAAGACCGTTGATCTCGTCGTAACGCCCGATGAAGGGTATCAGCTTGACGCGCTGGTCGTCAGAGACGGCGGCAATAATGAGATCACCCTCATCGGCACAACCTTCACAATGCCGGATTCCGACGTTACCGTAACGGCAACGTTCAAGGAGGCTCACGTCTATGGCAAGCCTGTGTGGATGTGGGGAGATAATTACAGCTCCGCTGCCGTAAAATTCTCATGCGCAGACTGCGGCGACGTTCAGATCGTAGATGCGTCGGTCGTCTCCCGGCAGACGGACGCTACGCATTTCGCCGCAGGGAAGATCGTCTACACCGCGACGGCTCTGTTCGACGGCGAGACGTTCTCCGACGTGAAGGAGGTCGCGATCCCGCAGATCGCGCATACGCCGGGAGCCGCCGTTATTGAAAATAAGGTCGCGGCAACGTTTGACAAAGAGGGCGGCTACGATACGGTAGTATACTGTTCGATCTGTGGCGAGGAGCTTTCGCGTGAGCATACGGTGATTGAAAAGTTAACCCCCGACCCAACGGATCCGACCGATCCCGACAAGGGGCTCTGCAAATACTGCGGCCAAGACCATTCCGGCAGCTTCTGGCAGCGGATCGTCGGCTTCTTCCACGCGATCCTGTACTTTATTCTACACCTGTTCGGCAAAATATGATTGAATATAAAAAAGATTGTTCAAGGAGGAAAAACAAAATGAAACAAACGTTAAAAATTCTGACGGCTCTGCTGGTAATTGCGACTCTGGTCATGCCATTCTCCGCATGTGGCAGCAAAAAAACGGGCGAAACGGACAATACGCTGCTTCAGGGGATCTTTGAAAAACTGACGGCCAATGCGGAGTACTCTCAGTGGAAATCCGGCTTCGGCGCAACAACGATCGAGGAGAAGCTGGACGGAGACAGCATCGTGATCTCCGCAAAGGGAGAGGAAGGCGTCAACGGCGATTTCATCTATACTCTGGACGGCGACTACCTTGTCAACACTTCGGATGAGGGGGATTACACCGGGTATTCCGTCATGATGTTCATCAAAAATGCCGTGGCGGATTACTACGGCATGAACAGCCTTCTGATGACGGGCTATCTTGCCGGGCTCGACTTTGCCGGAAAGGAGAACACCTTCTTCACGACTGAAAGCGTTGACGGAAAAACGGTCCTTAAGCTTTACGTCGCTTCCGCATGGGATATGAAGGGCCTTGACGAGATGATCGTTGACGACGCGGCGCTGGAATACACCGACGCGCTGACGGATAACGCCGGAAACAGCTTTATCAACGCCGGCAAGATCACCGTCGCTTCCTGGGGCAGCAAGGATGAGCTGGAGCTGGTCGTGGGCGAGTACGGCGAAAACACCGAATTGACGTTCAGATCCCTGCAGAACGTCGTTGCAAAACTGCAGCCGAACGGCTATGAAGCATTCGCGAAGGACTATACGCAGCTTGAGGAAGCTGCCGGCAGCGGGTACTCGGTAAAAATGGAGTTGACGCAGAATATTGTCGAAAGCCACGACTATGCCGGCGAAGACGGCTACAGCTACGTCACAGTCACATTCGGAGCTGCTGCATCCGGTGAAGATTGACGGAAGCTCTGATGGATTTCATCAATTGGCTTGCGGTATAATTCCTGTTGGCGGCAAAACGTTTTTTGTATCGTTGTCTGAGAAAAAGAAAACAGTAGGAGATCAAATCATGAACAAATCAGCAAAAAGATCCATCGCAATCCTGCTCTCGCTGCTTATGATGCTGTCCGTGTTCGGCGGACTGACGCTCGCGGCGGGGGCAGAGGACACAACGGAAGGTCACGACATCATCCTGACCAGCGTTTGGGTAGATCCCTGGTACAGCGTTACCTGCACGCCGGGCACGACCGATATTCCCGCCGGTCAGCAGGTGACCATCACGATTAAGAAAAACTTTCCCTGCGCATCTTTCATCGAGCACCGTTTATTAAGGGCTGCCGACGGAAGCAATTACACGCTCACCAGAACGTCCGACGGCTATTATGCGGAGTTTGAAATGCCCGATGCCGACGTAAGTCTGACCCTTTACGGGTACAGCATCACGCACACGGGCGGCGATTTTGAGTCGCCCGCCAGCTATTCGTTTGTGGACGACGATCCGAATTATCCTTACACGGTCGTGGACGGTCAGACGGCAACCGGATATAGAACAAGACGCTGCGTGTATTGCGGAGAGACGAGTGAATGGTGGGGAGACGCCACTGCCTACGCCGTTCAGCCGGCCGAAGCCGATGGGACGATCACGCTTGATTTTTACCATTTTGCGAAAAATGACACGGCGCGTCAAAGACCCTTCCCCGCGTCGCAGTACGCGATCCCCGGACAGCTCGTGTATTTTAAGATGAGCAGCGACCTCAAGTGCGCGGTGAAGGACAGCATCCGCATCATTGCGCTCAATGAAACAGATCCGCAGGATGAAATCGCGTTCACATACGAAAACGGGTATTTTTGCTTTGCCATGCCGGAGTACCCCGTTCAGATTTGTCCGGTTTACAAGCATACGCCCGGCGGCATAGAGTATTATAAAAACACCGGCTATTACAGTCAGGATGTTTATATGGCGGAAGCCGTGCGGTACTGTACCGTTTGTGGGAAGGAAGCCTCCAGAGAGCCGCTTCAGAGGGTTTCCATCCTGTCGAAAGCGTCTCAGGGCGTTTCCGCGCATGTGAACTTCCTCAATGTAAAGAGCGACGGTCTGAACGTTGCTCTGCCCGGAACCACGGTTATTGTGAAAGTGGAACAGGAGCAGGGCTGCGCCGTCGTTGAGGGCCTGTACGTTGAATTCAAACATCCCTACGGAGGCGAGTCCGCCACCCCGGAGGATTGCTACGTAACAGATCTCGGAGACGGTCTGTATTCCTTTGTTGCGCCCCGTTATCATTGTTATGTAGTCGTATACGGACACGACGAGCACGACTTTTATGAAATCAATCGCACGAACGTGACCGCCACCTGTTCAGAGCCCGGCACCGCCGACATCGAATACAAGTGCAGATACTGTAATTACCATCCCACCAGGTACGGCGTTGAGATTCCCGCGCTCGGTCACACCGAGGGCGACCCCGTTTCCGAAAACCTTGTGGGCGCCTCCTGCACCGCGATCGGCACGTATGACGAGGTCATTTACTGCGAGACCTGCGGCGAGGAACTCCGGCGTGAGGCGAAAACGCTCGATCGGCTCGACCATACGCCCGGCGAAGCCGTCGTTGAAAACTATGTGGAA
>JAFRNP010000137.1 GCA_017430145.1 Clostridia bacterium
AAGTCTGACTGTCAGATTATTGAAAAAACGCACGTTGTTTTCTGTCCTTTTCTCTGATTTGTTCGTTGTTTTGTTCGTTTCTGTCCGTTCCCATTTTACACCCGGACAGGCGGAAAAGCAAGAAGTTTTTTCCGGCACCCGGAAAATGGGCTTGCTTTTTTATTTCGGGCAGGGTACAATATCGACAGAGACCGAAGGGAGGATATGAAAATGAGAAAACTGTTATCTGTGATCCTTGCACTGGTTTTGACGGCGGCGTTTCTGCCGGCTACGCAGGCCCAGACGCAGCCGCTGACCTTTCGCGCGGACGGGACTTTCCGCATTTTACAGCTCAGCGACCCGCAGGACGACGCATATCCCGCGTGGGATATGCTGAACCTGATCCGCACCGCGGTGAAATTTGCCGACCCGGACCTGATCGTGCTCTCCGGGGACCTGGTGGAGGACACCCGCGGCGGGGACGTGGGGATCGACGCGCAGCCCGTACTGGAGGGCGTTGTGGTCCGCACGCCGGACATGCAGATGGACCTTGCAAAGACCCGGGAGAACGTGGAAAAGGCGGTGGACGCCATCTTAGGCGAGCTGGAGACGTTCGGGATCCCGTACGTGTTCGCGCTGGGCAACAACGACCGCAAGGTCGGGCTTACGGGCGAAGACTGGATCGAGATCCTCTCCGCCTATGAGCACTGCATCATTTTTGACGAGAGCCCCGACGCCGCCGACGGAGTGGACTACCACGTGACCGTCCGGGGCGCCTCGGGCGAACCCGCCTTCAACGTCTGGCTGATGGATTCCGGCCTCTCCGGGATCACCGACGAGCAGGTGGACTGGTACCGTTCCGCCAGCGCCGAAATGACGGCGGCAAACGGCGGCGCGCCGGTGCCCGCCCTCTGGTTCCAGCATATCCAGTGCGCCGATATTGGCAACCTGTTCGAGCCATGTAAAGCCATCGACGAGGGTGCGAAAAAGACGGACGCAGGGTACGTGCGCCTGAACCGGGATATTGCGACCGGCTACAGCTTTTACGGCTACACGCCCGGGCGCACGAGCTATGAGTTTTGCGCCTGGAAGGAATGCGGCGACGTGCTGGGCGCGTTCTTCGGCCACCAGCACGTGGAGGGGATCTCCGGCGTGTGGGACGGCGTGGAGCTCGGCTTTACCTACGGCTGCCAGATGGCGAAGACCGGCCCCTACGGCTTCCGGGTGTTCACGGTCCGTGAAGACGATCCGGCCAATTACGAAAACACGCTGTACCGGTACGAGGGCAAAGTGAAGCTGAATACGGTCAAAATCACCGAAGAACCTGTGACTGCCTACGCGAGCACCGAGGGGCCGCTGGGCGTGTTCGTGCGGCTTAGGAACCTGCTTCTGGCGTTCTTCTCGGCGATCGTATCCCTGTTTTAAGCGGAGCTTCGGAGGACGCGCATGGACCGGCGGCTTTTTGACAACGAATTCAAAGATATCTACCTGAACGAAGACCCCTACGGGCAGCCGGTGTTCTGCTACCGGACCGGCATGACCGTTTATGAGGAGATCTTTGATAAGAACCGGCTGGTTTCGGCGGGCTGGAACACCGCCGGAACGCCCCTGAACGTGCTGGAGGGGATGCCCTTCCGGCTGGATTACGACGCATTCGCCGCGCCCTGGTCCTTCGACGTGGAGGCCGGCGGCGAGACGCTCAGCTACGACTGGAAGTATATCGGCTTTGAAAAACGGACCGAGACCCTTGAAAACGGCGCCGGGGTCCTGCACGGCGTGGTCACGCTTGAAAACATGCGGCAGCCCCTGACGGTTGAGGTACATACGGTGCTCTCCGGCAGCGCGGTGTTCACAAGGTATCTTACGCTCTGTAACCGTTCGGACGCGCCCATGAAGATCAGCCGTCTCGCGCCCATGTGCGGCGGGCTGGAGCAGTTTCACGACTGGGCGCACTTCGTGGACGGGGAATCTGGCAAGGAGCGGCTGTACCGCCTCGGGTACATGGAGAACGCCAACGGCTGCGCCGAGGGGCTGTTCCGCTGGCACCCGATGGTCTCCGGCGGTATGCATATCGCCGGGCGCTGGCGCAGCGAACGACACCGGTTCCCGATGTTCATGATCCGGAACGTCCCGCTGGGAAAGATCTGGTTCGCCCAGATGGCGTATTCCGGCGGCTTTCTGTTCTCCTTCGACCTGGACGCGGACGCCTCTCCCAACGGCATCAGCGACCGGGGGGACCGGTACCGGGCGGGGCTTTCTTTCCGTATGGAGGCGGACGGGCCCGCGCCGCTGCTGGTGCTGGACCCCGGCGAGACCTTTACGTCACCCGAGATCTGTATCGGCTGTGTGCAGGGGGACCTGGACGACGCGGTCAATATGATGCACAAACACACGCGCCGCGCGGTGTTCACCTTCCCGGAAACGCCCGATCAGATCGCAACGGTCGGCGCGGGCATCGGGCCCGAGCGCGCCATGACGCCCGAGGCCATTTTCCATACGATCAGGACCGCCGCCGCGGTGGGGGCGGAATCCTGCATCGTGGACGCGGGCTGGAACTGCCCCGCCGGAAAAGAGGGCAGCGACTGGGGCGGCAGGGTCGGCGACTGGACGCCGGACCCCGGCAAGCACGCCGATAAGTTTGCCGCGATCCGTCTGAAATGCGAAGAAAACGGCCTGCGCTTCGGGCTTTGGATGGAGTGCGAGCGCATGGGCGCGGGCACGCCCGTCGCCGAAGCGCACCCCGACTGGTACCAGCAGCGCTACCTGAACGGCTGCAGGACGGAGCTGATCGACCTGACGAACCCCGAAGCCCTCGCCTGGGTGCGTTCGGAAGTCGCGCGGGTGATCACCGAATACGGCGTGGGGCTGTTCCGTATCGATTATAACGTGGGCGCCGCCGGGATGCTGTGCAAACGCGACCACAACGGACAGACGGAAAACATATGGCTCCGGTACTACCGGGCGGTGTACGATATGTTCGCCTCCCTCCGGCGGCAGTTTCCGCAGGTGGTCTTTGAAAACTGCGCGGGTGGCGGCGGACGCGCGGATCTGGGTATGGTGAAGCAGTTCACCCACACCTGGGTCTCCGATTACCAGATCCCGCCGCGCAGCCTTGCGATCACCAACGGCATGACGATGGTGCTGCCCCCGGAGCGGGTGGACCGGCTGGTTTCTGGCATGAACGGCCACCTGCGCGCCTCCCTCGATTTCACCGTGCGCAGCACGCTGATGGCGAAGCCCACCACCAACACCTATAACCCGCTGGGGAGCGCTACGGACCCGCAGGCGCTGGCCTTTGTGCGGCACAGCTTTGACCTGTACAAGAGCTTTATCCGCCCGTACCTGACCGACGGCTATATCTACCACCACACGCCGGAGCTGTACGAAAACAACCCCCGCGGGCGCGGGATCATCGAGCGCGCTTCCGTTGACGGGACGAAGGGCGTGATCGGCGTCTTCAACCTGGCGGACATCTCTCCCGACGACCCGGCTGTGACCGTTTATCCCCGCGGCCTTGACGCTTCAAAGACCTTTACCGTCACGTACGACAACACCGGCGCCTCGGCGACGGTGGAAGGCTGGCGGCTGGTAAACGAGGGCGTAAGGGTGTACCTGCCCGCGTCTCTGACCAGCGAGCTGCTGATCTTTGAAGCGAAAGAAGAAGCATAATTATCCAGGAAAGGAAATCCATATGAACGATCCGGTATTTATCCACGTCACCGACGCGCCGTATGCGGCGAAGGGCGACGGCAAAACCGAGGACCGCGCCGCCATCCAGCGCGCGATCGACGATGCGTACGCCGCCGGGGGCGGCACCGTGGCGCTGACGGCGGAAAAGACCTTTGTTTCCGCCGGGCTCGTGCTGAGAAGCGGCGTCACCCTGTTTTTTGAGGACGGCGCCTGCCTGCAGCAGAGCGGCGACGATACGGCGTACGTCAGACCCGTCGGCGACGGCTACGAACCCTACGTTCCAGCCAAGGGCCACAATTTTTCGCCTGCGATCAAGTGGAGCCACAACTGGTACCACAACTACCCGCTGATCTTCGCGCCCGAGGGCGCCCACGATTTTGCAGTAAAGGGCAGCGGCACCATCCGCATGATGGACTGCGAGGACCCGGAACAGCTCATGAAGATCTGTCCCGTCGGTTTTTACCGCTGCCATCATTTTGAGATCGCGGACGTGCACATCTGCAACTACCATTCCTACGCAGTCATGCCCTTTACTTGCCATCACGGCGTGTTCCGGAACCTGAAGATCGACCATTGGAGCCACGGCAACGGCGACGGTATCTGTCTGATGAACTCCCGGCACATCCGCATCACGGGCTGCGACATGTATACCGGCGACGACGCGGTGTATATCTTTTCTTCTTACCGGGACCCGCGGCGCAGCGAGTGGTGGAACTCCGACGACCCGCAGCCGAGTGTGGATATCGAGGTGGAC
Organism: Clostridia bacterium; assembly: GCA_017430145.1. Classification (GTDB taxonomy): domain Bacteria; phylum Bacillota; class Clostridia; order Oscillospirales; family Acutalibacteraceae; genus RUG806. The sequence continues at coordinate 4,424 of JAFRNP010000137.1, forward strand.
CACAACCGCCTGCGCACGAACCACTGCAAGGGCTTCGGCATGATCCTGTGGGGCATCAACTGCGAAGACCTCGAAAAGGTGGAGGTCCGGGACGTGTACGTCCACGACAACGACATCGAGACCATGGGCAACTGGCTGTATAACCCCTATACGGACAAGGCCGGGTACCCGCCGGTGACGAGCGTGCGCTTTGAAAACAACGTGATCCACGGCATCGAGATCAACTTTTTCGAGACCCATATCAGCGATATGAACCGCTTCCCGAGCATGCGGCAGATGCTCAACGGCCGCTTTGAGGACGGGCGCTGCTTCTGGGCCATGAAATACAACGCCGCCGGGGAGCGCTCCGCCGGCGTGGTGCGGCGCTCCTCCGACGATATGGATATCAGCAACTGCTACGGCTATATCCGGGACCTGGATCAGGGCGACGCCGCCATCTATCAGGGCGTGTATCTGGAGGCAGGGGCAAAGTGCATGCTCCGTGCCGAGGTGCAGGCCGAGGACGCCGGGCGGCTGTTCGTAAGGCCGCTGGAGGGCGGCGACAATATCGCGCAGCTTGATTTTGACAACGCCGAGTGGGAAGAGAAGCTGCTGGGCTTTACCGCCCCATTCAGCGGCAACTACCACGTCGGGCTGGAACGCGGAAACGCGAAAACAGGCGAAACGCGCATCAATTACGTGGTGCTGGGCCACCACGAGTCGGCGTTCGACTGCGACGACGTCATATTTGACCGCGGAAAGGTGCTGTTTAAATACGACGGACAGCAATAATATGCCGTTGTGTCCGGCGGCCGCGTCCCGGTTGTGCATCCCGGCCCTGATTGCGGATCAGCGATTACGCCAGCGTTTCCAGATCTACGCTTGCCCGGAGGATCAGTCTTGCGTCGTCCGCGCCGACGGAGCCGTCATGGTTTGCGTCGCAAGCGAGAAATACCCGGGAGCCTTCGGCGTAGGTCTCCAGGTCCACACTGCGCCTGAGCGCCAGACGCGCGTCGTCCGCGCCCACCGCGCCGTCGTTGTTGACGTCGCCCGGCAGGAACGATGGATTATCGGACGGCACGCTGACCTCGGCAGGCGCCGAGAAGGTGCTGTCAAGCGTATAGCCGTCAACCTCTCTTTGGGCGCCGACGTAAAAGACGGATTTTTTGCCGTCTTCCGTCAGGCGCACGGTGATGGAGGTTTGTTCGGTTTCGCCGATGGGGACGCCCGTTCCTTCGTAGATGATATATCTATCGGCGCCCTCAACGGCGTTCCACGACAGCCTGACGCTGTCCGGGCCGGTGATTTCGGCTTTCAGACCGGCGGGGGCGTCGGGCGTTAAGCGTTTTGCGTAATCAAAGCCCGGATTAAACGCAAAGCCCATCCGGTAAAAGGAGAACACCATTGGACGCGCGTTGCCGCCGTAGTTCGCGTCCCAGCTACCCGCCACGGTTTTCTGCGCGAGCTGATTATTACGGATATACACATGCAGAATGCCGCCGTTTGGCTTTTTGAAAACAAGTCCGTTTTCATGATTCGGATAAGCGCAGTCTGAACCTGCAAATGTGAGCGTCCCGAGGTTAATGAAGGTCCCCGATTTATAATAGTAAAAGGTGTACAGGTTGTTTTCGCCGTATCCGCTCCAGCGCTCGTAAATCAGGTCCGGCCAGCCGCCGCCGGTCAGATCGGCGAGAATGAGGCTTGAAAACTCCGCGCCGTCGTCAACCTCCTGCATCTTCTGCAGATATTTTTTCTGTGTTGCCGTGAGCGTTGGGCAATGAAACGGCGCATCCGGCGTATAGACAGGCAGCCCACACCCTGTATATCCGTAGCTTTCGTTTTCCCCAAGCTGGTGTTCGGGGCTTGCCTGTACCGTTACCACTTTATTGTTTTTAAGTCGGATCTCCGTCAGCGACTCATAACGCATGTGCCCGAAATGATAATAGAGCTTGTTTTCGCCGCCTCGCGCTGCCAGATCACCGTGGTACCGGTGCCCGCCGTCGAAGCTTCCGAGCAGACGAACCTGTCCGTTCAGAAAGCCGTAAACGTAGTAGGTTGTTTGCGTGAGTTCGCCGCAGCGCAAAAACAGTTCTTCATACCCGTCTCGGTTCAGGTCGTAATAATTATATTCCAGCAGTTGTAAGGAATCGGTGTATTCGGCAACCAGTTGGAAGTATTCGTAAATGATCTCCATCTCCTGATTGCCGTTGAGATCAGAAGCCTTCGCGCCGACGTTCATCAACGGAAGCATCAGCGCACAGATCAGCAGCAAAGCGAGCGCCTTTTTCATTGTTTTTTACCCTGCGATCCGGGATGCGCCGCTTTGTCTGCGTTGGGCGCATCGGGAATCTTTCCTTTCCGGTGTTTTTTTGGATGAGCCTGTGGGATATCAAAATCATATCATATTTACCGTTTATTTTCAAGAAAGGATCTTAAGTTTTGGAGCATTTGCAAAATGAAAACGCAAATTGTCCGCTGCCGCCGCTGCGGTTCAGAAACGGCGCCTTCCGGATCATGGTGGTGGGCGACCTGCACGAGCAGTACGACCTGTCCGATGAATTAGACCGGCTGAAAACCGCGGATTCCATGCGTCTGCTTTGGACGGCGGCCGAAACGCTGCGCCCGGACCTGATCGTTTACGCGGGCGACCAGGGCAAGGATGACGACGAAGAAAAAATGCGGGCGATCATCCGCCGCATCACCGCCCCGGCGAAAGAGTACGATATTCCATACGCCGTCGTGTTCGGTAACCACGACCCGGAATGCGCCATCCCGAAGGCGCGGCAGCTGGAGCTGTACCGGGAGGAATACGGCAACTTTTATACGTTTGACGGCGCGCCGGGCGTGACCGGCTGCGGAAACTGCCTTGTGCCGGTCAAAGACGGCGCCGGGGAGCGGGATATCCTGAACCTCTGGTTCGTAGACAGCCTGAACCTGTGCGAAGACCGGGAGGTCTCCTATTACGACTGGCTGCGGGAGGACCAGATCGCCTGGTACAAAGACACGGCAAAGCGCATCAAAGACGCGCGCGGCGGCCTGCCGCCGGCGCTCTGGTTCATGCACATCCCGGTCCGGGAGGAATACCGGCTGCTGAAAAAGGCGCGGCTGTGGGAATACCCCTACTCCGTCAAAGCCTTCGGCAAACGGCGGGGGCGGTACGTCCCCAGGGACCCGTCGATCGGCTATCTGGGGGAGGACCCGGCGTGCGCCGAGGTCAACAGCGGCATTTTTGACGCATGGAAGGAAGTCGGCGACGTGCGCGGCGCGTTTTTCGGCCACGACCACATGAACGAGTTTGCAGGCGAGGTAGACGGCATCCTGCTTGCCCAGTGCAAGACCGCCGGGTTCCACAATTACACCGACGGCTGCAACGCCGGGGTGCGGCTGATCACGGTCGACGAAGCCCGGCCCGAAAAGATCGAAACGCATATGGTCCATTTTAAGGAGCTGGGCCTTAAAAGCGGCAGCCTCGGCCCCATCCAGAGAAACTTCACCGACCGCCAGGTCATTAATATCCGTATCGCTTCCGTCGCCGCCGGCGCGATTGCCGTTGCCGCCGGCGCCGCGGCACTGGTATGGAGAAGGAAATAATCTTCATTTTGAGCACATATATTTAGAAAAAGTATCAAAGTAACAAAGTAGGAAAGTAACAAATGCGGAAGCGCTGACGCGCTTGATCATAGTAAGCTTACGCATCGGACCGGCGCCCATCAAAAATAAGGGGCTTTCAAAGCCTTCCCCCTCCCACGGGCAATGCTATACAGGCGCCATTTGATCCTAAACGTATGCACGCGCATAAAACCTTCTGTACTCAACGCCGCGCTGCGCGGCGTTAAGGCAACACCGCATAATTCCGGTGTGCGGATTGCGCAGTAGATTTTTTCGTCAGATTGTACAGATTTGACGCCGTCAACCTGGCGGTTGGCAAGGAAAATCTGTGCAGGATGACGGAATAAATATCAAGCAAGGCGTG